>DASXNH010000141.1:0-2693 GCA_036495195.1 Candidatus Dormiibacterota bacterium
ACGATGTCGATGACGCAATAGTCCTCACCGTGATCTGCCAACTCAAATCGCTCAAGTGCTGCTCCGAGACCGACTTCAGGCATACGCGAACCTACGCAGAACCTGTGCCGGCGGTCTAACCCTCGCCCAGAAATTTGCAAATGTTGTGGACCGGGCTGGAGTGAAGGTCACGCGGCGTAGCGCTGGTCTTCGCGCTCAATGATCAGTCCGTCCACGAAGGTCGCCCCAGCACGAACGAGTGCGACCAGGTGGGGTGCATTGACACAGCGCCAGCGTGCCTGGGCAGCGTCCAGCAGCTTGTAGGCCATCGCCAGTCCTGCGGTCCGACTGCCGGATCCTTTCGTCTTGTTGGTGCGCAGCCGCACGGTGGCGAACGTGGACTCGATGGCGTTGGTGGTCCGCAAATGGACCCAGTGGTCGGCTGGGAAGTCGAAATGCGTCAGCAACACCTCCCGATCCTTGACCACCTTGTCGACGGCCTTAGGGTACTTGGCGCCGTAGGTCGCCTCGAACTGATCGATCGCCATGTCGGCGGCTTCCTTATTTTCGGCGTTCATGATCGTGTGTAGCGCCGCTTTGACCTTCGGCTGCAAGCTGGTTGGCACAGCATCCAGCACATTCGCGATTTTGTGGACCCAGCAGCGCTGTTCACGGCTGTCGGGGAACACCTCGCGCAGCGCACCCCAGAAACCGAGCGCTCCATCACCAATGGCGAGCACCGGTGCGCCCATGCCGCGCCGCTTGAGATCGCGCAGCAGCTCGGACCACGATTCGGTCGACTCCCGATAGCCGTCGCCGACAGCCACCAGTTCCTTGTGCCCATCCGCCCGCACGCCGATCAGCACCAGGCAGCACAGCCGTTCCTGCTCCAGGCGGATGTTGAAGTGGACGCCGTCGGCCCACAGATAGACGTAGTCGACCTGGCTCAAGTCACGCTGTTGAAAGCCTGCCAACTCAGAGGCCCACTCGCGCGTCAGGCGCTGGATCGTCGACGCGCTCAGCCCAGCCTCGCTGCCGAAGAACTCGGCCAGGGCCGGCTCGAAGTCCTTGGTGGAGATGCCGCGCAGGTACAGCACTGGTAACACTTCGGTGACCTTCGGCGAGCGGCGTGCCCAGGGTGGCAGGATGGCGCTGGTGAAGCGCCGGCCTTCACGTCGATCGTGGACACGTGGTGTCTGGATCTCCAGCTCGCCGGCGGCCGTCGTCACTTTCCGCGGCTCGCTGACCCCGTTACGGACGACGAGCGCGTGTCCAGCCTGGTCGCGGTGCTCGGCGTGCTGGGCCACATACTCGTCGACCTCGGCTTTGAGCGCCGCCAACAGCATGCGGCGAGCGCCCTCGCGCACCAGCGCATCGAGGTCCAGCCTCAGCGCGTCCTGTTCGGCCAGGTCCGAAGCGACTATTCTCAACATTGCGGCGTACCTCTCTTTGGACGGCTTGACGCCGTCCGGCTTCAACAACCAGGAGGGTACGCCGCGCTCCTCACCCGAGCCCCAATCCACAACTTCCGGTTATAGCTCACCCTCGCCGGCCGCCGACAAGTTGGCACCTTGAGAAGACTCACGCACGTCAACAGTAGGTCTCTGATCAGAAACGGTCCCACCTTTGACTGGACCTGTCGTCGCCCCGCCTGCCGGGGCTTGGCAGGCTGGGCCTGTGCGTGTGCGATCTGATGATGTTCAACGATCACGTCCTCTGACGCCGGTGATGGCCCTAACTAACGCGCGTGGTCCACCAAACACGAGTCTCAACTTGGAGGTCGGCCCGCACTCTGCACGTCAGCCGGCATGCTGGACTTGAATGGCTCTATCCTTCGCGTATCGCTCCCAATGCCAGTGCGCGCGCTCATCATCGGCGTGTTTGCCGTGCTGAGCCTGTATCCGAACGCGCCAACTGCGTTGGCCAACGAATGGATCGTCGACAACACCAGTGCGACGGTGCACCTGAATGGTTCCTGGGTACGCAGTGCCACGACGCCGGGGTTCTATGGCACAGACTACCTCTGACAGGGCGCCCTGACCAGGTGATCACAACAGGTTGTCGGGCTCAGTCCCGTCGACTTCTCGCCAGATCCGTGGTATCCGTCTGGCTCGCCATGATCGCCGCTCGCGCGCCGAGACCAGGCGATGTGCAGTTCGGCCTGCAATCGAGCCGCCGAACCACGCTTTTCGTCGCAGTTTCGCGGCGGCAGGGTGCTCAAGCCGACCTTTCAAGGCCTTTCTCGTCGCCTGCGAGCCGGCCAAGTTACACTCCGCTGGGCACGTCGGGAATACTCGACAGCCCGACGTTGCGGTTCTGTTCAACCCGCTGCACAAGGGCTGCCTGCGCGCCGACGGCGCCATCCTGAATCTGGAACGACAAGATGCGGCCGTCCTCGAGCTCCAGCTCGCCACCCAAAAACGTATGCGCCTCGAACACGGCATCGTCAGCCGTTCCCGACGGCACAAGCAACTGGATCATACCGCCGCGAACGCTGATGTCGACCGCTTCGTCGCCATCGGCATAATTGTCGAGCGACTGCGTCGGATCGCCCGTTGGCTCACCAATGAATGCTTCCTGAACGTTACGCCGTTTCACGGAATTCGCAGGTCCGCACGAATTATGCCAGCGCTGGACGCCGCGAATCAAAACGTGCGGGACAAGGTGCAGGCCCTGGTGACGACTCCGGGGATATGCTGGGGCGGGACACCATT
>DASXNH010000142.1:0-21814 GCA_036495195.1 Candidatus Dormiibacterota bacterium
GGCGATGAGGGGGAACCGACTGGTTCCCTCTCATAAGGCGGTCGAAGACCGCCGCTACACGTCCGAGTAAAGCATGAATTCCCACGGGTGTGGCCTGAGAGCAACCTGGTCGACCTCGCGCTTGCGCTTGTAGTCGATCCAGGTCTCGATGACGTCCTTGGTGAACACGTCGCCCTCCAGCAGGAAGGCGTGGTCCTTCTCGAGCGCGTTGAGCGCCTCGGCAAGAGAGCCTGGCACCGACTTGATCTTGGCCTTCTCGGCGCCATCGAGCTCGTAGATGTCCTTGTCCACCGGCTCAGGCGGCATGATCCTGTTCCTGATCCCGTCGAGGCCGGCCATCAGGCAAGCGGAGAACGCCAGGTAGGGGTTGGCGGCCGGGTCTGGCGAGCGGAACTCGACCCGCTTGGTCTTCGGGTTGGTCGAGTACATCGGGATGCGGACGCAAGCCGAGCGGTTGCGCTTCGAATAGACGAGGTTGATCGGCGCTTCGTAACCGGGGACGAGGCGCCGGTAGGAGTTGGTGGTCGGTGCGCAAATCGCAAGCAAAGCAGGCGCGTGCTTGAGCAGGCCGCCGATGTAGTGCACGGCCATCTCGCTCAGCCCTGCGTAGCCCTTGAGGTCGGCGAACAGGTTATGTCCGTCCTTCCATAAGCTCTGGTGGATGTGCATCCCGGAGCCGTTGTCCTGGAACAGAGGCTTGGGCATGAATGTCGCGACGTAACCGTGCTGCGCGGCGACGTTCTTGATGACGTACTTGAACACCATCATCTTGTCGCCCATCTTCGTCAGCGTGTCGAAGCGCATGTCGATCTCGGCCTGGCCGGCCGTGCCAACCTCGTGGTGTTGGACCTCGACCTGGATGCCCGCTTCGATGAGCTTCAACATGATCTCTGAGCGAAGATCCTGCTGCTTGTCTGTCGGAGGAACCGGGAAGTAGCCTTCCTTGTGCCGCGGCCGGAAGGCCATGTTCGGCTCGGAGTTCTTGCCTGAGTTCCAGATGCCTTCCTCAGAGTCGATGTAGTAGTAGCCGGAGTGCGCGTTCTGGTCGAAGCGCAGCGAGTTGAAGAGGTAGAACTCGGCTTCCGGGCCCCAGTAGCTGATGTCGGCAATGCCAGATCGGCGAAGGTGCTCCTCGGCCTTCCTGGCGATGAAGCGTCCGTCGCGGCTGTACGGCTCGCGGGTGATCGGGTCGATGACGTCGCAGATCAGAAAGAGCGTCTTGTGCGAAAGAACCGGGTCGATGGTCGCCGAGTCGGGGTCGGGTATGAGCAGCATGTCGCTCTCATCGATCGCTTGGAATCCGCGAATGCTCGAGCCGTCGAATCCGAGGCCCTCCTTGAAGCTGTCGACATCCAGCTCGCCGAGCGGCAGGCTGAAGTGCTGCCACGTGCCAGGTAAATCGATGAAGCGGACGTCCACCACCTCGACGCCCTCGGCCTTGGCGCGTTCGATAACCTCGCGCGGGCTGGTCTTGCTACCGGCCTTGGTCTCTACTGCCATCACTCCCTCCTGAACCTCATTTGATCTGACGAGCTCGGCATCCATCGTAGGAAGCCAGGACGCTACCGATCACGGTCCTCCCTCACGAATCCAAAGCCCCTCTTCACGTGTGGATGACACGAGAAAAGATATCCACAGCCGATGGGGCATTGTGCGTCCTACACGAGAGCCCTGCGGCTCGCTCGTCGCAACCACACGTTTCGAGTCGGCCTGGCGTGCCCTAGCTTTGGACCCACGCAGTCATTCGTGGGATTCGCCCGGGAGGTGAGGTAGTTTTGTCAGGTTCCCAGCATCAGCTGACCACCGAACGCGACGCCGGAGCGGTACGTTTGCTCGGGCGCGCGCTCATGAAGCGCAAGGGGGTGCTCGCGATCGCGGCCGGCGTGGCCGGCCTGGGCGCCTTGCTGCCAATCGTCGTTCTGGCCGACGACCCGACGGCCACGCAGGCCGCGGGAGTCGCCGCCGACACAGTCTGGGTGATCACCGCCGCCTGCTTGGTCATGTTCATGCAGGCCGGCTTCGCGATGCTCGAGGTCGGCTTCAGCCGCATGAAGAACGTCGGCACCGTGGTCGCCAAGGTGGTGACGAACCTCAGCGTCAGCTCGATCAGCTACTGGGCTGTCGGGTTTGGATTCGCCTTCGGCGCAGGCGGCCTATTCGCCTTCATCGGCGGAAGCGGCTTCTTCCCGACCTTCAGCCCAGGCTCGGCCATGAACCTGCCGGCGCTCGCGTTCAGCACGGCTCCCGCCTCGGCCAAATGGTTCTTCGAGTTTGTTTTCTGCGCGGTTTCCCTCGCCATCGTCTGGGGGACGATGATCGAGCGCACCAAGTTCATTGTCTACATCCTGTTCGGCATTCCATTCGCCGCCTTCATCTATCCACTGATCAGCCACCAGCTCTTTGGTGGCGGGTTCCTCATGGCGACGCTGGGGAGCCAGGACTTCGCAGGCTCAACCGTGGTGCACCTGACCGGAGCCACGGCCGGCCTCGCAGGTCTGCTCCTTCTCGGTCCACGCATTGGGAAGTACGAAAAGAAGAGGCCCAACGCCATTCCGGGCCACAACATGCCGCTCGCACAGCTCGGCGTCCTCATCCTGTGGTTCGGTTGGTTCGGCTTCAACCCGGGCTCCACCCTCAACGCCACCAACCTTCACTTCGCTGACGTCGTGGTCGTCACCAACCTTGCGGCGGCCGCTGGCGCGGTTGCGGCGTTGACCACCATCTATTTCGTCACCAAAACGATGGATGTCGGCATGATCGGCAACGGCGCGATCGCCGCGCTTGTCGCCATCACGGCGCCTTCCGGTTACGTCGAGCCCTGGGCTGCGATCGTCATCGGAGCGGTTGCAGGTGTGATCGTGGTGGTTGGCGTCCTTGCCCTCGACAGATACCTCGACGATCCCGTCGGGGCGCTGCCCGCCCACGGGCTGGCAGGCATCTGGGGCACTCTCAGCTGCGGTCTCTTCACGGTCCCGGCGCTTGCCAAGTTCAACGGCGTCGGTCAGGGCGGCCTGTTCTACACCGGCAGCTTTCACCAGCTCGGCGCTCAGGCGATCGCTGTCACCGCATCGTTCGTGACGGTGTTCGTTCTCAGCTTTGCGCTGTTCTGGATCATCAAGAAGACAGTCGGCCTTCGCGTATCGGCGCGCGAAGAGATGGACGGCCTCGACATCAGCGAGCACGGCATGTGGGGCTACCCCGAATCGTTCATGCCGGTGCCGGGCGGCATCTACCGCCCCGCTGACACGCCCACCGTTAACCCGCATCATTCGGAGGAACAAGTTCCGACCCACGGGGAGGTGGCGCGAGCATGAAGATGGTTATGGCGATCATTCGTCACGAGCGGCTGCAGGAAGTGCAGGACGTGCTCGACGAGTGCGGTGTGTCAGGTGTCACCGTGACCGAGGTCAAGGGGTGTGGCGCCCAGCGGGGCTACACCGAGAAATATCGAGGCACCGCAGTGCACATCTCGCTGATACCTCGGTTGAAGATCGAAGCCGTGATGCGGGCCGAGATCGTCAAGACGGTGGTCGACAAGATGGCGGTGGCCGCGCGCACCGGCGAGGTGGGGGACGGCAAGATCTTCGTCATGGACATCGAGGACGCAGTCAGGATCCGCACCGGCGAGCATGGGGCAGAGACCGTGCAGCATGCCGAACGAGCGATGTGGGGGCACTGACGCTTCGCGAGGCCGTAGGCCTCGCTCCGCTTATGAGGGGGAACCAGTCGGTTCCCCCTCATCGCCGGGCACTTCGCGCCCGGCTGCTCTCCTTCCCGGGATTGGATTTATTACGGCTTAGTTTCTCCACGCCACGCTTGGAGCTATAGAGACAAAGTCATGGCCGGGGGGACCCCGGCCAACCCTGCCACGCTAGCGCCGGGCGCTGCGCGCGCGGCTGCCACCCTCCGGTATATGGATGGGATTTGTTTCTAGACAAAGACGACTCCGGGCCGCGCTTCGAGGGCTGACAGACAAAGCTATGGCCGGGGGGACCCCGGCCAACCCTGCCGCGCTAGCGCTCAAAATGCCGGGGGGACCCCGGCCAACCCTGCCGCGCTAGCGCTCAAAAATGCCGGGGGGGACTCAGCCAATCCTGCCGCGCTGGTGGCTGACGCTTAGGCGGTTGGTTTGGCTTCGGCGGGTGTGGCCGGCTTGTCCGCGGCTGGGACGTGCTTTTCGATCCACTCTCGGATCGGGTTGGCGCTGCCCGGGAAGCCAACCATGCGGTCGACCATCTTCCCATCCTTGAACAGGGCCAGCGTCGGCATGGCCATCACTCCGTACTGGATGGCGATGTCCTGGTTGACGTCGACATCGATCTTGCCAATCGTCAGCTTGCCCTCGAACTCGGCGGCCAGACGCTCCAGCGCGGGGGTCATCATCCGGCACGGGGGACACCAGTCGGCGTAGAAATCCACCACCACGGGTAGGCTGGCCGAAAGCACGTCGGCCTCGAAAGTCGGTCCATCGAGGTGTTTGAGGTTTTCCATGCCAGCTAGAAGCGATGCATCACGGCTGCTATTCCGCCACAGTAGGAGCCCGTGGAAGAACCGCTGATCGCCGAAATACTCGACGCCGAAGCCACGTTGAGGGGGCCGTCTCCTGAGGCCTGGTTCGACCGCCTTGACGGGGAATCGAAGCGTCTGGAGACCGCCCTGGCCTCGGCCCTCGAGCATGACCCCGAGCAGGGCCTCGGCCTTGCCGGCGCCGTCTGGCCGTACTGGCTGGCTCGCGGCAAGATCAAGCCAGGACGGGACTGGCTGGGCCGGCTGCTCGACGCTTCGGAATGGGGGGAGCGCACGGAGGCCCGAGCGAAGGCGCTATACGGAGCCGGCACCCTGGCGTTCATCGAGGGCGACCGGGAGCCCTCCCTCCGGTTCCACACCGAAAGCCTGGCGATCGCCCGAGAGCGCCGAAACTTGCCGCTCGAGGCGGACGCGCTGATCGGCCTGGCGAGAGTCTCTCTTCTCGATGGCAACGCCCTGGTCATGCAGCAGCTCGCGCAGGCAAGCCTGGAAGCTGCGCGGGCGGCCAGCGATCAGCGGCGGGTCGCCACGGCGCTGCACCATGTCGTCGAAGCGCTGCGGCGCCAGGGCCTGTATGTCGAGGCACTACCTCTGTACCACCAGAGCCTGGAAGCACATCGTGCCCTCGGCGATGATCGCGGGGTGGCGCTCGAGCTGCACAACCTTGGCAACCTGGCGCGCCTCACCGGAGACATGGCCACTGCCGAAAGCCGCTTGCGCGAGGCGCTCGAGCTGGCGGTCCGTCTGAAGAGCCACCGGCTCGTCGCCTATTGCCTACTTGGCATGGCGCACCTTGCGCGCGAACGGGGTGATTGGAGCCGAGCCGCTCGCCTCGCCGGAGCCTCAGCGGCGGCCTTCGAAAAGTCTGGCGGCGCGATCGACCCCGATTATGTTGACGATCGGGAGAAGACGCTCGCCGCCGCCAAGGCTGCGCTCGGAGACGACCTTTTCACAGCCGAGGTCGCGGCTGGTGTCGGGCTGGCGCAGGAGACCGCGGTCCTCGAAGCGCTGGCGACTTCGCCCCCCGCATAATCGGTCGGTGTCGACCGCTCAAGCCGCCGGATCACCTTCTCCATTCGGCCTGGCGCTGCGGCAGTTCGGCGATCGCCTCTTCGAGGCGGCGCCCGGCCTCACCACCTGGATCCTTCTGCTCGCTCCTGCCTGGATCTCGATCATCTTCCACTCGACTGGCGCGCTGATCGTGGCCGGAGTGGTACTCGTCTACGACGTCTATTGGCTGTTTCGAGCGGTGACTGTCGTCGGCGGAATCTACAGCACGATGCACCGCATGCGGCTGGACATGAAGAAGGATTGGCTCGCCCTCTGCGTGGAGGAGGGGACGCGGGGCGGTCACGACCCTCTGCAGTACACCCACCTCTGCATCATCCCGACCTACACGGAGCCATACCACGTGCTCGAACGGACCGTTCAGGCGATCGCAGACTCCAACTATCCATCGAGCTTGAAAATGGTCGGGATCATCACGCGCGAGACCGACCTCCCAGGGTGGGAGAACGTCGCTCGGCTCAAGGAAAAGTTCGCGGGTCAGCTCGGTGGGTTCTTTCACATCAAGGATCCGCTCGAGCCGGGGATCGTCATCGGAAAGTCGGCGGCGATGAATTGGGGCGGCCGCTGGATGGTGCGTGTCCTGACCGAGCAGGGTGTCGACCTCAGCAAGGTGCTGATCACCGACCTGGACTCGGACTATCGCGTCCATCCGGAATATTTCGCGTGGGTCAGCTTTCACCATGCCCGCGAGCCGCTGCGGGACTACGCGATCTGGCAGCCTGTCCCTCTGTTTCACAACAACATCTGGGAGGTGCCAATGGCGGTGCGTGTGATGTCGGCGATCACGTCGCAATGGCAGATGTTCCTTCACTCGCGACCTCACCGCCTGATTGCGTTCAGCAGCTACACGTGCAGCCTCGAGTTCGTCCACAGGATCGGCTACTGGGATAAGGACGTCATCCCCGAAGATTCGCGGTTTTACTGGAAGGCGTTCTTTGCGTTTGGGGCGCGGTTCCACGTCAAGTCCGTCTACCTGCCGATCTACGGAGACTCGCCGAACTCACGTGACTACGCGTCGACCCATATGAGCCAGTACAACCAGATCAAGCGATGGGCCTGGGGAGTCACCGACGTGCCCTATGTCCTGATCCGGCTTTTCAAGCACCGCGAGATCTCGCGCTGGCTGCGCTTCCGCCGCTTCTACAACCTCTTTGCCAATCACCTCAACTGGGTGTTCCTGCCATTGCTGCTGATGTTCGGTGCCTCCGTTCCCCTTTGGGTGAGCACCGACTTCTCGCTGACGGATGTCGGCCAGACGTTGTGGTCCGCGTCGAGCGTCCTGCTGTCCACCACCCTCTCGATGGTGATCTTCTTCATGTACTTCGAGTACCTGATCCTGCCGCCCAAGCCGAAGGGGTGGCCGCTTTGGAAGAAGGTGGGGGTCCACGTGCAGTACCTCGCGTACCCGGTGATCGGCCTCGTCATGAGCGTGGTCCCAGCGCTGGAGGCGCACACGAGACTGCTGTTGGGCGCTCACCTCGAGTACAAGGTGACGGAGAAGGCCTAGGACGTGTCTCCTGGGAACCTCCGGGTAGGTTTAGGTGGTCAGCGCGCCTACCCGCCTACGCTCCGCAAACGGGGCCGGTGAACCACGGCAGGCAGAACTGCGGGCCGGCCAGGGCCCACAGCGTGAGCAGCGCGATGATGCTCAGGAAGATCACGTAGCCGGTGCCGGTGTAGACGTTGCGGCCGGGGACCGGCCAGCTCTTCCACCCCAATCTTTTGGCCGCCTTGGGGCCGCCGATTGCGTCGATGAACGGCCACAGAAGCAGGATGCCGACGACGATCGGAGGGATGACCAGGGACATGATCAGCTCAGGTCCGAGCTTGAGGAACTGGAACAGGAACAGGAAGTACCAGTCGGGCCGAGGAATGGTGACCGCCCGTGGATCGGCCGGCGCCTCGAGCTGAAGGTTCTTCTGCACGAAGCCCGCGAGCAGGCCCACCGCTATCAGCATCACCACGGCGATGATCGGATACGGCCAGAAATGGTCGGGGAAGAATGGGTGAGTGTCCTCATCCGGCATGTCGTCGGCGAGATGATGGCCGGCGCCGCCCATGAGGATGGGGAAAAGGGCAAGCCCGACCAGGACCGGATAGAGGATGTGGTCAGGCCCGACCGGCAGCCGCTTCCATTCAGGCTCGAGGACGTGGCCGCCGTGCGACTCGACCTCGATGATCGGAATCGCCGTCGCTGCGGTGGCCGCGCCAGGTCCTTCCCTGCCCATGCTCTCGTCGTTCATCTACATCGGCTCCGAGATACCGTGCTGGCGGATAAAACGGAAGTGGACGTACATCAGGAGCGTGATCAGCGCCGGCAGCAGGAAAACGTGAACCGTGAAGAACCGCTGGAGGGTCGGCGGACCCACAACGGCTCCGCCCTGCATGATCTCGCGGATGAATGCTCCGAGCTGCGCGGGTGGCGCGGAGCCTGCGATCTTGATCGTCACCTCGGTGGCGAAGTACGCCTTGTTGTCCCAGGGGAGGAGGTAACCGCTGAGCGAGAACAGCAGGATGATCAGGAGCATGACGATGCCCACCATCCAGTTCAGCTCGCGGGGGGCTCGATACGATCCGGTCCAGTAGACCCGGGCCATGTGGAGCAGCACCATGATGATCAGGATGTTGGCGCCCCAGAAGTGGACGCCGCGAATGAGCCAGCCGAGATAGACGCTGTTCTGGATGAAGTTGACGCTCGTATAAGCAGGCGAATTTCCAATCACGCCGGCGTCCGGGACGTAGTAGAGCGCGAGCAGGATGCCTGTAAGCAGCTGCAGAACGATGAGGATGAACACCATCCCGCCGAAGCAGTAATAGAACGCGTTCGCGAAGTTCGGAACCCTTTGATAGAGAGCTTCGTCAACTGACTTGGTGAATGGATAGCGCTCGTCGAGCCATTTCACCACGGCCAGCTGGACCTCGCGGGGGTGTGGGATTGCCATTAAGCTCCGGCTCCGGAGATCGGTCGCCCCGCGGGACTAACCCGCAGGGTGTCTCGGCCACCGCGCAGCGCTGGCCCTGGCATTTCGGTCGAAACTTCGGGGTTGGACATCAAAAGCCCAGGATGATTCCATCGACGGTGATAGCGGTCGGGTCCGGTGCCTGCGTCCACTTGAGGTGCGAGAGCGGGTAGGCCGCCGGTCCGTGAAGCACGGTGCCATCGAGGTGAAACCTCGACCCGTGACATGGACAGTCGAACGTCTTGGCGTCCGCGTTCAGGGCGACTGAGCAGCCGAGATGCGAGCAGTTGATCGCGAACACATCAACCTTGCCCTGGTTCTTGACGACGAAGCCGCCGAAAGCGAGCTCGCCCGCGGCGTTGTCGCCGCCGCCGTCGGCCATGACGAATGCAGCATTCGGGCTCGTCGGAGCATCGAACTTGATCGCATCCCCGTCAGCCAGCTGGTTCAGAGGCTTGCCGATCGAGACCGTCAACGCAGTCTTCTTCTGGCCCTTCGGTGGCGCGGGCCAGAGGAAGACCAGGATGGGGGCCAAGCCGGTGACAACGGTGGCGGTCATGAGACTGGCCATCCACCAGCCGAGGAAAGTTCGGCGGGTAAATCGCGGCTGCGCCGGCGAATCTGCCATCCGGCCCGAATTCTAACGGGCCGGGTTACCTCGGCGCCCGACTCCGGCGGATCGGCCGAGAGTCGCCGGATCGGCGCCCGAGGTCAGGGCGTCGACGCAGAGATCGGGGGCCTGGCGGGATGAACCCGAATGGTGCCTCGGGCACCGCAGCACCGCCCGGCATTTCGGTTGAGCCGCCCGAGTTGGCCGCTCAGGCGAGTGGGGGTAGGCCGACCGCCTGGCGCACCTCCACGATCGTCGCCCTGGCAACATCGCGGGCTTTTTCGCTTCCCTCGTCGAGGATGGCGGCGACGATCTCCGGCGTCAGGCCGGCGCGCTTCTCCCGAAACGGCTTGAAGGCCTCGATCATCCGCTCGGCGAGGATCTTTTTCTTCTCGCCGCAGCCGATCTGAGCCTTCCGGCATAGGTCCCAGTAGTGCGGCCAGTCGTCGAAGAAGAATTTATAGAACGCGCACACGTTGCACGTCCGCGGATGCCCCGGCTGCGTCATGTAGGTGCGCTTGACGTCGGTGACCATACCCTGCACCTGCTTGCGGATCACCGCCGGGTCCTCTGTGACACCGACGATGTTGCCTACCGTCTTCGACATCCGCTGCTTGCCATCCGTGCCGCGAATCAATGGGGACTCGGTGAGCAGCGCTCGCGGCTCCGGAAAGACAGGCGCATACGTGCGGTTGAACTTTCGCACCACCTCGCGGATGAGCTCGAGGTGCGGTAGCTGGTCCTTGCCAACCGGAACTCCTTCGCCTTTGACGATGACGATGTCAGCACCTTGGAGCACCGGATAGGAGAGCAGGCCGAGGTTCACGTTGTCCGGGTGCTTCTTGACCATCTCTTTGAAGGTCGGCGTCCGCAAGACCCAGCTCAGCGGCGTGACCATCGATAGCAGCAGCGTGAGCTCCGCGACCTCAGGAACTCTGGATTGCTGGTAGATGACGCTGCGTTGGGGGTCGAGCCCGACGGCGATGAGGTCGGCCGTGAGGTCGTAGATCTTGCTCTCGACCGTATGGCCATCCGGCTCCGTCGTCAGCGCGTGGTAGTCGGCGACAAAGTAGAAACACTCGTACTGGTTTTGCAGGTCGACCCAGTTCTTCGCGGCGCCCAGGTAGTTGCCCAGGTGGAACCGCCCGGTGGGCCGCATGCCGCTCAAGATCCTCATTCGATCCGTCATGTGACCCCGAACTCTAGCGGTACCATGCAGCCAGTTGCCAGAGCACGACGCCTCGCCACCTGCCTCTCAGGCCACCACCATCGGGCTTGGTTCGCGGGCGCTCCGCAACACGGCTCTGATCCTCGGCGCCCGCGTGGTTTCGCGACTCATCGCGCTGATCACCGTGTTCGCCACTGCAGGCTACCTGCTTCCCTCTCGCTTTGGCGACTTCAACACCGTCGTGACCGTCACCGCCCTGGTGGCCCCCGTATTCGTGGATCTGGGGTTCAACGTCCTCTATCAGCGCGAGGGCGCGAGGCAGCCTGCGGAGATCGAGCGCTACCTCCAGAACCTTCTGAGCGCGCGCTTGATCCTCGCGCTCATAGCGCTCCCGGTACTCGCGATAGCGCTCTATTTCCTCGGTCTGAGCAACCTGCTGATCCCCGGCTACGTGCTGATGGTCGTGACCTCGTACGCAAACCTGTTGCGCTACACGCTTTACGCGCTGCAGCGTCTCGGCTTCGAGGCGATCGCGATCATCCTCGAGAGTCTGCTGCTGCTCGTGCTCACGCTGGTCGGGGTCTTCACCCACCAGGGGATCGCTTATTTCTTATGGGCCTACGTGGCGATGTACGCCTTCGACTGCATCTTCTTCGCCGTGTTGCTGCGCGTGTTGAAGATCGCCCGCTTCCGCTGGCGCTTCGAAACCCAGCTCCTCAAACAATGGTTCTGGATGGGCCTGCCTTTCGCGGTCACCTTTGTGCTCACCACGCTGTATTGGAAGATCGACGTTCCAATCCTCAAGCTCTTTCGGACGAGCGCGGAGGTCGGCTGGTACTCATTCGCGTACAAGCCATTCGAAGCACTGTTATTCGTCCCGATCAGCATGCTGGGGGTCGTTCTGCCTGCCCTGGCGGTTTATCAGAGAGCATCAATCGAGCGCTTGCGCACCGCCGTCGCCCTGTTCTTCAAAGCCCTCCTGTTGATCGGGTGGCCGCTCTCCATCGGCGTGGTTGTGCTCGCATACCCGCTGGCGGGCCTGTGGTCGAGCTTTTACAAAGAGTCGGTCCCGGCCCTGCAGATCCTGGCCCTCGCATACGTCTTCGCTTTCGTCAACAACGCCTTCATCGGCGCTCTTACCGTTCTGGACAAGCAGGCGTCTTACGCGAAGGCTGCCGGCATCAGCCTCGTGGTCAACGTTCTGCTCAACCTCATCTTGATCCCGCCGTTTGGCTATATCGCCGCCGCCTGGACGACAGTCGTGACCGAGATGGTGCTGGTCGGGGTGGGTTGGTGGTTGACTGCTAAGCATCTTGGCAAGCTGCATCTGCCGGCTGCCTCATGGCGGCCAATCCTTGCCGGCCTCGTGATGGGCGTGGTGCTGTTTCCGCTTCGCAACGTCACTGGCGATGCGGTCCTGCTGGTCGTCCTGCTCGGCGTTGCGGTGTACGCGGCCGCCGCCATGTTGGTGAGGGCGCTCACACGCGAGGAGATCGACTTTGTGCGTTCCGCCCTCAGGCGGCAGTCGTGAAGCCTGTCTTCCTCAAGCCTCGCGGCGCCACGGAACCGGTGCCTTGGGAAGAGATCGCAGTCGATGCGCCTGACTTCGGCCCGCAGACCATGCTGGACGAAGCGCAGTTCGTCGCCATCGATGTCGAAACGACAGGCAACGCACCTTTTCTTGTGCTCGAGCTCGGAGCGGAGCGGTTCAAGCTGTCCGGCCCACTGTCGTTTTTCGACACGCTTGTCGATTGCCGCGCTCCGATCAACCCCTACGCGAAGAAGCGCCACCACATCGATAGGTCGATGTTGATCGGGGCGCCCGAGTTTCGTGACGCGCGCCGGGCCTTCCTTCGCTTTGCTCAGGGTGCCGTTCTGGTCGAGCACAGCCACGACGCATTCGACACCTGGCTCGTTGGACGAGGTTTGGAGAGCCCTCTGACGCACCCCATCATCGACACGTCGGCACTCGCGCGGCTCGTTCTGGACCTGCCGAAGGGCCAGACGCCGGGGCTGGCAAGGCTGGTGGAGGAGCTTCGCCTGGACGTGACTCCGGCCCATGCCGCCCTCGACGACGCGCGAGCCACCGCCATGGTTTTTCGAGCGCTGGTCGCGCGAGCCCGCGAGACGTTTGGCTGGACGACGGTCGGCGAGATCCTGGCGGTGCTGCCGCGCCCCGTGGTCGACCGGACGGCGGCTAATCGAACAGGGCCATCTGCAGGTCGGGCTCCGGGTGCTCGAGGCCCGACAACCCAACCCCAATCAGGCGCACCGCCCGCGACTCGACGTGCGACTTCTCCAGCGCAGACCGTGCGGCGCGAAAGATCGTCTCGGCGTCGTCGGTCGGGCTCGTCCGGCTCACCTGACGGCTCACCAGGCGGAAGTCCGGCAGCTTGAGCTTTACGTAGATCGTCCGCGCGCGGACACCCTCTGCCTTGAGCCGCTCGACGACCCGATCGGTGAGCTCGCGCAATGCCTTCTCCAGCTCGGCGCCATCGCTGACATCGCGCTCGAAGGTGATCTCGGCCGAAATCGTCTTCGCGGGCTTGCTGCCGTCAACCGGTGCGCGGTCACGTCCCTGCGCGAGCCTCTGCAGCACGGCGCCGCCGACTCCCAGCGACTGCACGAGGCGCTGAGTCTCAAAGGTGGCGAGCTCGCCGACGGTCCGCACGCCCATGGCGTGTAGCCGCTCCTCCGTTTTGGGACCCAGCCCAGGGATGACGCCGATGGGGAGGGGGGCGAGAAAATCGGCCTCCGTGCCCGGGGCCACGAGCACCAGGCCGTCCGGCTTCCGGGTGCCGCTCGCAACCTTGGCCACCAGCTTTGAGGTCGCCGCGCCGACCGATGCGCTCAGGCCGACCTCAGTATGGATCTGGAACTTGATCCGGCGCGCGACCTCGTCAGCGGTCGAGGTGCCGTGGCGGGTTCTCGCTGTCACGTCGAGATAGGCCTCGTCCAGGGCGACGCCTTCGACCAGCTCTGGCGAGGTGAACCGGCGGAAGATCTGGTGGACAAGCCGGCTCGCCTCGCGATAGCGGGCGCCGTCGGGATTGACCACCATGAGCTGAGGGCACAGCTGAAGCGCCTGGTGGAGCGGCATCGCCGAGCGCACCCCGAACGCGCGAGCCTCGTACGAGGCGCCCATGACGACCGCCCGGCGCGAGCGTCCCGCCACCGCCACCGGCACCCCGCGGAGCTTGACGTCGTCTCTCTGGTGGACCGAGGTGTAGAAGGCGTCGAGGTCTACGTGGAGGATGGTTCGCGGCCAATTCTCAGGTCGGGGCATCTGGGTGTCCCGGCCAGTCTGCCACAACAACTTGTGGCTTACTTCCGTTTAGTGCGCTCCTTGTGGCGCCTGGGACCCTAGGGAGTGGTGATCGCGCCAGTCACGTTGGAGAGAATGTTCGAGAGCTGGTTGCTCATCGTCAGCAGGATGACCACGACCACGATCGACACGAGCACGAGCACCCCGACGAAAGCGGCAATGAGCCCAATCGTGAGGCCGGCAGCCGATCCGCCGGCCCCTGTCGCCGCGGGCCTGGCCGGCACCCACGCGGTGCCGATCCATCTCCAGAGTCCGTCGGGGGACAATGCCGGCTTCCACTCAGACCCGTCCCACCACCAGAAGCCATCAGCTGAGAAGCGGGCCAGGGGCGGGGGCGGTGGCGAGCCGCTCTGCGGTCCAACCATCGAGCCAAGCATAGAGTCGCCCGTTCTCCATCGAGAACCACCAGTAGAATCCCCAAGGCAGTGAAGGGCGTAATCCTCGCGGGCGGAACCGGCAGCCGGCTCCATCCCCTGACGCTGATCACCAACAAGCATCTGCTGCCCCTCTACGACCGGCCGATGATCAGCTACGCGATCGAAGCCATGGTGCGAGCGGGGGTCTCGGAGATGATGCTCGTCACCGGGGGTACGCACGCAGGCGAGTTCCTTCGCCTGCTTGGCAACGGCAACGAGTTCGGCATCGACAGGCTCTTCTATGCGTACCAGGAAAAACCGGGAGGCATCGCTGAGGCTCTGAGCCTCGCTGAGCGATTCATCGATGGCGATCGCGTGATGGTCATGCTCGGTGACAACATCTTCGAGTGGTCGCTTCGAGCCTGTGTCGACGCTTTCACGAGGCAATCGCACGGAGCGCGCGTCGTCCTGACTCACGAGGCGGACAGACAGCACCTACGGCACCTTGGGGTCGCTCATCTGAACGGCGAGCGTCGCATCCAGCGCATAGTCGAGAAACCGGATGACCCTCCAAGCGAGTTTGCGGTGACCGGCGTCTACTTCTATGACGAGACCGTATGGCGCGTCCTTTCCGAGCTGAAACCTTCGGGTCGTGGTGAGCTCGAGATCACCGACGTGAACAACTGGTATCTCGACCACGGCCTGATCGAATACGACATAGTCGAGGGCTTCTGGGGCGACGCCGGTGAGTCCATGCAGGCGTACTACCAGGTGCAGGACTTTGTGCGAGCCAACGGGGTCAACCGGGAGAAATGATTTGGAATCGCTGATCGACGGAGTCGTTGTCAAGGAGCTCGTCACCCACGCCGATGAGCGCGGATTCTTTCGCGAGGTGATTCGCGAGTCGGATCAATTCTTCGATCACTTCGGCCAATGGAGCCATTCGCTGATGTATCAGGGCTCCACCAAGGCGTGGCACGTACATCAGAAGCAGACCGACTGGTGGTACGTGATCGGAGCCCTCAAGGTCGCGCTTTACGACACGCGCCAGGAATCGCCGACCAGGGGCCGGCTGATGGAGCTGCTGATGGGTGACCTGCATCCGACCTGCCTGAAAATCCCACCTGGTGTGGCCCATGGCTGCCGCGCGCTGGAGCGGAGCCACCTGCTCTATGTCACGTCCAGCGTCTACGACCCCGCCGACGAGGGACGGATTCCGCACGACGACGCCTCGATCGGCTACGACTGGACGGCAGGCCCCGCCATCAAATGAGCGTTCGCTCGCCGAGGCGCCTCCTGATCTCGGGGGCCGCCGGATTCATCGGCTCGAACTTCGTGCGCCTTCTGCGCTCAACGAGGCCCGACGTCGAGATCACGGTTCTGGACAAGCTCACGTATGCGGGAAATCTCGCCAACCTCGCAGAGTTCGAAGGACAGCTCGGCTACCGCTTCGTTCAGGGAGACATCTGCGACGACCGGCTCGTCAAGAAGCTGGCGAAAGAGGTTGACGGCATAGTGAACTTCGCCGCCGAGACGCATGTCGATCGTTCACTCATGGACCCGTTCGCCTTCATCGAGACTGACGTCCGCGGGACAGCGGTCCTCTGCGATGCCGCGCGCGAATATCGCCACGAGGTGTTCCTGCAGGTCAGCACGGATGAGGTTTACGGCGAGGTGATGGATGGCCGGTCGAAGGAGGGCGATCCGTTCCGGCCGCGCAGCCCCTACTCGGCCTCGAAGGCGGGCGGCGAGCACATCGCGCACGCGTACGCGGCGAGCTTCGGCCTTCCTCTGCTGGTGACGAGGGGTTCAAACACCTACGGGCCATTCCAATATCCGGAGAAGCTGATCCCCGTCCTGGTCACCAATGCCATCGACGATCTTGCATTGCCCCTTTACGGTGAGGGCGCGGCGGTTCGTGACTACGTCTATGTCGAAGACCACTGCCGGGCCATTGACCTGGTCCTCCACCAGGCGCCTCTTTCGAGTGGCGTCTACAACATCGGCACCGGCCACGAGACGAGCGGAAAGCAGGTCGCCGACGCTGTCCTCGACATCCTGGGCAAGCCGCGGAGCCTCATCGAATACGTGAATGACCGTCCCGGCCACGACTACCGCTACGCCGTCGACGTGACGCGGATCACCGAGCTGGGTTGGGAGCCCGTCATGGATTTGCGCGAAGGCCTGCTCAAGACGGCCGACTGGTACCGAGAGCACCAGGAATGGTGGCGACCCCTGAAGTCGGGCGAGTACTGGGAGTACTACAAAAAGAACTACAGACCGAAAACGTGAGAGGAAACCCCCGGTGGTTTCATGTGCGCGCAAAGCGGCGTTTAGGATGCGCGTTGTCGAATACATCGCCAGGCGCTCCGCGCGTGGACCCGGCCAACCCTGCGGCGCTGGTGGCTGGCTAACCCGAGAAGGGGCTCGACGGCATCGGGCGCCATGCTTCGCCGTCCCACCAGAACTGTGAATCTTCCGAGCGCTGGGCGGCGGGCGGGACCTCGTGCTCCGCGTCTCTCCACGCAGCGCCATCCCACCAGGAAAGCCGGTCTTCGGACATCACGAACGGGCCTTCATGAACTGGAGGCGGAGCCGCGGCAGGCCCTCCCATCGCCATGGGAACGGCGACCGCGGGCGGAGTCGCGAGGGGAACCGAGGCGGAGATCGAGGTGCCGGATACAAACCCGGGAGGGTCCTGGGCTGGAATTGCCTGGAGCGCCGGCCGGCGGCGAGTCCAAAAGAACACACCACCTGCCGCGACGAGACCGAGAAGGATGAGGGCGCCAATGATGAGGCCGATGTTTTTGAGGCCGGCAAACGGCGAGCTTGCGACCACCTTGTTCTCTGGCCACTGGGCTGGCGGGATGGTATACGGCGGCGTGGCGTCGAACTGCTTCTTGGCCTGCACTGCGGCGACCGTCGCGAGATCGTTCTTGCTGGACACGTAGGTCACGAGGACCACGTCGTTGCCCTTGGCGAAGACGAAAGCGTCGCCATAGATCTTGTGGACCTTGTCGATCAGTCGAGCGCCGTAATACGTGTCGATGCCGGTGACCGTCAACGCCTGCACGAAGCTCGGGTCCGCCTTGTCCGCAGCCTCCTCGTGCCGCAGCCATGCTATGGCCCCCTTGGCCCCCGTGAACGCGATGACCGCCTCGGTAAGGACGTGTGCGGTCCCCGCGGTGGTCCAGGTGCGACCATAACCCGCCACGAAACCGTTGGCAGCCAGGGCCTGGGCGGCGTCAGGAGATGCGATAACCTCGGCGAACTTGGCCGCGTCGAATGGGCCCTCGACAATGCCTGGCGCAGCCTTCGGCTCCTCTTTGTATGTCGTGCCGGGCGGCTTGATCAGGATCCCATCGAGACCGGGCGATGGAGTCGGCGCGGCGAACGCGATCGCTGAGTGCAGAAGCAGGATCGCGGCGAGAGCGGATGGACAGAGCAGGCGCCTCAACGGCTCCATCCTACTTAATCGCGCCAAAACGTCCTGCGATTCCGCGCCAATACCACCTCATGTAGCGCGGCAGCCACTGCCAGAGCTGAAATCGGCTCTGCCCCGCCGTTCGGTCGCGCCATGTGGTCGGCACCTCGGCGACGCGCATCCCCAGAAGGTGGGCCTTCACTGTGAGCTCGATGCCCAGTTCGAAGCCGCCGGTGGATTCGATGGTCACCTTTTGCAGCAGGCGTTTCGAATACATCCTGAAGTTGCTGGTGGCGTCGTGGACTGGGATGCCCGCGAGCCAGTGCAGCGAGAGGCCGGCCGTGCGCGACATCGTTCGCTTGAGCCATGGTCCTCCCAGCTGCCGGCCTCCGCGCATGTAGCGTGACCCCGCCACCACGTCGGCTCCTCCTCGGGCCAGCTCGTACATCGAATCGATATCGCCAGCGTCGTCGGAACCGTCGCCCATCGTGACCAGGACATACGGCGCGCGCGCCGCGCCAAGCCCAGATTTGATCGCATTCAGGACGCCGCGCCCGATCGTGTTGCGGTGGGGAAGGAGCTCCGGGATCTCAGCTTGCAGGCGCTTGACGACCGGCACTGTGCTGTCCTCGTCGAAGTCGTACACGACAAGGACCTCGAGTGGTCGGGTTTGCGACCGCCCGACGATGGCTCGAAGAGTCGGCACCACGTTCTCGCCCTCGTTGTACACAGGGACGACGATGCTCAGGGCCGGCGTTCCGGCGCCGGCGTTCAGATTCGACCTGCCGCGATCTCGTCCCGCACCCAGGGGATGACCTCGTCGAGCATCTGGTCGAGGGATGTGGTTGCCTCGAACCCGAGCAACTCCCGCGCCTTCCTGACGTCGGGCACACGCCGCTGCACGTCGTGCTCGTAAGGCGGGTCCGAGACCAGCTTCAGCGCCTTCTGAGGACCGTGCACCTTCAGCCAGATCTGCTCTGCGAGCTCGCGGACGGTCGTCGACTTGGCGGTCGAGAGGTTGAAGGATTCGTTGACGGCCGCCTCGGACTCCATGGCGAGGCGGATTCCGCGCGCGAGGTCGCCCCCGTAGGTGTAGTGCCGAACCTGGCTGCCGTCGCCAAGTATGTGGAGCGGATGTTGGCCCTTGATCACCTTCTGGCACAGGTCGGGGACGACATGGCTCATCGCGAGCTTCACGTTGCCGCTCATGACCTCGCGGTCGCGCAGGGCTCGTCGTTCGCCGACGCCGACGCAGTTGAACGGCCTCACGATCGTGTACGGAAGCTGGTACTGCTCGAGAGCACCGCGAGCGAAATACTCTGTCGCCAGCTTTTGAAAGCCGTACGTCGATTGGGGAGGAGGGCTCGTCAGCTCGGCGCCTTCGGGGCTCGGAAAAATATCAGCCGATTCGTAAACCATGCTGCTCGAGATCACAGTGATCTTGCGCAGCCTGCCCGCGCGCCTCGCGCTGATCGCCGCGTCGAATGTGGCCGCGCTGATCCTCTCGTTCTCCGCCAGAAGGTCGTAGGCGAACTCGTGAAAATAGGAGATGCCGCCGATCATGGCCGCGCCCGCGACCAGGTGGTCGCAGCCCATCGCGTGCTCGGTCAGCAGTTCGATGTTCTTCGCGTCGCCCTCGACCAGCTGGTAGTGCGGGTTGGTGTCGTAGGAGCGTTTGACGGGGCCGTACTTGCTGTAGTTGTCGACGCCGACCACGTCGTAGCCGGCCTCGAGGAGCTCACCGACGAGGTAGCCGCCAATGAAACCCGCAGATCCGGTGACGAGCGCCTTCATAACCGTATTGGACCCGTGATCCCCCAAATATCTATGACGTCGCGTCCTTTGAGCTGGAGCTTCTTGTACGCCTTGTGCGGAGCCGCCACGATGAGAACGTCCGAGTCGGCAAGCACCTTTTCCACCGGCACGAACGATGGGTCGTCGATGAAGGGATCGGTGCACAGGACCTGCGCGCCTTTGAACGCGGCGAGCTTGCGGAGCTTGTAGCTCAGCGACGCGCGCGGGTCGTCCGACTCGCCCTTGAACGCCATGCCCAGGATGCCGACGGTTCGGCCCGCGAGGGGATGGCGCGAGTTGAGCGTGTCCACTATGTAGTTCGGCAACCCCTCGTTGATCTGCATCGCCGCCTGACCCATGGGGAAGTGGTCGGGAGTGAATGCGGACAGCTGCATCGTGTCCTTCAAGAGACATGGTCCGGCAGCGAAACCCGGTCCCGGGAGGTCGGCCGCGCGTGGGTAATCCCGCCTTATCGCGTCGAGCACGTTGTTGTAGTCGACACCTGAGCGGTGCGCGATCTGAAAGAACTGGTTGGCGATCGCGAACTTCATGTAGCGCCAGGTATTGGTGAGCAGCTTCGCCAGCTCTGCCTCGAGTGGTGTGGTCCGCACCAGGGTCACGCCCATGGGTTCGAACAGCCGGCTCGCCTTTTCGAATCCACGGTCGGTCGCGGCGCCGACCAGCTGGGGCAGGCTGCGCATCTCTTCAAGCGCGTGCCCTTCCGCGATCCGCTCCGGGCAGAACACCACCTCGACGTCGAGGCCCGCGGCGTGCAGACGCCTCTCCACCGTCTCGGTCGTGCCTGGAAAAACCGTCGAACGCAGCACCACGAGGCTGCCGTCTTTGAGGTGAGGCATCAGGTCGTCGAGTACCTTGTCGAACACGCGCACCGATGGATTCATGAATTCGTCGATCGGCGTGCCGATGACGAGGATTACGGTGTCGGTCCGTGAGAGCAGCCCCGGGTCGGCCGCCAGCACGAGCCGGCCGCTGGGCAGCAGCTTGCGTAGAAGCTCTTCGGCACCGTTCTCCAGGAACGGGACCTTGCCCGATCGAACCTGCTCGATCTTGGCCGCGTCGATGTCGTCGATGCCAACTCGGTAACCGCTGTCTGCCAGCGAGAGCGCCAGGGGAAGGCCGACGTGGCCGCAACCGCCGACGACGACGACATCAAGGTGGTCCATGGCCGCCAAATTATGATGGCTCGTTGGTGGCCCCATCCCCGCCTTGAGCAAACACCCAGGGGGTGCGCCGGGATCCGGGTTCACCGGGCCGGCCGCATCAGCGGAGAAAGTTTCCCCCCGGTGAGGCTGTCGACCCAGAGCAAGGCGGGGCCGGCGGTGCTCCTCGATGTGAGGCCGCTCCAGGGTCCGAGCGCGGACCGCGGTGTGGGAACTTACGCAGCCGGGCTCCTCGCAGGGCTGATCGCCGAGGGGTTTGATTCGAGGCTGACGCTGTTGCTCGACGCAGACCTGCCTGAGCCCGCCCTGCCCTCTGGCGCCTACGGGCTGGCCGGGTCCCGGCGCCGTTATCACGGCCAGCTGTCCGCTTACGAGGAGGCGGTGGCGCTGGGAGCCGATCTCCAGCGCATCCAACCCGAGGTCTATCACGCGATCGACATGCGGCTCCCCGGCCGATCGCCTTGCAGCCTGGTGGTCACGCTGCACGACCTCATCCCCTGGGCGTGGGGGGGCCCGCGGATGCGTGGAGAGAGGTTTCGGTTCTGGCTCGGCAAGCGTCTGCTAAAGCGGGCGGATACGGTCCTTGCGGTGTCGAAGGCAACCGCCGCCGATGCCGAGCGTTTCGCGGCGGTCGATCCCAAGCGAGTCGCCGTCGTGTACGAGGCCGCCGATCCGGTCTTCGAGTCCCGGCCCGGCGCTGCCGGCCGGGTCAGCGGGCGGTGGGGCATCGAGCCGGGTTATCTGCTGTTTGTCGGCGCGCTCGACGCCAGAAAAGACCCCGCTGGTTTGCTTCGTGCCTGGTCGGTGGCGAAAGCGTCGCGCCCCGGCCTGCAGCTGGTGCTCGCCGGGGATCCCGGCCGCCAGGCGCCCCCGACGATGCCGGGCGCAACCGTCGTCGGCCGCCTGGACAAGCTGGAGCTGGCTGACCTGTACACGGCCGCGGGGTGCCTGGTGTTCCCCAGCCGGTATGAGGGTTTCGGGTTGCCCTGCCTCGAAGCGATGGCGTGCGGCTGCCCTGTCGCTGCGTACCGCAATTCCAGCCTGCCCGAGGTGGTGGATGCCGCCGGCGAGCTGGTCGACGACGGGGACGCAGAGGCCCTGGGCAGCGCCGCGGCTGCCCTCTGCGCGAACCCGGATCGGGCGCGGAAGGCGGGTCTCGAGCGGGCCCGAGCTTTCTCCTGGCGCAAGACCGCCCGTCAGACGATCGGCGCGTATGAAGCCTTACTGAGAAGGCGCGGGTGAGGCGGGCCTCCCACGCGGGACCCCCACCGTGTCGCACATGCCTGGAGGCGCTTGGACGGGGCATGGTGACGGCGGGAACGGATCCGGCCTTTGGACGACGCCTGGGTTCGGTATTGAGATAATCGCCCCGCTTTGTCCAGGGTTGCGGTCATCGGCGCG
>DASXNH010000143.1:0-8423 GCA_036495195.1 Candidatus Dormiibacterota bacterium
TGAGAACCATTCGATGGTGCGCTTGAGGCCCTCTTCGAAAGGGGTGACGGAGCTCCATTCGAACAGCTGATGCGCCAGCGTTGCATCGGCGATCAGCGCCTCCACCTCACTGTTCGGAGGCCGCACGCGGTCCGGGTCGCCCACCACTGCGATCGTTTTTTCCAGCGCCTTCGACACGCTCTCCACCATCTCGCCCACGGTGAGGCCACGGCCCGATCCAATGTTGACCACGCGGCCAAGGGCGGCGTCGGAAGAGGCGATCCGAATGAAGCCATCGACCGTATCGCCCACGAAGTTCATGTCCCGGATCGGAGTGAGACTTCCTAGCCGGATCTCCGAACCCTTCAAGGCCTGGCGAATGATGGTCGGCAAAATCGCGCGCGCCGACTGCCGGGGGCCGAAGGTGTTGAAGGGCCTGAGCGTGGCAATGGGCAGCTTGTAAGTGCGCCAGAAGCTTTCAGCAAGCTTGTCGGCGCCGATCTTGGAAGCTGAATACGGCGACTGGCCCTGCAGCGGGTGCTTCTCGTCGATTGGGGTGTAGAGCGGCGTGCCGTACACCTCGCTCGTGGAGGTATGAACGACCCTGCCGACGTCGCCAGCGCGTGCTGCCTCGAGCACGTTGAGCGTGCCGAGGACGTTGGCATCCACGTACTGCCTCGGTGCCTCATACGAATACGGAATGCCGACCAGGGCGCCTAGGTGGAACACGACGTCAGCCTTTCGCAAGGCTAGCCGGACGCTATCGGGGTCGCCCAGGTCCCCCCATGCAACATGGATCTCGCTGCGGACCTCCGCAGGGCATTCGTCGATGAGGCCGACATCGGATCGGGAGTTGTATCGCAGGAAGGCTGTCGTTGACGCGCCGAGGTTCACCAAACGTTCGGTCAGGTGACTCCCGATGAAGCCCCCCGCCCCCGTGACGACAACCCGTTTGCCGCTCCAATCATCGCTGGGCTTTAGAGGCACTTGTGTATCGCCGGATTGTATAGAACTGCCAATTCATGCTCCGAGCGACTGCAAGTGCTCAGCGCTGAAGGTCGCGAATCTCGAAGTGCATGACGGTCACGATCGAGGCGTGGATCTCCGAGCTGGTCAGCATCAGGTCCGCCTGCCAACCGGCATCCGGCAGGGCGTTCGCGCTGTCCGTGATATCGGCGATCTTGGCCTTCCCGGCGAACATAACAAGGCGCACGGAATGCTCGTCCGCGAGCGCCACGCACATGCCTTCGATCGCGAGCGGGTCGCCGCCCAGCGTCGCTTTCGACGTCCCCTGCTTAAGGATCAGTGGCTTGGTCAGCACGCCCCCGTCCCGCCGGTCAATCGTCCAGTCGCCGGCAGAGGTCATGACGAAGTCATAACGCAGCTCGGACGTATCAGTGCCGCGCCAGCAGCTGACCCCGTACCCGGCGCCCACCGGCGCGTCCGCTGACTGTGTCGCGGTCACGGAAATCGCAATCTGGGCGACTGGGGTGGAGTAGGGCGACGCAGCAAAGTGGTCCAGCGTTCCCCTGGCCACGACGACATAACCTTCGGCGGCGTATTGGAAGGTGGTTCCGGATGGGAGCGCGGTCGTGGTCCAGCCGGACGACGAGTTGCGGAAATCGTCCGAGAAAACGGCCTTGCCACTGGTCGAGGTCAGCGAAGTCGATGCTTCCACCGGCCCAGCTGTGCGAGTGGTGCGCTTCAATACGTTGGCTCCGACGAAGATCACACCAATCGCGATTGCCGCGACCACCAGCAGGGCGACGACGGAGGCGACGCCGGCAAAGAGCCCTGTGCGCGAGGGAGCGGGCGCAGGCCGGGCCGGCGGCGGCGCCATATAAGAAGGAGAGACGCTCGGTGGCGGTGGAAGTGGGGGAGTCGGTCGCGGGTCAGACCGGGGGAGCTGAGCGGTTGGATCCACGGGAGTCGAGGGTGTTTCCTCCCGCGTCAGGTGAGGCGTTGGCTCCGCGGGAGTCGAGGGTGTTTCCTCCCGGGTGAGGTGAGGCGTTGGCTCCGCGGGAGTCGAGGGTGTTTCCTCCCGCGTGAGGTGAGGCGTTGGATCCAGAGGAGTCGAGGGTGTTTCCTCGCTCATCACTTGCGTACCGGTCGCCTGAGCTCCGGGCGATACTGCTCGACGCATCCCATCTCTTTACAACCGATCCTAACGGCGCGGATCGGTCACGGCGCGCTTTGGCTAATCGCAAGTTGGAGGCTCAGGCATGACCAATATCGACTACGTCCACCACCCGCATCCACACACCGAGAAGAGGAAGCTGCAGCCGCCACCGAAGGTCGCCGACGAGCACATCGGAGTCAACGGAAGGCTTGGCGCGGCGATCACGAGGCGAGTCGGGACGATGTGGGCTTTCTACATTGCCGCGACGACGATGGCGGCCTGGATGCTCCTGGCCGGCTTCGCGTGGGGGCCGCTGCACAAGATCGACCCGTACCCTTTCGCCTTCCTGCTGTTTCTCGGCAACATCGTCCAGCTGCTGCTGATGTTCGTGATCATGGTCGGCCAGCAGGTCCTCGGCGCAGCGTCTGACAAGAGGGCGGTGGTCACCTACCAGGATGCGGAGGCAATCCTGCACGAGTGCCTCCAGATGCAGGAGCATCTGACCGCGCAGGACGTCGCCCTGGAAAGGATGTTGAAGCGCATGGAGCAGCTGGAAGGCAGGTTGGAGCGCGCGGCCGGATAATTGCCGCAGGCGTCTGGCGCGGCTCGGTCGCGCAGGGTTGGAGGTGGAGGACCGCGCTGGCGGTGATTCGATGAGCGATCTAATGAGCAAGGGAGAGACCAACGGCGCGCCGGCCGGCGGAGACCGGGGACTCGAGGACAGTCGAGCCGATGACAAGCGGAGGCTGATGCTCACCCAGATTCTGAAGAGCCCCGTGCTCAACCCGGCAGGCGATGAGGTCGGCCGCGTCGAAGACCTGATCGTCAAGCTGGGCGAGGGCGGGGGAGCCTATCCACCCGTCACCGGGATCAAGGTCCGGATCGGTGGCAGCGACGTGTACGTCCCTCTTTCCAACATCGACAAGCTCGCTCCCGGCGAGGTGAGTTTGAGCAGCCCCACGGTCCACACCGGCGCCTTCCAGCGCCGACCCGGCGAGGTGCTCCTCGCGGCGGACGTGCTCGGCCGTCACCTCATGGATGTCGCGCGCGGGCGGATTGTGCAGGCACACGATCTGGTGCTCGGACGCTCGACCGAAAGCTGGGTGCTGCTTGGGCTCGATCGCAGCCCTCGCGCGATGCTCCGCCGCCTCATTCCGCGCCGCGCGCGGCCGGACCTGCGCCGCCACGCCATCCTGGATTGGAAGGATGTGCAGCCGTTCGTCGGGCATGTCCCGACGGCGAAGCTGTTGATGCCGCTGCAGCGCTTACGCAGGCTCCACCCGGCTCAAATCGCAGACCTCGTGGAGAGCGCCTCGCACGAGGAAGGCGAAGAGATCCTCGATGCCGTGGAAAGCGACGCCGAGCTGACGGCGGACGTCTTCGAAGAGATGGACACCGAGCACCAGGTGGAGTTTCTCAAGTCTCGCTCGAACGAGGAAGCCGCCAAGGTGCTCGGCCGGATGGCGCCGGATGACGCGGCCGATCTCCTGGCGGAGCTTGACCACGATCGGCTCGCGCCCATGCTCAGCATGCTGCCGGCCCCGCAGCAGAACAAGCTGCGCAAGCTCCTCCAGTACCACCCGACGACGGCCGGCGGAATGATGAACCCCGACTTCATCTCGGTGTTGCGTGGCACCTCGGCAGCCGAAGCGATCGAGCGCGTGCGCACCGATGACAAGGCGCCTCACCAGCTGCTGAGCACCGTCTTCGTGACCGAGACGGACGGCAAGTTCATCGGGAGTCTTAGCCTCGTCGACCTCCTGCGCAGCGATCCGACCACGAAGGTTGAGGACCAGCCTGGCATTGGGGACCTGCGGGTCAGCGCGGGCGCGGACCTGGCCGATGTGTCGCTGATGATGGCGGACTACAACCTCACGGCTTTGGCGGTCACCGACACCACGTCGGTGCTGGTCGGCGCCATCTCGGTGGATGACGTACTCGAAGCGCTCGTGCCAGAGAACTGGCGCAACCGCATCGAAGCGAGCAGCGGGGTCTGACCCTCGGTGGCCGAGCGCGGGCCGGTGAGAGGCGACTCCCACCCGGTCCCTACCTCGGTGCCTGAGGAGCCCCATCCCGGCGACATACGCGGCGCCTTTGGCACGATCCGCGCGAGCGACGAAGCGCCGCGACGAACCTGGCGCCGGCGCCTGCTGACACTCGCCGCGATAGTTGGGCCTGGCCTCATCGTCATGGTCGGCGACAACGATGCGGGAGGGGTCTCCACCTATGCGCAGGCCGGCCAGGACTTCGGCTACTCGCTCCTGTGGACACTCCTCTTGCTGGTGCCGGTTCTGATCGTCAACCAGGAGATGGTCGTGCGTCTGGGCGCGGTCACCGGCGTGGGCCAGGCCAGGCTCATCAAGGAGAGGTTCGGTTCCTTCTGGGCGTGGTTCTCAGTCGGCGGATTGTTCCTCCTGAACTTCCTGATCATCAGCACCGAGTTCATCGGCGTCAGCATGGCCGGCGAGTACTTCGGCTTCAGCCCTTATGTCGTTGTGCCGCTGTCCGCGATCCTGCTCATCGGCATCACCGTCACCGGCAACTTCACCCGCTGGGAGCGCGCGATGTTCGTCTTCCTGTTTGCGAGCCTCCTCGTCCTTCCGCTTGCGGTGCTCAGCCATCCCGATCCCGGGGCTGCGATCCGGGGATTCATCCAGCCGAGCATCCTCGGCGGCTTCACATCCAACGCCGCGCTGCTCATCATCGCGATCGTCGGCACGACGGTGGCGCCCTGGCAGCTCTTCTTCCAGCAGTCCAACGTGATCGACAAGCGCATCACGCCCCGCTGGCTCGAATACGAGAAGGCCGATACCGTGCTGGGCGCGATTGTGGTCGTCGTCGGCGCGGCCGCGATCATGATGTCGGCCGCTGCGGCCTTCACGGGCGCCACTGATTTCGGCCACTACACCGATGCTCTTGGGCTGGCGCGGGGGCTGCGGGTTCACATCTCTCCGACAGTTGGCGCGATCTTCGCCCTGGTTCTCTTCGACGCATCGATCGTCGGCGCCTCAGCGGTGACGCTCGCCACCTCATATGCGTTCGGTGACATGTTCGGTCTGCGCCACTCGCTGCACAGGCGCATCGGCGACGCGAAGCTCTTTTACGGCTCCTATGCCGCCACCGTCGCGGTTGCCGCCGTGATAGTTCTCATCCCGCACGCCCCGCTCGGCCTGATCACCACGGCCGTGCAGGCGCTGGCCGGCATCCTGCTGCCGAGCTCGACAATTTTCGTGGTCCTTCTGTGCAACGACCGCGCCGTGCTTGGGCCGTGGGTCAACCGGCCCTGGCTGAACCTCATCGCCGCTGTGATCGTCAGCGCGCTCCTCGTCCTTTCTATGGTGCTGGTGATTTCGACCGTCTTTCCATCCGTTGACGTGAATCGATTGGTGGTGGTGCTTGGCGCCATCACGGCGGTCGTCCTGCTGGCCGGAGGCGCTTGGCTTTGGGCCGGCCAGCGAGGCGTCGGCCCGGAGCCGGTGGTCTCTCGCGCCGACCGTGAGAACTGGCGAATGCCGGCCCTCGTCCTGCTGGAGCGCCCCACCTGGTCAACACCGAAACGCGTGGCGATGGTGGCGATGGCCGCGTACCTGGTCGTGGCCGTGATTCTTCTCGCGGTCAAAGCGACCCAGCTGGCGATGCACCACTAACCGCCTCCAAAGCGTTAACAACTCCATTACAAAGTCGGAGCGCCGGTCGGTCTAGAATTCACGCCCGTGCTGCTCGGCTCTCGACCGGGCCGCCGCGCCCGTGCCTCGCAAGGGCGCCTCAGGCCTCTACGCATTCTCTCCATGGCGGTGATCGCCGTAGCGCTGTCAAGCGCGGCGGGCGGTGGCGCGTACTTCCTGCCCGCGGTGCAGGAGGCTCTCGACGCGACCAATAACGTCGTTGTCGTGCCCTCGCCCACGCCGTCGCCCTCGATATCCACCAGCACCACCACGCCAACGCCCAAGCACCCCCCCGGCGCCTTCACGGTTCTGCTCCTCGGCTCCGATAACGACGCTAAGTTCATCAGCGACCACGTGCTGACCCAGTCGATGATCATCGTGCGCTTCAACCCAGCATCGAAAAAGGTCACGATGCTGTCCATCCCGCGCGACCTGTGGGTCCCGCTATCGACTGGGGGCACCGGCAAGATCGATGGCGCCTACTCGTACGGCGGAGCGGGCGCAGCGATCGCCACGGTCGAGAACAACTTCGGCATCAAGATCGATGCGTATATCTGGATCGGCCTCGCCGGCCTGGTCAACGTCATCAACGCAATCGGCGGCATCGATGTGGTCACGCAGGCCCCGGTCTTCGATGACTTCTATCCATACGACATAGGCCCCGGCAATCCTTATCGATACCTGCGAGTGGCCGTCCTCGCTGGCCCTCAGCACCTTGATGGAACCCACGCTCTTCAATACGTCAGGTCTCGCCACAACGATTTGCAGAGCGACTTCGGACGTTCCGCGCGGCAGCAGCAGGTGCTGCTCGCCCTTCGGGCCAAGGCAGCCCTGGTTTCGGCTGCGGATGTGCCTCTGCTGGCGGCGGCTCTGAAGGGACAGATCAAGACCGACATGTCGCTGTCGCGCATCGCCACGCTGCTGCCGCTCGCAGGCGGCATAGACCTCAAGAACATCCAGCAAGTCGTGCTCCTGCCGCCATACACGCATGGATGCGGGTGTCCCCAGGGCTACGTGGTGCCCGTGTGGGGCGCAATCCTGCCCCTGGTGCACACGTACTTCCCATGATCTCGAGGGCCCTGGTGGCGGCCGGCGTCGCCGTTCTCATGGTCGTCTCGAGCGTCGGCACATACATGTACCTCGGGTCCCGCCAGTCCAAGGTCGCCGCGCCTGTGCAGCTGCCGACCTCGGCCACGCCCAGCCCGACGTCGCTCAACCTGCCAGGCACCCTGTTCGTAACTCAGGGCGGCGCGATCTACAGCTACAGCGCGGGAAGGTTCCATCAGCTCACGCCGGCGGCGGGCTGGACCCAGCTGGCGCCGTACCCGGGAGGCAAGCTGCTTGCGGTCAAGCGCACGGTCTTTTTTTCCGACGTCTACATCCTCGACCGCTTTGGCAAAGTCCTAAAGCAACTCACCCACAACACAGCCGCGGCTCGCAACTACGACCCCTCTGCTCGGCACTGGTCCTTCTATCCAAGGCTGAGCCACAACAGCAAGACGCTCTTCATGAGCTATGACAAGCCGAAGTTCGGATTCGACGTCCCGATGTCGATCTGGTCGGTGCCAGTCGGCGGCAACGTAACCCAGGGTCGCCTCTGGAGCATCGCCATCGACTACACGGGCGGGGATATCCAGCCGCTGCCCCTCAAAAGCGGGGCGCTCGTCTACACCAAGTACTCGTATGGGCCCGATTGCTCGGGTCTGGAAAGCCAGCTCTGGTACACGAGCGGTCCGGAACAGCCCTATGGGGGGGCCCGCGTTTGTTACCCCCCGGCCGGCGGCGCCCATGGTGGACCTCTGACCAGGGCCAGCGAGGGGTGCGCGCAGCCTTCTCTGTCGCCCGATGGCCGGACGATGGCGATGATCTGCACCCACCAGACGCAGGTGTCGTATCTGACCATGGCGACCTGGAGCGGAAAGACGCTGGGGGCGCGCCGGACAGTCGTCAGCAACCAGCTTGTCGCCCAGCCCACGTGGGCCCCTGACGGGACCGGGATCGCGTACCTGGCGCCCGCGGTCCTGGGGGCGGGGTTCCAGCTGTGGTGGCTCCCGAAAGCTGCCTACACGCCACCGACTCCGAGCCCGAAGCCGGTGTTGCCGACCCCGACGCCGGGTGTCACCCCAGGGCCGTCGCCGAGCCCCAGCCCCTCACCGTCCGGCCCGCCGGTGGTGATCAAGCCCGTTCAGATGACGAGCAACCTCGGTCTGGACGCGACCTCGCCGATCGTTTGGCTCGAATAGCGCTCTTCAGCTAGCAGCTCGCCGGCGCGGGTCCTGGGGTCAGCACCGGCTCGGCGTTTGCGGCTGCGGCCTGGTCCCGGGTGATCATCTTGTCGGTGACCATCGCGGCGAGGACGCTGCTTCGCCTTGCGGCTGCCAGGCCGGGGTCGATGGTCGGATCGTAAAGCGACGGGGCCTGTGTCACGCCCGCGAGCAGGGCGTACTGGCCGAGCGCCAGGCTGCCGAGCGGCTTGTGGAAATAGTCGCACGCAGCCTGGCTCACCCCGTATCGATCGAGCCCGGTCGTGATCTCGCTCAGGTAGTCGGCCATGATCCGCTTCTTGCCGATGACCTTTTCGACCTTGTAGGCCATCGCGATGTCGACGATTTTGTTGTAGCCCTCGTTCGATCCACCGAGGTAGATGTCCTTGACCAGCT
>DASXNH010000144.1:0-9683 GCA_036495195.1 Candidatus Dormiibacterota bacterium
AGCCCCGCAGCATCGCCCGTCCCCCACACCGTGCGCTCCGGGTTCGTGGGCATCAGCTTGCGGTGACGGTTCAGGATCTCGCCATCCCGTCCGACCAGGACGACCGAGTTGTAGAGGGTGCCACGGCTGAACTCGCTGTCACGCTCGTGAATGCCGATCGAAACGGTCAGCTTCAACCGCCGCGCGGCCGACTGGATCGGCTTCAGCTGGCCGGCCCTCAGGTCGACAGAGTTCTCGAGCAATCGCCTGTGCATTTCGCCACTGAGGTCGTAGTCATCTCCCGGGCGGAGGCGCCATACCCACTCGGGGTAGCCGGGCACCCACGTTTCAGGAAACGAGACGAGCTTCGCCCCGCCGGCGGCCGCCTCCTCCAGCAGCTCCACCCCTCGCGCGAGCGTCTTCGGACGGTTGAGGGCTACTGGCGGATGCTGGACGACCGCGACGCGGTAAGGGCTCGTGGCTTTTTTTGGCATGGAGCCATGGTGCAACGTGGCCGTGCCCCGTGCCTAGCGGTTTGTGGGAAAGTCGCCCGCCCGCGCGACCATGCCCGGCAGCTCCTTACCCAGTCGCTCACCCAGCCACCGCGAGTGGGCGATCAGCGCATCGAGGTCGATCCCGGTGTCCACACCGAGCCCACGCAACAGATAGACGAGGTCCTCGGTGGCGATGTTGCCTGTCGCCTTGGGCGCGAACGGGCACCCACCTGCGCCACCCACCGAAGCATCAAGCGAAACCACCCCTTCGTCGAGGGCGGCCATCGCGTTCACATATCCCGTGTTGCGAGTGTTGTGAAAGTGAGCGCCCACCGTCGCCCCCAGGCGCTGAGCGCCACCCACCAGCTCCTTCACCTGCGACGGCACCCCGACACCGATGGTGTCGGCAAGGCAGATCTCGTCAGCGGGAGCCGCCATCAATCGCTCGACGATTCCCAACACTCGCTCTGCCGGCACAGGACCTTCGAACGGGCAGCCGAACGCGACGCTGATGGTCACCGTGATGGGAACGCGATCAGCACGGGCCCTGCGCACTAGCGCCAGCGCCGTCTCGACGCCCTCGTCGGTACTCGCGTTCTGGTTGCGACGCCCAAATGTATCGGTGGCAGCAAGCGCGTAATGCACCTCGTCGACGCGCGCGACCAGCGCTCGCTCGTAGCCCTTCTGGTTGAGGACCAGGCCCGCGTACGTCGTGCCGGCACGCCGGTGCAGCGCCGCCATCACCTCCTCCGCCCCCGCCATCTGCGGCACCAGCTTGGGGTTGACGAAGCTCGCGGCCTCGATTCGCTTCAGGCCGGCGGCGGCCAGCCTGTCGCACAGGTCAGCGCGGACTTTCGGCTCGAGTATTCGGTCCTCGTTCTGCAGCCCATCGCGAGGGCCCACATCGCAGATCAGCACGAGGTAAAGGTACGGGTTAGCTGTGGCTCGTCATCAGCCGGCCAGCAAATCCTTCATCGCCGTCGCCCCCGCCGCATCGCCAAGCCTGCCGACGCCCATCAAGTCCTCGATCGTCGCCAGCAGCGAATAGTGGTTGTAAGGCTGGTTGCTCACCAGGTGGCTCAATCCCGGCGCCACCACGAGCGTTAGAACGCGGTTGTCCGCGCTGCCGTCGTCTTCGTCCCAGGTTATGAAAAGGACGCCGTTGCTCTTCCAAGCAGCGGACTGCGTGATCACGCCGACCGTGCTCCGCAACCAGTCATCCGCCACGGAGAGGTCGCAGCTGTGAGCGTTGTGGCAGTCGTCCGGGCTGATCCATGAGAATACCGGCGCGCCCTGCTTCAGGTCTGTGGTGAGCGCCGTGAACGGAACGACGTTGGATGGGCATTTCCCGCCGTAGAAGACAAACGGATTGTGGCCTGGGTCGTACGGAAATGGGCTGTCCAGGCAACCCTTGTCTGTCAGGCCCTCCATGTACGCGCGCCAGGTGACTCCCGCCGACGTCAGCTGGTCCCCGAGATCGGTCTGCGGGAGCACGTGGTAGCTGTCGTCGGTGACACCCCAAGTCTGGCCCGACGTCAGCGCCAGATAGTTGGGGACGCTCGGGTGAGCGATCGCCGAATAGTTGCCCGCGACACGATAGGTTGACGCCAGATCGGCGATGAAAGGCGCCGCCGCCGCCGCCTGCGCCGAGTGGTTCTCCAACACGATGAGAAACACATGTCTGGGCGATTGCGGCTGGCTGCGGCCTGGACCGCAGGGTGCCAGCGCCACGGCCGCGACCAGGAGCAGGCTCCCAGCGTGAAGACGGTATTTGATCGCACCCAATACGCCTTATCCTGCGCGCAGTGAGCAGAACCGGGCCGACAAAGGAGCTGGTGGTTCGATGCGAATGCGGATTCGAGGTTCGGGGGAGGCCAGACCAGATCGTCCCGGCGCTCCAAAAGCACGCCGGCGAGTCGCACAACATGAAGGTCACCCGCGAGCAGGTGCTGGCAAGGGCAGAACCCGTCTGACTCGGCCGCCGGCAACCACACGCTGGGCGGTCGAAGGCCCAGTCCAGGCCGAAGTTTTCGTCCTCAGAATGCGAGCAGGCCGCCCCGAGCTCGCCGGCCCGTGCGGCCCTGATCCCTGGTACATCGAGGTCGCTGCCGAGGACGACCCGGTGGAGGTCGTGAGCCGGCTGTCACGCAACCTGATGGGTGACCCGGTGCTCGTGCACTCGACCTCCTGGCGCCGCGCGAGGGGCGCAGTGATACTCAGCTTCGTGGTGGTCAACTCGGACGCTCAGGCGCCCCAGCTCGTGGGTGTGCCGATCTCGAGGGCGGAGCTGGCGCGTTCGGGCGCGACCAGCGCGTCGAAGTCGATCGCGGCGGCCCAGGTGCTGGAGCACGGGCTCCGCCATCTGGCCTGGCTGTCCAGGGAAGACCAGGTCGTGATGGCTACCCTCAGCGACGAGTGGAAACGTGCACTGGCGGACTACGTGCCCGAGCCTTTTCGAAATCTGGTGTAGTGGGCTGCGGAGCATTGAGTAGGCCCGGGAGATGAGGCGTTGTAGAAGCGAGGCCAACTCGAAAGAGAAGGCCTCACTTCTTTCGTAGGGCAGCCAGCTTCTTTCAAATGGTCTCCGACAAGGACGACGCTAGGCTTCCGGCCGCCGTCCTCGATCCTGCGATTGCCCGACGACGAGGCGCGTCGCGAGGGGATGGACGGCGTGATCGGCGACCTCAAGGTCGCAGCGCGCCCACCAGCGCTAACGGCTTAGGCGCGGCCGGGGTTGGTCGGCGTTGCCGTCACTATCGCGGCGTTGGCCTGCTGGCCGTTGACCGAGCTGATGGTGCAGGAGACTGTCGTCGTTGCGTTGTAGCCCACGTCCGGCACGACCTGCGCCTGGCAGCCGCCAACTGTCGCCTTGGTCGCCGAGTCGGTCATCGTGAACGCGATGGTTGACTTCGCCTGCGCGCCGAGCTTGCCGCCGAGGTTCTTGACCACCGCCGAGACGACGCAGGTCGCGCCGCACCGTGAGGTATCAACCGACACCACCGTGTAGATCGGCGGAAGCGTCGAGAGGTTGGAGAAGTCGATCACGTCGCTGGGCTTGGCGATCTTGAAGTCCGTGTCGAAGTTGCCGTATTTGAAATCGGCAGCACTCACGCCGTCGATCTTGGCTCCGGTCTTGAAGCGCACGTGAAGCAGCCGATGAGGAGCGGTGGCGGCGATGAAGACGTCCGCCCTGACTCCCGAGAGGTTGACCGCCTCAATCCCGTCGATCACGACATGGTCGGTTCTGTTGGTAACCGCGGTGCCGAGGAAGGCCGCCCGGAAGGCCGCCCCATCGGTCAGGTCGGGAAGCTGAGGCACGTGTCCGGCCGAACCTTTCCACCATGCGTTGCCAGCGGCTTTGACCAGGTTGCGAGACGCGGTATCGGTGCCCATGTGATCGGACAGATACTGGTTGCCGCGAAAGTAGGCTTCGGTCGCGATGACCCCGGCCGGATCGAGGAAGAGGATCGCCTCGAGCTTCAGGCCCGGGTGACTCACGATCAGGTGCTGGGTACCCGAGCGAACCACTTGCATGTCGATCGTCCAGTCGTCCGCGGACTCGGTGTACGTCCCTGTGATCTCGAAGGTTTTCGCCCCAGCGAGGGAGTCTGCGGCTCCGTTTTCCAGGGCTCTTGTCGACGGCTGGCCGAGGTCAAACGGCGCCTGGCACGATGAGAGGGAGGCGACGAACGTCGCTGCCGCCAAAACGGTCAACGCCCGGCGCGTCGCGCTCATTGACGAATCTATGGTTGGCACCCTCGGTCCTGTAACGGCCCGGATACTATTCCCGTTACCACACCGTGGCGAGTTCCGAAGCAGCGCCTCCACAAGGGCTGACCGTTCCCGTCGATTCCCGACGCGGGCCGCCCCGCGCCGGCAAAGGTCGAACCGTCCGCCTTGGCGGCCGGGAATACCCGGTTATCCTCCCCAGCCTCCGCGACCCACGCCTTCACGTGGCAACGGTGCTGCTGACCCTCCAGGCTCTGGGTCAGACCGTTCTCGGGTTCCGGCTCTCGATCGCCCAGATCCTCATCTGCCTGGCGACCGGCGCCCTGATCGAGTTCTTGGTCGTGTTCTTCAAAGACCACGCCATCATCTGGCCGGCCAGCGGGCTGCTCACCGGCAACAGCACCGCCTTCATCCTCCGCGTTCCCGGCACCCTGCACGGCCAGTGGTGGAGCACACACGGCATCGAGATCTTCGTCGGCGTGGTGGCCCTCGGCATGGCGACCAAATATCTGATCCGATGGAAAGGCCGGCACATCTTCAACCCCTCCAACGTCGCGCTGGTTCTGGCGTTCGTCATCCTGGGCGTCCAGCACACCGAACCGCTGGACCTTTGGTGGATACCCATGGGCCTGTGGATGGTGGTGACCTACGTGATCCTCGTCGGCGGAGGCCTGCTGATCGCGTGGGAGCTGAAGATGCTCGGCCTGGTGTTCGGCTTCATGATCGCGTTTGCAGCATTTCTGGCGATTGCCCTGTCGCAGGCTCCGGACCACTGCATGGTCGCCAGCTGGCGCGTCACGCCCATGTGCGGCAGCGATCTGTGGCAGGTTCTGGTCACCTCGCCCGAGGTTCTAATCTTCGCCCTGTTCATGATCCCGGACCCCAGGACAGTGCCGGACGGCCCGGTGGCGAGGGTGGTGTTCGGCGTCGTCGTCGCCATGCTGGCCGTGCTGCTGATCGGCCCCACCACCCTCGAGTTCTGGACCAAGACCGCGATCCTGGCCAGCCTCGTCCTCGCTTGCGCTCTGCGGTTTGCGCTCGTCGCCTTCCTGGCGCCGTTCGTGGCCGAGGGAGGCGGCCTGCGATGGATGCTCGGAGGGTTCAGGTGGCAGGTGCCGGCGGTCCTGGCCGCCGCACTGCTGTGCCTCGGGGCTCTCCCGGTGGCGGCGGACATCTCGACCACCATGCCGACGCCGTTCGCGGAGCTCCCTGACGGCTCGACACCGAAGGTCACCCTCACTGTGGGCAGCGGGCCGGCAACGGCAGAATGGATCGCCACGACCGCCAGCGCCGGCTTGCCTCCTCCGGGGGGCACCACAGCCGGCTCTGCGTCGTCGCGCGTCTGGTTGCTGCCGGCCTATCCGACCATGACCGTGGCGGCCAATGTTCATGACTTCGACCCGAACTTGACTTCGAAGAGCGTCAATCGGCTGGCTCACGACATCGTGCTCGACCTGATCATTGAGTCCGAGGCGCGTCGCTCGCATGACCTGAAGCTGGCACAAAGCGGCGCCTCAGACGACGCCCTGACGGAATTCACAGATGTGCTCAAGCAGGACATCGCGGCCAAGAAGTTCGTCCAGAAGACCTACACGTTCGACCAGCTAAGCCTGCAGCTTTACCTGCCGAAGTTCGCGACTCAGGCCTCGCGGCTGGAGGGCATCTATATACACGGGACGGCGACTCTCACGACGAGGGACGCATCAGGCAACGTGCTCTCGCGAACCACCTCGACGTACTCCAAGACATGGGGGTTGGGCGGCTCCCCACAGGACATCACCGGCGACCCGAGCGCCGCCACCAACCAGGTGATCTCAATCGATTACACGGGTCTGGCTCCGGCTCCCTAGCGAGCGGCGCCTATTTGTCGTCCCGGGTGACGGCGCGGGGGACGCCCGCTGGTTCGTAAACCGCCGGCGGCTCGATACCGAACGTGTCGGCGAGCCGAACGAACAGGCTGAACAATGCGGCCACGTATGCGGCCTCCGCTATCTGCTCGTCGGTCCAGCCTACGTCGCGCAGCCGCTGCACCTGCTCATCTGTGACGCGATAGGCAGCCTTGGAGATGGTGCCCACGAATTCCAGGAGCAGTCGTTGTGGTGGGTCCAGATTGGCGGCATCGAGATCACCATCCCGTAGCGCATCCGCCACCCCCTCGAACTCTTTGCCCTGCAACTGCAGGAACCACGTGTGGGAGCTTAGTCAATACCTGCAGCGGTTCAGCGCCGAGACGTACGAGGCGATCATCTCGTGCTGCGCGCGCGTGAGCGCGCCATCGCTGAAGTGCATGCGGGACGCTGCCTGGATGGCGGCCAGAAAATCCGGTCGGAGGCTCATCGTCTGGAGGATCGGCGCCACGATGCCGACCGGGCTCACTGCCTTGGCCTGCGCGTACACCTCAGCCAGGATGCCCGTCGCGTCCGACTCCGCGACCATCTTGATTCGGGCCACGACATTATTAACGGCTTCTGGGCGGAAAAGTGTCAGAGCCCACGCTTGCGCGGTTCATGCCCACCGAGGTGACGGGTTCCTATGAGGAGCGCGCGCCTGACGAAGCGCTTGGGAAAGGCAACGGTTGACGTGCCTGGTCAGCCTGTGCTGTTGTCCTGTTCGATGACGCGCGTGCGACATGCGAGCACGTGGCCGCCGGAGCGAAGTCAGTTTCCACCGGCCTTGGCCACCTCACGGCCGGCGGCACGCTCTCAAGCCTTCACGATCCATCGCTGCGCGAGCTGCCACCGTCGATTCGGGCCGTAAGCCCAGTCGGCGAGGCTCTCGCGCGATCCTCTTTGATGGATGCTGTGCGCATGAAACACAAGCTGGTCCTCAACAACGACGTCCATCCCCACACCGGCTTCAACAAGTGGCTCGCGCTGCTGATCACCAACGGCGTTGGCAACATGTGGTTCTTCTACTTCCTGGTCATGTTCATCGGAGGCTGGATCGTGCTGTCGAAGCTGGGTCCGCTGGGCTTTGACCCCTACCCCTTCGCGCTCATGCTGCTGATCGTCGGAGGCATTTTCCAGGCTCTCGCCATGGTCGCGATCATGGTCGGTCAGAACGTCCAGGCCGCCGCCAGCGACGCCCGCGCGGAAACCGACCACGAGACGCTCGAGGCGATCCACACGCTCGCCGCCCAGTCGATCCAGATCCTCGAGGGCCAGAACAAGATCCTCGCCCTCCTCCAGGCCCAGGTAAAGACCGGCTAGGTAGGTTTCCTGGCCCTGATGTAGGCGCTCCCGACCTGGCCCTCCACCCCAGGGATCGACTGCGTGGCATGGACTTGAAATTCAGCGTCCCGGAATCCGGCGTCGACGAGAGCTTGTCGGTACTGATCGATGGGGATCGTGCCCGAGATGCAGCCCGCCCATGAGTCCAGGCTCTTCTTGACTGCAGGGTCGAGCGCGTCGAGCTCCACCATGTCGGCCACTGCGAACAGGCCGCCCGGTCGCAGCACTCGGAATGCCTCCTTGATAGCCGCGCCTTTGTCCTCCGCCAGGTTGATGACGCAGTTGGAGATCACGACATCGATTGATGCGTCGGGCAACGGAACGTTCTCGATGGTGCCTTTCAAGAAGGTGGCATTTGACACCCCGGACTTCATGGCGTTGCTGTTGGCCAGCTCGAGCATTTCGTCGGTCATGTCGACGCCGTACGCGTGGCCGCCCGGAGCGACGCGCCGTGCGGACAGCAGGACATCGAGGCCGGCGCCGGATCCCAGGTCCAAGACGACCTGTCCGGGCTCCAACTGCGCGAGCATCGTGGGGTTGCCGCAGCCAAGGCTCACTGCCTCGCTCAATCCGATTTCCTTGAGCTCGTCCAGCGGATAAGAGCCACTACAGCCGCAGTCGGGTCCATCCGCCTGGCAACATCCCGCCCCCGCGATGGTCTGGCCGGCCGGGACCACTTTCAGCTGCTTCGCGACGCCCGCGTACCTCGACCGAACCGCCTCTCGAACTTCGCTCATAGCATCCCGCTCCTTTGATCGATGAACGTCGATGGGTTGAGCCTAGCACATCCATCTACAAACGTCGATGGGTCCTCGTATCATCTCGTTGGTGACGACACTGAGGGAGCTTCCTGTTCTCCGGCAGCGCGGCGTGTGCTGCGGCCTGCCGGACGTCGATGGCGCCTGGGCCTCGAGCGCAGCCGAGCTCATGAAGGCGCTTTCCGATCCGACTCGGCTCACGATGGCTGCCTCCCTCTGGAAGTCGACGGATCCGATCTGCATCTGCGATTTCACGGCGGGGCTTGGGTTGAGCCAGCCGACCATCTCGCACCACATGAACAAGCTCAACCAGGTCGGCCTGGTCGAGTCCGAAAAGCGTGGCATCTGGACCTACTACCGGCTGCGCGCCAACCTGGCACCGTCAACGCGAAAGCTTCTGGCGCAGCTGATCGACTGACAATTGCAGCCTCCCAATTCCATGTGCGTGGACCGGGTACCGGCCACCGAGATGCTCGACCCAGGCGATGAACACTCCGCGACCGGTGACGGTCCGACTTTAGAACCGCCATTTTTGAGGCTAACGTGGAGCGGCCTGGTGCCTTAGCCAAAGGTGCGGGCGAGAATCACCTTTTTGAGCGCGCTCTCGAGGACGGCGAGGTCCTGGTTGTCCAGTTTCGACATGAACAGCTCGGCGACCGCGCGTAGATGGACCGGGACGGTCTCCAAGACGCGCGCCGCACCGGCATCTGTCAACGTGACTACGACACCGCGTGCATCGGCGTCGGCAGTGGTCCGACTGACAAGTCCCTCGTCGACGAGCCGGTCGATGCGGCGCGTCAGGCCCGACCGTGAGGAGAACGCGCGGGCGGCGAGCTCGGTCATCCGCAGCCCGCCGCCGGCCCGCGCCAATTGCGAGATCACGTCGAAGTCGTTCAAGTCCAGGCCGGTTTTGGTCACGAGGTCGGTTTGGAGCTGGCGCATGAGCGTCGCGTGAGCCTCGAGTAGAGTTTCCCAGGCCGCGAGGCCCCGCCTGCCGGGAACTGCCTCGTCCATCAGCCGGTCCAGATCAGCCGCCAGGTCCTGCTTCGCCGGTACTTGCATGTGCAATAAATTGGCCGCCGGAGGTATTTGTAATTGCAAATGGTATCACCCGTAGTCGGAGAACGCCGCTTTTCGCAGCCGGCAGGAGTCTCGAGATGAGAAGCGTCCAGGACATCGAGTTTGGGTTGGACTCGTTCGTTCCGATCAGCCTCGACGAGTCGGGTCGAGAGCTGAGCGGCGAAGTCGTCATTCGCAATACTGTCGAGGAGGCGGTGCTTGCCGATGCGGTCGGCATCGATTCCTTCAATATCGCCGAGCACTACCGCCGCGAGATGATGGACTCCGCCGCGAGCATCATCCTGGCCACGATCGCCGGCCGAACCAAACGCATTCGACTCGGCACTGCCGTCACCGTCCTGAGCACACAGGACCCCGTTCGGGTGTACACCGAGTTTGCCACCCTCGACGCCGTGTCGAACGGCCGGGCCCAG
>DASXNH010000145.1:0-3603 GCA_036495195.1 Candidatus Dormiibacterota bacterium
AAGTACAAGCGCGAGCTCGAGATCGAACTCGAACGGATTCGTCTCAAGGAAGCTCGACAACGCGGTCGTGAGCTCGAGAGGTGACGCCGCAACAACGGCTCACCGCAGCCAACGTCTCCTGTCCGCTCCGTGCGAGGCGAAGGGTCCGGGAACCAGCCTCGCTCTGGTTCCCGGGCCGCGCCAACCGTCAGGCAGCAGGAATGGCCCCCATGGGAGGCTCTTGTAGCTGCAACTCCTCCTCGAGGAACGCGCGGAGAAAAGCTGGGTCGCCGTACGCGAGGCCGCGGCCGACCACGTTGAAGAGCACTCCGAGCGCGGCCAGGCCGAATCCCAACAGCGGACCCACAAATCCTGGCGTCGATCCGGAAGCGCGACCCGTCAAAACGGCCATTGAAGCGGCCAGCGTCCAGAACGCGCTGAAACCGAACCAGAGGCCGACAAAGATTCGGGCCATCATTGTTGAAGACACGGATACTCGGACCAGCGTTCCACCGGACGGCCCAGGTGAGAGCCGCACATACGCATATGGTTTTCCGCGATTCGCGAAGGGCGTTTTTCGATGGATCGTGAAGTCGGAGAGGCTCAGAGGAGATCTGCCGACGGGTTGCCCTAGAAATCGCGTCGTCGATTCGTTCAGCCGACGGCGGCACTCCTCCACAGTTAGGGTCGTGAAGTAAATACGCCGCTCGCGCCACCACGGATTTAGGAAGTACTGCCGCAGAGGCGGAATCTGGTTCTGCAAGCCAATCCTATGGAAGTAGCAGAGCGTCCATGTGGTCTGCCGCCTCCTTGTGGAGCGCCGGCGTCACATGCGAGTAGGTGTCCAGGGTCAGCGTTACGGTCGAGTGGCCAAGCATGTCCTGAACCACCTTCGGGTGCACGCCGCGGGTCAGCAGCAGCGTCGCTGCGGTGTGGCGGAGGTCGTGGATCCGAATCTTCGGGAGGCCGGCTTTCGCGAGCTCGCGCCGGAAGACCTGGGTGAGCCAGCTCACGTTGAAGGGGCCGCCCGTCCGGGACGAGAAGACGAGGTCCCCAAAGCTGGCGTTCCAGGAAGACCCGGCCGCCAAGCGCAGCTCTCGCTGCCAGGCACGATGCCCGCGTAGTGCTTCAACGGCGATCCGCGAGAGGTGGATGGTTCGCCGGCTTTTGGTCGTCTTCGGGTCGACCATCACATAACCCACGCCTGCATGCCGCTGGAGCGCTCGGCGCACCACCAGCGTTCCTCGCTCCAGGTCGAGGTCGGGCCAGGTCAGGCCGAGCGCCTCGCCCTCGCGTAGCCCGGTCGTCGCGAGCAGCACCCACAGCGCGTGGGTGGCCTCCCCTTCGGTTGACGTGAACAGCGTCTGCAGCTGGGCGGCGCTGAGTGTTGCCATCTCGCTGGGCTCTGGCCGCGGGATGATGACACCGTCGGCAGCGTTGCGGCCGACCATCCCCCACCTCATCGCCTGTCTCAGCGCGCTGTGCAGGACGACGTGCGTCTGGCGGACAGTCCGTGGCGCCAATCCCTGCTGCAACAGCCGCGCGTAGGCGCCCTGGATGATCTGGGGAGTCAGCTGGTTGAGTCTCACCCGACCGATCAGCGGGTTCAACCTCCTGACATTGAGGTCGTATGACGCGAACGTCCGGGGCCTCAGTTTCAGCCGGGCGGCCTCGTCGAGCCACCGCGCCAGGTAGTTGGCGAGGCTGACACTCGGCGCTCCTACGGCGACCCCCTGGTCACGGTCGCGCAGGAGCTGCCGCAGCTTGGCCTGAACTTCTGCCTTCGTATTGCCGTAGAGGGTCGTCCGCCGGCCGTAGTCCAGTCGCAACTGGGCAGTCCACCGGCCGTCCGGCCGGTGGTAGATGGTGCCTTCGCCCCGCGCTCGATTGCCCAATTTGGCTGCCGAAATCAGCTTAATGGCAGTCAGGTCGGCAGTCAAGCCCGATTTACCTGTTACCGCTTGTGGGTGATTTAGTGCAGCGATACTACCCCGTTCGTATTCGGAGAAGTGGCGGAGGGGCAGGGATTTGAACCCTGGATAGGCTTGCACCTATAACAGTTTTCAAGACTGTCGCCATCAACCGGACTCGGCCACCCCTCCGTGGGCATCACGGATTCTAGGAACTCAGCGCGCCCCGATTACCTCCAGTCCGCCCATGTACTGCCGCAGAGGCTCGGGCACGGTGATCGTCCCATCGGAACGCTGATACGTCTCCATGATGGCGTCGATGGTCCGCGTAATGGCGAGGCCACTCCCGTTGATCGTGTGCGCAAAACGCGGCGGCGCGCTTCGCGCCGGCCTGTACCGGATATTGGCCCGCATCGCCTGGAAGTCGTTGAAAATCGAGCACGACGACACCTCGAGGAAGCGATCCAGACCCGGGCACCATGCTTCGAGGTCGTACTTCTTGTACTGCGCGAACCCCATGTCACCGCTGCACATGAGCAGCGTGTGGTGGTGAAGCCCGAGGCGCTTGAGTATGTCCTCCGCATCCGCAGTCAGCTTTTCGAACTCGTCCATCGAAGTCTCGGCGGTCGTGACCTTGACGAGCTCGACCTTCGAGAACTGATGCAGCCGGATGAACCCCCGAGTGTCCTTGCCCGCGGCACCGGCCTCCGACCGAAAGCACGGCGAGTACGCGACGTACTTCAAAGGCAGCCGTTCGACGTCGAGGATCTCCTCGCGGTGATAGTTGGTAACCGGCACCTCGGCGGTCGGCACCAACCAGAGGTCGTGGCCTTCGACCTTGAACGCATCCGCCCCGAACTTGGGCAGGTTGGCGGTCCCGACCATGGACGCGCTGTTCACCAACACCGGAGGTTGCACCTCCATGTAGCCGTGCTCACGAGTGTGCACGTCGAGCATGAACTGCACCAGCGCGCGCTCCAGGCGCGCGCCCTCCCCCAGGAGAAAAGCAAATCGCGAGCCGGCGACCCGCGCGGCGTGCTCGAAATCCATGATGCCCAGCGCCTCACCAAGGTCGTAGTGCGTGCGTGGCGAAAAACCAAGGTCGGGCTTCGCGCCCCACTCTCGCAGGACGACGTTGTCGGCCTCACTCTTTCCCACCGGCACCGACTCGTCAAAGACGTTCGGAACTCGCAGCAGGAGATCGTCCAGCCTCCCTTTGATCGCGTCAGCCTCCGCCAGCTCAGCTTTGGCCCGCTCGGCCATCTCACGCAGCTTCTCTTTGAGCGGCTCGTCGCGCGTCTTCGCAAACTCCTTGGAAAGGCGGTTCTGCTCGGCCTTGACCGTCTCCGCAGCGTTCTGATGCGCGCGCCACTGACGATCCAGCTCAAGGATCTCGTCAATTGGCGCGCTCTCGTTCTTCAGCGCCGCGGCTCGACGAACGCGCTCGGGGTCTTTGCGTATCAGCTCCAGCGGCAGCACGCTACGACTCCTGCTTCATGACCGGGAAGAGGATCACATCGCGAATCGACGGCTGGTCGGTGAGCAACATCACCAACCTGTCGATGCCGACCCCGAGGCCACCACATGGCGGAAGGCCGTACTCGACAGCTCGGAGAAAATCCTCATCCATCGGGTGCGCCTCGACATCGCCCGCCGCCCGCTTCGCCGCCTGGCCCTCGAATCGTGCGCGCTGATCGACCGGATCCGTCAGCTC
>DASXNH010000146.1:0-5032 GCA_036495195.1 Candidatus Dormiibacterota bacterium
CGAGAGGGCCGCGCGACGCAAGGAGCTCGAGGACGAATACCGCGAGGATGTGAACCTCTACAAGCTCGCGGCCAACCTGATCGTCGACGACGTGGTGGAGCCGGACGACCTGCGCGCAGCACTTATCGCAAGGTTCCGCGCATACGCCACTCGAACGTCATCTAGCCTTGCTCGCAAGCACGGAGTGCCTCCAGTCTAAGTCGCTCGCCTCAGCCGGCCCGATGAAATGGGACTGCGTAGTTGAGCACGACCACATAGAACGTGATGCTCGCGGTGATCACCGCAACGTGGAACAGTTCGTGGTAGCCGAATACACGGGGCCATAGCCTGGGCCTCTTGAACGCATAGGCGGCAGCGCCCAGCGAATACTGAAGGCCGCCAAGCGTCATGAGAAGGGCGGCCACCCAGCCAAGCGCGGCGGTCAGCGGCACGATAGCAATCACGGCCAGCCAGCCCATCGCGAGGTAGAGCGCAGCCAGCAAGCGTCGAGGGATGCGCAGGAAGGGCGCCGCCCCCGCCACGCCCGCTGCGGCGCACAACCAGATTGCAACCAGCACCGCGGTGCGCCACCACCCGTCCAGAACGTTGAAGACGAGTGGTGTGTAGGTCGCGGCGATGAAAACGAAAATCATCGCGTGGTCCGCGCGGCGCAGCGAGTTTTTGACCTTCGGTGACCAGTTGGCGATGTGGTATGTCCCGCTTATCCCGAACAGGAGGACCAGCCCGGTTCCATAGACAACCATCGACACAAGCTTTGCCGGGTCATGGCGCGTGACCACGATCAGCGCGACGAGGCCGGCGATCGACACGAGGGCCGCCAACCCATGCGACCAACCCCGCAGGAGCGGCTTGAGTGCGGCGGCTTCAGAAGGCTTCATTGACACACTGGCGCGCAAACGACGTTAACCATGGACCTTTCTGAATTCACCATACCGCGTCACCAAACCTTCGATGCTGCCATGCCGACGGCCAGCGCGACGACCCCCCACGAGAACGCCTGGAGTGCCTTCTCCAGCGGACGAAGCAATGTCGCCTCGTCGAGCGCGACCGCGGACCCGTCCCGCAAGGTCACGCTACCTGTCACCGATTTGCTGCGGCGGCGCAAGAGGCGGGCCGGCGTGCTCAGGCTGCGCTGTCCGAACGAGAGGGCAAACGCCGCGATGGCGGCGGCGACCGCGCCAACCGAGAGTCGACCGGTCTGAGCGAAATAGGCGGTCAGCACAGGAAATGCGCCCCAGGAAAGCGCGAACCAGAAATCCCCGTGCAGCTTTCCGCCAAGCAGCTCCAGGTTGTACGCGAAGACGAACAACACGCCTAACGCGATGAAAGGCAGCAGGCCGATGCCCAGGCGGGTGAGACCGGCGACGCCGAGTGCGACAGCTCCTACCAGACCAAGCGCCGCGGCCGCCGTCAGCAGCGCAGCTGGGATCTCGGTGCCGAGAGGCCGTCCTTTCAGCTCGTCGAGAGCGTGCGCCGAGATGCCGACCGCCAGGAAGAAAGCGAGAAGCGTGGCGATCAGGCGGACGGCATCGAGCTTGGGGGCGAGGCTCGAGCCGATCACCACATAAGACAGGTGCCACGCCGTGTATGGCGGATGGAGCACGACCCACAGGTCCCGGCGCCAACCGCCAGGACGCGCAGCGTAGTAAGCGGGAGCGAGCGTCTCAGGCATCTTTGCGACCCCACATCACGATGCCGCCCCCGACGCTCATCACTTTGAAATGCACACCGGCCAGACCCGCGGCCTCCCAACCTTCGACGATCCGCGTCAGCGGCCATGTCGAGTAGAAGGAGGAGATGTTGGGCCCCAGGAACCGGCCGACCCGCCACCATTCCCGTCCGCCCAGGGCGAGGCCGGCTGGAGGCAGCACAGTGCGCGTGTACAGCCACCACGCTCCGCGCCACGCCGGCGCGGGCGGGACGAAGAAGTCGAGGCTGGCCAGCGTGCCCCCAGGGCGGAGCACACGCGCCAGCTCGCGGAGGGTGGCCGCGGGGTCGCGAACATATCGCAGCAGATAGGTGAAGGAGACGGCATCGAAGGACGCGTCCGGGAACGGAAGGTCCTCCGCACGGGCCACCTGGAGTTGAATGCGGTGATCCAGGCCGGCTGCGCTCACGCGCTGGCGCCCGCGCGCGAGCATCGACTCGGTCAGGTCCACGCCAATCACCTCGCCGCCCGTTCGATTGGCCAGCTGGATGGCGACGCCGGCGGTGCCGGTGGCGACATCGAGAATCGTCTTCGGCCGACCCGATGCGATTTGTGCGACCAGCTCGCCACGCCAGCGCCCGTTCTGACCGAATGACAGCAACTCCGCCAGCAGGTCATAGCGCCGAGGCAGGCCCCTGAAGAGGTCTGCCGCAAAAGCGTTCTCTGCGCTGGCCGCGGAGGGTGGAGCGCTCAAGTCCATCTCAGGATGGGCAAGCCGGTGCCCTGCAGCAACATTCCACCTCAGCGTAGGCGAACAAAGTGCATTAAGGTCGGGCCACACCGCATGAACGACACCGACCGGTTTCAGACCTGGCAGCGCGACACGCTTGCCGATCACGAAGACGGAGCCGAGATGTTGTCGCTGGGCCCTTTCAGGGCAGTGCTCTCTGCGGCGAATGAAGCATTTCCACACGGCTGGGCCACCCTCATTGACGGGACGGCAGCCGAATCCGAGACGCTGAAGGCCCTGACCAAGCTGCGTTCGACCTTCAAGAGGCACAAGGTGCCGCTCGAGATCGAATACAACGAGGCGCTTTTTCCCAAGGTCGGCCAGTGGCTCGAAGCAGCCGGTTTGAAGCTCATCGAGCGGAACTCACTCATGTCATGCCGCCCGGAAGGCTTTAAGCCGTTCGCCACACCGGAGGAGGTGCACATCACGCAGCTGACATCGGCGGCGGCGCCGGCGGAGCTGGAGGCTTTCCAATCCATCCGGTGGACCGACGGCGGGGAGATCGATCGACCGGCGCCGCCGATAGATCGTCTGCGCGCCGACGTGGCTCGCCCCACCAGCGTTTTTCTGCTGGCCTGGCTCGATTGGGAGCCGGTGGGCACAGGCGTCTCCCACTCTCTCAAGGGCGCCGGCGAGATTGTCGGGGTCGTCACGCGACAGGACCGCAGGCGCCGCGGCGTTGCCGCAGCCATCACCTCGGAGCTGGTGCGGCGGCATTTCGCGAACGGCGGGGACTTCGTTTTTCTCGACGCCGCCGGCAAGGATGCGGCCCGCGTGTACGAACGCCTTGGTTTCACTCCGTTCGGCGCCAACCTGGTCTACCGATGAGACCGGATATCTCAGCTGGCGCGTTGAACTACCGAAAATGGCGATCCCGATCATGCGACTGAACGAAGAGCATCGCGACCCCGAGGGCGGCGCCAAAAAGCTGCCTAGGATCATCCTCAAGGAGGTCTACGAGCAGCGCTTCAGCCATGAGGACGAGGCGGGCAAGGAGGCGATATGGCGCGAGCTCGGGCATTTCCTGCAGCGCTACATCAAAGCCGACGCACGGGTCGTGGACATTGCGTGCGACCTCGGCTACTTCATCCGCAACATCCGGGCCGGAGAGCGCTGGGCGACCGACATTCGCGATGTCAGCGCGTCTCTGCCCAAAGACGTTCGTTTCGTGCCGGCCAGTGGCCTCGACCTGGATGAGGTACTGCCCAACGACTACTTCGACATCGCATTCTTCAGCAACTACCTCGAGCACCTCCCGTCAACCGAGGCCGTGTTGCAGCAGCTGCGCGTGACGCACTCGATCCTGAAACCAGGCGGGAGCGTCGTGATACTCCAGCCCAACATCAGGCTGATCGGAGGCGCTTACTGGGACTTCATCGACCACCAGACTGCGCTCACTGAAAAGAGTCTGGCCGAGGCCGCCGTAATGGCTGGATTCAAAACCAAAAGCGTGATCGCGCGCTTCTTGCCTTATACGACGAAGAGCCGGATCCCACAGCACCCTCTCCTGGTGCGCGCCTACCTGAACTTCCCTCCCGCCTGGCTGCTGCTGGGCAAGCAGACTCTGTACATCGGGGAGAAGCCGGCGCACGTGTGACTGCGCGCGGAGGCCCCGGCACCAAGCGCCAGGGCCTTTCAGCTGGACATTCGTGTCAAGAGCCCGAGCTTCTAGCGGGACTTTTCCGCCGCCTTCACCGGCGCTGCCGCGAGCTGGACGATTCGCAGGTGGTTGCCGAACGGGTCGCGCAAACCGCAGTCGATTCCATACGGGTGCTCAGTCGGCTCCTCGCTGAACTCCACACCTTTCGCCTTCAACTCCTCGTAAGTCTTGCGGCAGTCAGAGGTCGTCAGACCCAGGGCGAAGCCGCTGCCGCCCTTGGTGATCGTTTCGCGCACCTGGTCTCCAGTCTTCTCATCCATTCCGGGAGGGCCGGGGAGCTCGAGCAGAACATCGCGGCCCGCGTCACCCGGCACCCTCACGGTCAGCCAGCGCATGAAGCCGAGGTTCATGTCGCTGCTGACTTCCAGGCCGAGCTTGCCGACATAGAAGTCAAGAGCCTTTTCCTGGTCGAACACAAAAATGTGCGAGATGTTGATCGAGTTGAACATTCGATTCTCCTTTCAGCTGTCTTGCCTGCGTCGAACTCGATGCTAGGCACCCGGTTTTGTTCTGGCTTCTCCAAAACTGCTCGGTCTCATCCAGGCCATCGTGAAGCACGTCGGCACCGCCAGTGGCCCGCCCCGCGCGCGATAGGCGATGGGTGTCGCACCGACGATTTCATGGAAGGTGCGGCTGAATGTGCCAAGGCTGTTGAAGCCAACCTCGAAGCAGATGTCGGTGACGCTCCGGTCGCTTTCGCGTAGGAGGAACATCGCCCGCTCGACCCGCCGCCGCTGCAGATAGCGATGCGGCGTCTCGCCAAAAGTGGCACGAAAGGTCCGCACGAAATGTGCCTCGGAGACGCTGGCAACCCTGGCGAGGGCAGGGATGTCCAGGGGACCGGCATATGCGCGGTCCATCGCGTCGCGGGCGCGCAACATCCGGCGATTGACCTCCTCGACTGCCCGGGTCATCGCACTATGATGCCGCGCAG
>DASXNH010000147.1:0-27811 GCA_036495195.1 Candidatus Dormiibacterota bacterium
CGCAAAGAGGAGGACGCCCACTGTCGCGAATACGAGGATGACCGCGGCCACAGCGGCGAGCGCCGGCAGGAAGTTGGACGCCGGCCTGCCTTCGGCCAGTGCCGACGACAGCCTGGCACGAAACGCGGGCGTCGTTTCCGCGCTCCGCGACTCCAATGCTCGTCTCAGCTCACGCTCTTCTGGTGTCATCGACCCACCTCCAGAACCATTCCGGGGCGCAATGCAGCGAGAGCTCGATGAATGCGTTGGCGCGCGGCGCCGGTGGAGCAGCCGAGCACGCGCGCGACCTCCTCGATCGGCAGGTCGAGGTGGTAGTAGAGAGTCAAAGTCAGCAGGTGATGCTTGGGCAGCCGGTCGAGGGCCGCGTTCAAATCGATGCTGTCCGCCCAGCCGCCTTCGGTTGCGGTGGCCGGCTCGCTGGGCTCGACCTCGTCCGAGCGAATCACCTGCCACCAGCGCGACCGGCGCGTGGTGCGGCACTCGTTGGCGACGATCGCGAGGAACCACGGCCTCAGGTCCGCCCCATATCTGAAGCGATCCAGCTTGCGCCAGCTCTTCAGTGCCGCGTCCTGGACGGCATCCTCCGCTGCGTTCCTGTCTTTGAGCATCGTCATGGCCAGTCGAAAACCCTGATCGAGAACGGGCGCGAGCAGCTCACCGAACGCAAAGGCATCGCCGGCCCTCGCGCGCCGGAGCCGCTCCTCCGCCAGCGGGTCCCCTATCAAGATGTCCGTACCGGTTCTACGCGCGGACCAACCCTTTTGTTACACCGCCTGGCCGGCGATCTCTCGATAGAGGGCTTCGGTCTCCTCCGACGGACCGACCCCCAGCTCCGACTCCAGCAACCGCCTGCATTCCTTATATGAGCGGATCGCCTCACCGCGGTCGCCGTTGCGAACCTGCATGCGCATCAGTCGCCGGTAGCCCGACTCGCGATAGGGCTCCATGCGCACTGCCTCTCGCGCATGCGTCAGCGCCAGCTCCGCCTCCCCGTTCGCGGCGAGAGCCTCCACGCGGGTGTCAAGAGCCCTGACCAGAGCGGCCGCAAGAGCAACGCGCTTCGATTCGGCCCATGGCCCATCGTCTCCGGCCAGGAATGGGCGGCGCAGGATCGTCGTCGCGATCAGCGACGGTCCGTAGGCCGCCTGCGGGTTGCCGGCAGCGACAAAACCCTCGGCCGCGTCGACTCCTGCCAGCGCCGCCTCGAGGTCGACCCACGTGTCGGGCGGCGCTGAGAACTGGTAGCAGCCGAAGGCGTTGCCGATGATGTGCGAGCGCACCAGGCCCAGCGTCGCGAGGCGTGAGCGCAATCGGCTGATGATGGCGCTGAGGGCGACCGTCCACGAGGGCGGCAGCGATTCCGGCCAGAGCGCCTCAGCCAGCTCGCTCTGGGTGACAGCCCGCTTTCTCTCGCTCACCAGGTAGGCGAGCACGAACCGGCCCTGCGGCCCGCCGAGCTTCGACTCGCGAAGAAGGCGCCCGTCGCGTTCCGCCTGCACCTCGCCGGAAAGGTAGAGCCTTAACAATCAGCCTCCAAACATTCCCCAAACCCCCGTGGCCAAGATGCTAAGCGTCGGGCCCGTTCGAACAAGGAGACGCCATGAAGAAGCGAGTCGAGTGTGAGTGCGGTTGGGTGCTGGAAACCGACGACGAGGACAAGCTCGTCGCCGGTGTGAAGCAGCACGCCTCGGAGGTCCACCACATGGAAGGTGTGACGCGAGAGCAGGTGCTTGCCCAGGCCAAGCCGGTCTAACACCCAAAGAGCAACCACGCCACCGCCAGGTGGCCTTGATAAGGAGTCAGCGTGAAATACCTCTACCTTCTCTATGCCGACGAGTCGAAGATGCCGGCGCCCGGGAGCGCCCAGTTCGACGCCCAGAATGACGCGTTCAACAAGTACTTCGAGGAGATCGACGGCAAGGGCATGTTCAAGGCCGGCGACCCCGTCCAGCCCTCGAAGACCTCCAAGACAGTTCGCGTCCGGAATGGGTCAACCCAGGCGACCCCCGGACCTTTCGTGCACGGCGGCGACCAGCTGGTCGGCTTTTATGTCATCGAAGCCAAGGACCTCGACGAGGCCGTCGAGTACGCCGCCAAATGCCCTGTCGCCCACGTGGGCGCCATGGAGGTCCGTCCGATCGTTCAGATGTAAACGGCTCTCACCCAGGGGCCGGGGTGCACCCGGCCCCTTTTTGTTGCGCCGGGCGCGACCGTTGACGGGCTCGAAACCGAGTGATAGCGTCCGCGGCAATTCGGAGGGGTCGTCGTACGTGAGGAGGGAAGCTTTGAGCGCCACACCGGACACCCATAGAGATGCCCAGGACCTGGCCAGGTTTGGGTATAAACAGGAGCTGCGACGAGCGCTCGGCGTCTACTCGAGCTTCGCCGTCGCCTTCTCCTACATCTCGCCTTCGACAGGCATCTTCACTCTGTTCATCCTCGGCCTGGGCCTGGCCGGCCCGGCGTTCTTCTGGAGCTGGCCCATCGTCGTCGTCGGTCAGCTGCTGGTCGGTCTCAACTTCGCCGAGGTGAGCTCCCACTTTCCGGTCGCCGGGTCGGTGTACCAGTGGTCCAAATACCTGGCGAACAGGACCTATGCCTGGTTTACAGGGTGGATCTACCTCTTTGCCGGAGTGCTCACAGTCGCTGCCGTCGTGGCAACAGTCCCTCTCGTCCTGATCCCACTGCTTAACAACCTCGGCATGAGCATCGATACGAATGACGCGAGCGTCTACCCGAAGACAGCGGCGATTGTGCTGCTCAGCACAACGCTGCTCAGCATTTTCGGTGTGCGGCTTGTCGCGTTCGTCAACAACACAGGCGTTGTCTTCGAGATTCTCGGCATGGTGGTTTTCGCGATCATCCTTGTGATCTTCTACCACCGCCAGTCGCCGGCGGTTTTCACCGACTTCAGCTATCTCGGCTCGGGCTTTGGCAACCAGGCCGGCGTCTTCCTCGCCGCCATGTTCATGTCGCTGTTTGTGATCTATGGCTTTGACACTGCCAGCACTCTCGCCGAAGAGACCAACAACCCGAGGCGGGAGGCGCCCCGCGCGGTCCTCGCCGCGATCATCGGAGCGGCCATCATCGGCTTCATCTTCCTGTTCGCGGTGGTCATTGCCATCCCGGGCGACATGAAGACTTTCGTCGCCGACACGGCGGCGGGCAAGTATCCGTTCCCGCTCGTCACCATCATCGAGGCGAACTTCCCCGGCTGGGCCGCCAACCTGTACCTCTTGGTCGTGGTCGCCGCCATCTACGTGTGCTGCCTGGCGATCCAGACTTCGACGATCCGACTGGCCTACGGAATGGGCCGGGACGGCAAGCTTCCGCTGGCGAAGTACTGGAACAACGTATCCGCCAGCCTGCACACACCAGTGGGCACTTGCATCGTCATCGGCGTGCTGGCCGGCCTGCCACTCCTGACCTATGCCAACGCTTTCACCATCGCGATCGGCGCGACGGGGATGATCTACCTCTCCTACATCCTCGGCAACATCGCCATCCTCCTGGCTCGCCTGAAAGGTTGGCCGAAGGAGTCAGCCCCGTTCAAGCTCGGCAGCTGGGGCACGATCGTCAACATCCTCGCCCTGGTCTGGGGCATCGCCATGGAGATCAACTTCCTGTGGCCGCGCAACCTCGCGGTCGGCAACCAGAACCCACCGCTCACCTCGTTGTTTCCCAGTCTCAGTGGCTTCTTCGGGAACGTCCCGATATTCGAGGCAACCCTCGCGGTCATCCTGATCGTGGGCGCCCTCTATTACCTCATAGCGCAGCGCGGCAAGGATGCGACACCCGCGATGACGGCCGCTCCGCAAGCCGGCGACTGAGCAGTCACAGACGAAAGGGGCCGGGCTTCGGTCCGGCCTCCTTCACTCGTTAGGATGCTGGCGGTGACTCGATGAGATCGCGCGCCCGCGCTGTCGTCATCGGCGGAGGCGTGGGCGGGTCTGCAATCCTCTACTGGCTCGCGCGCCTGGGCTGGACTGACATCGTTCTGGTCGAGCGGTCACGCATCACGAGCGGATCGACGTTCCACTCCGCGGGACTCGTCGGCCAGCTGCGCGGCTCGCTCAGCCTCGCGCAGATGATGATGAACTCGGTCGATCTATACAGGACCCTTGGCGCGGAGGTCGGCCTCGAGACCGGTTGGCACGAGGTCGGCTCGCTGCGCCTCGCATCGAGCCAGGAGCGCATGGAAGAGCTGGCGCGCCAGGCCGGCTGGGCGAAAACGTTCGGCCTTCCCCTCGAGCTCATCTCCGCGGAGGAAGCCCAGCGCATGTTCCCGCCTATGTCGACAGACGGCATTCTGGGCGCCGCCTTCCTGCCGACGGACGGCTACATCGACCCCAGCCAGCTCACCTTCGCGCTGGTCGAGGGCGCTCGACGTCGAGGCGCCGAGATCTGCGAGGACACCCGGGTGACCGCGATCGACGTCACCGGCGGCAAGGTGCACCGCGTCATCACCGACAAGGGCGACATCGAAACCGACCTCGTCGTCAACGCCGGAGGGATGTTCGCGACCGAGATCGGCCGCATGGCCGGCGTCAACGTGCCAATCATCCCGATGGCCCACGAGTACCTCATCACCACGCCCTCCGGCCTACCTATCGACATGCCGACCATGCGCGACCCCTCGCTGCTCGTCTACTACCGTCCGGAGTCGGGCGGCCTGATCATGGGCGGCTACGAGCGCGACCCGGCGCCGTGGAGCCTCGACGGCATCCCAGGTGATTTCAACGGCAAGCTGCTCGAGCCCGATTGGGATCGTTTCGAGCCTTTGATGACGAACGCGATCGTCAGGACTCCCGACATCAAGGACGCCGGCGTGGTGCGCCTGGTCAACGGGCCCGAAGCATTCACACCGGATGGCGAGTTCATCCTTGGCCCGAGCGAGGTCCGCGGCTTCTGGGTCGCTGCCGGCTTCTGCGCGCACGGCCTTGCGGGCGCAGGCGGCATGGGCCGCCTCGTCGCGGAGTGGATCGTTGACGGACGGCCCGGTCTCGACACGTGGGAGATGGACTCTCGCCGCTTCGGGCGTCACTACGCGAGCCGCGAGTACACGTTGGTGCGCACGCGCGAGGTTTACTCGACCTATTACGACGTCAAGTACCCGGGCCACGAACGCAGCGCCGGGCGGCCGTTGCGTGTCTCACCGATCTATACCCGGCTCACCGAGCGCGGCGCCGCGTTCGGTGAAAAGTCAGGCTGGGAGCGGGCTAACTGGTTCGAACCCAACGCCGCCGCCGGCGATGAGTCGCTGCGGCCGAGAGGATGGGCCGGGCGGCTGTGGTCGCCCGCCATCGCGGCGGAGCACATCGCGTGTCGCGAGAACGCTGCGCTATTCGACTTCACGTCGTTCGCGAAGATAGAAATTCGCGGGCGCGGCGCTGCCGAGTATCTCGAGACTCTTTCGGACAACCATGTCGCGCGTGGCGTCGGCATGCTCACTTACACGCAGATGCTCAACGAGGGTGGCGGCATCGAGTGCGACTTCACAGTCACGCGATTGGCGGAGGAACGTTTTCGGGTGGTCACGGGCACCGCCTTTGGGCAGCATGACCTCGCGTGGATCCGCGACCATGCGCCCGAAGACGGATCGGTGCAGGTCGAAGACGTCACCTCGGCGTTCGCGTGCATCGGGCTATGGGGACCCGCCGCCAGGCAGATCCTCGAGCCGCTGACCACCACGGACATCGGCAATGCGGCGTTCCCCTACATGACCGCACAGCAGCTCCCGGTCGGATCGGTGCCATGCCTCGCCCTGCGCGTGACGTATGTCGGTGAGCTGGGCTGGGAGCTTTATTGCCCATCGGAGTTCGGGCAGCGCCTGTGGGACACCCTGTGGGAGGCGGGCAGGGGCCATGGCCTCGCCGCCGGCGGCTACAAGGCGGTCGATTCCCTCCGCCTCGAGAAGGGATACCGGGCCTGGGGGTCCGACATCGGTCCTGAGGTCAACCCGTACCAGGCAGGGCTCGGCTTCTGCGTCAAGCTGGACAAGGGCGAGTTCATCGGGCGGCAAGCGCTGCTGAAGGCGCGCGAAGAACCCGCTTCCATCAAGCTCGCTTGCCTCGTGCTTGAAGATCCACACTCGGTCGCGCTCGGGTCGGAGCCGGTGCGGGTCGGCGGCGCCATGGGCCGCGTCACCAGCGGAGGCTACGGCTACTCCGTCGGCCACTCGATCGCCTATGCGTACGTGCCGGCGGAAGCCGCGACGGGCACCCCGGTGGAGGTGGACATCTTCGGCACGTGGGTACCGGGCACGTTGTCCCATGAACCCCTGTACGACCCAAAAGGAAGTCGAGTCCGGTCCTAGGAATCAATAGGGCGTCCTCCCCGCTCGCCGGGGAGGTGGACGCGAAGCGGACGGAGGGGGCATCGGCTGACGCAAAGCCAAGTCCTTGACGTTTCCACTCGCGCCTGCGCCGCGCGAGCCCCTCGTGAGCGTTCGCCTGACCTTTGAGCTCCGGCTTAGCCGACGGCAGAACCCCCGGAGCCGCGCCGGTCCTCAGCCCTGACCCGTGTCCCTGACTGCCTGCAGGTAGCGTGCGAACTCTGGTGCCATGGCTGCCGTGGTCAAGCGAGTGAAATGCTTCGACGCATATTCCTTGAAGTTGAAGTCGAGCTCCGAGATGCCGCTCTGAAGTACGCCCCACATCGCCTCGCGAAAGTCCGACATGACGCGCATCAGGCGAAGAGCACCAAGGTCGGCCGGCCGCTCGACCCCAAAGTAGGCGGCTAGCAGCAGGCGATCCTCCTCCTCTTCAAACTCGTGGTTGACCGACAGGTTCGCCAGGTCGAAGAAGCGGTCGCCCATCCCGGCGTACTCCCAATCGACGATGCGGATTTCGCCGTCGTCCAGGAAGTTGGCGTTCAACAAGTCGTTGTGACAGGGGACCAACAGCTGACTGCCGCGAGCGTTGCGGATCCGCTCTGACGCTTCCTTCGCAGCGGCGAACTCGGGCGGGATCGACACGCCCTTGGCGATCGCCTCGCGTCGGTACTCCTCGACCACCTCGTGTGCGTCAAAGTGACCCGGGATCGCGGCCGCGCCGTGGATCTTGCGCAGGACCGCCGCAACTCGGGCGATCCCCCCAGGGGTGCGGACCTCCTCCGGCGGGATAGGGCGGCCGTCGATGAACCGCGTCACCAGCCAGCCCTCCGGCTCGACGAACCCAATCACCTGCGGACCAACCCCCACCGATGCAGCTCTAAGGCTGGCGGCGTGCTCGACGCCCCTGTCGATGCCAAGCAGGCCCGTGTCATTGCCCCCGACACGCAGCACATACGAAGCGCCATCCACGTCGACCCGATAGTTGCGGTTGGTGATTCCGCCGGACAGCGCGGTGACCTGTGCCTGGCGACCCGGCCAGAGCCGTTCCACCGCCGCCGCCGGGAGGCCCGCGTCAATACCTTCCACTTGCTCCGGGAGCTAGGGTAGGGGCCACCGAACCACAATGCGCGTCACGAGGAGGCGCGTGGTTGAATGTCAACACTCGCAACCGGGTTAAGGAGATGGGTGGGGTGAGCGTCAAGCCGGCGGCAACCGAGTCCGATCAGGCAGAGCTGGCCGAGTTGCGCCGGCGCTACATCCCGCGCGGCATCACCACCGCCCATCCGATCGTCGCCGACCGCGCCAAAGGAGCCGAGCTGTGGGACGTCGCGGGTCGCCGCTACATCGACTTCGCCGGCGGCATCGGAGTCATGAACGTCGGTCACGGCCACCCGCACGTGATGGAGGCCGTCAAGGCCCAGCTCGATCGCGTCACTCACACCTCGTTCCAGGTGGTGATGTACGAGTCCTACCTGCGCCTCGCCGAGCGCCTGTGCGCGCTGGCCCCGGGTGAAGGCGAAAAGAAGGCAATCTTCTTGAGCACCGGCGCCGAGGCTGTCGAAAACGCCGTCAAGATCGCCCGCGCCCACACCGGACGTCCGGCGGTCATCAGCTTCCAGGGGGGCTTCCACGGCAGAACGCTGCTGGCGCTGAGCCTGACCGGGTCGGTTGTCCCCTACAAGCAGAACTTCGGACCCTACGCGACCGAGGTCTACCAGGTTCCCTTCCCCTACGAGTACCGCGGCTGGAGCACCGAGATGGCGCTCGCGGCCCTCAACGACCTGTTCGAATCCTCAGTGGCGCCGGAGCGCGTGGCCGCGATCATCATCGAACCCGTCCTCGGTGAAGGCGGCTTCGTGCCGGCGCCCAAGGCATTCCTCGAGCAGCTGAGGGCTTTGACCACGAAGCACGGAATTCTGCTGATCGTCGACGAGATCCAGACCGGCTTCGGCCGGACCGGAAAGTTCTTCGCCATCGAGCACTCTGGCATCTCGCCAGACCTGGTCACGGTTGCCAAGAGCCTCGCCGCGGGCTTTCCCCTTTCAGGTGTGGTCGGCCGCGCCGAGGTCATGGACGCGCCCGGACCGGGCGGGCTTGGCGGCACGTTCGGCGGCAACCCTGTCGCCTGCGCAGCGGGACTCGCGGTTCTCGACGTGATGCGCGATGAGCGCCTCCCCGAGCGTGCGGCACGGATCGGCTCGGTGGTCGAAGAACGAATGCGGAGCTGGGCAGCCGAGCACGAGCTGGTCGGCGACATCAGGGTCATGGGCGCGATGGCCGGCATGGAGCTCGTGCGCGACCGCAAGACCAAGGAGCCGGCCGACACGGAGACCGCCCAGGTCATGGCGCGGGCGCGCGAGCGGGGTCTGATCCTGCTGCGCGCAGGGATTCACCACAACGTGATCCGCACCCTGATGCCGCTGACCATCCCGGACGAGCAGCTCGACGAAGGGCTCGACATCGTCGGCGCAGCACTCGCTGACGTCGCCGGCGCCACCACCAAATCGAAGAAGCACTAGCACCCGCAAGGAGGGATACATGAGCACCACGCTGAAGCGTCACCAGATGTTCATCGGCGGCAAGTGGACGGACAGCTCAGGCGGCGACGACCAGGAGATCATCAATCCGGCCACCGGCAAGGTCATCGCTCACGTACCCAAGGGAACCGCCGACGATGTCGACCGCGCGGTCGCGGCTGCCGCGAAGGCTTACGACGAAGTCTGGTTTGACACTACGCCTCGCGAACGCAGCGAGATGCTGCTGAAGCTCGCCGACGCAATACTCGAGCACGGGCAGGAGCTCGCGAGCATGGAGTCAGAGAACGTTGGCAAGCCGCTCGCAACGACGTTGTCCGAGGAGATCCCACCCACAGCCGACTGCTTCCGCTTCTTCGCGGGCGCTGCCCGCATCCTCGAGGGCAAGTCGGCCGGGGAATACATGAAGGGATTCACGAGCATCATCCGGCGTGAATCGCTGGGCGTGGTCGGTTCGATCGCGCCGTGGAACTACCCGCTGATGATGGCTGCCTGGAAGCTCGGCCCGGCGCTGGCAGCCGGCAACACGGTGGTGTTGAAGCCATCGGAATGGACACCGCTGACAGCTCTGCGCCTCGCCGAGCTCGCGGCGGACATCCTGCCGCCGGGTGTGCTCAACGTGATCACAGGCGACGGCGAGCCGGTCGGTGCCGGTCTTGTCCGGCACCAGGACGTGGCCATGGTGTCGTTGACCGGCGACGTATCGACCGGAAAGGAGGTGGCACGCGCCGCCGCCGCGACGCTCAAGCGGGTGCACCTCGAGCTCGGCGGCAAGGCGCCTGTCGTTGTATTCGACGATGCCGACCTCGAGGCGGTGATTGAAGGGATCAAGATTGGCGGCTTCTTCAACGCCGGCCAGGACTGCACGGCGGCCACGCGCGTCATCGCGGGACCGAAGATCTTCGACAAGCTGCTCGGCGGCCTGGTCCCGGCCATCGACTCCCTCAAGGTCGGCGACCCGAAGGCGGACGACACCGAAATGGGTCCGCTCGTCTCCGAGGAACAGGCCGACCGCGTGTCAGGGTTCGTCGATCGCGCCCGCAAGGACGGGGCAAAGATTCTGACGGGTGGTGGCAGGATCAAGAGGGCGGGCTCGTGGTACTCGCCGACACTCGTCGTGCCGTCCGGCCCGGACGCCGAGATCGTGAAGCGCGAAGTGTTCGGTCCGGTGGTCACTGTGCAGCGCTTCAGCGATGAGGAGCAAGCGCTCGCTTGGGCCAATGGAGTCGACTACGGGCTCGCGGCGTCAGTTTGGACGCGCGACGTCGGCAGGGCACTCCGGATGGCGCGCCGACTCAAGTTCGGCGCGGTCTGGATCAACACGCACATCCCTGTCGTCAACGAGATGCCCCACGGTGGATACAAGGGCAGCGGCTACGGCAAGGACATGTCGATGTACTCCCTGGAGGATTACACCCAGATCAAGCACGTGATGGCATCCCTCGACTGACCGCAAGCAAGCTCAGTTAGTGGCAATCCATTCGCGCGAAGCCGAGCATGGGGCTTCCACGACGAGTGCCTTGGGTTCGCCCGCCCTGCGATTGGAAGGCGTGCGCAAAAGCTACGGCCACGTGCTTGCGGTGGCCGGCATCGACCTGACGGTGCAGGCAGGAGAGTTTTTCACCCTGCTCGGACCGTCGGGCTCGGGCAAGACGACCCTCCTCAGGCTCATCGCCGGCTTCGAAAGTCCCGACGCGGGCAAGATCGAGCTGGCCGGGCACGATGTCACCTCGACTCCCCCGCATCTGCGGCAGACCAATACCGTGTTTCAGGACTACGCCCTCTTTCCTCACATGACCGTCGCCGACAACATCGGCTACGGCCTACGAGTGAAAGGAATCGGCAAGGCCGAGCGGAAGGAGCGCGTGGAGCGGGCGTTGAACATGGTCAGACTCACGGGGCTCGACAAGCGGAAGCCGAACCAGCTGTCAGGTGGCCAGCGCCAGAGGGTCGCCCTCGCACGCGCCGTCGTCAATGAGCCCGAGGTGCTCCTGCTGGACGAACCGCTGGGGGCGCTCGACCTGAAGTTGCGGCAAGAGATGCAGCTCGAGCTCAAGCGGATTCAGAAAAAGGTTGGGATCACATTCGTGTATGTCACGCACGACCAGGAGGAGGCTCTCACCATGAGCGACCGAATGGCGGTGATGGCGGACGGCAAGATCGAGCAGGTGGGGCCACCGGTCGAGGTGTACGAACGACCCGCGACCGAGTTCGTCGCGGGTTTTATCGGGATTTCGAACCTCTTGGAGCGGAACGGAGTCCGTTTCGTCGTGCGACCGGAGAAGCTGCAGATGCTCGAGGAGGGCCAGGAGCCCCGCAGCGGGATGACTGTCGAGTCCGGGACCGTGGAGCAGGTGGTCTACGTGGGTATGTCGACGCGGTATATCGTCCGGCTGGAGCGGGGCGAGCAGCTTGTCGCAGTACGCCAGAATATGGACGCGCCTGGCCAGGCGCTGCGGTACGAGGGCAGGCGCGTCCGCCTCGCCTGGGTGCCCGGCCATACGTACGTTCTCGACCATCAGCGCGCCCGGAGCGATTCGGCAGCGGGTGACTAAGGCGTCTAGGAGAGGTAAGGAATGAATACACTCGAAGCCGGGTCGGGGATTCGATTCCGGCTCGCGACAATGGCTGCCGGGGCGATCATCATGCTGACTGCCTGCGGATCAACCGGGACCACCCCAGGCGTCACCCTGCAGCAGCCGCCGACCGCCGGCATGAAGCCTCCGACGACAATCGGACCCGGCGAGGGCGCCCTGAAGCTCATCGCCTGGGAGGGCTACGTCGACCGGTCCTGGAAGCAGCCATCGATCGCCTCATTCGAGAAGGACACGGGCTGCAAGGTCACAGCGAAGTACGCAGGCTCGTCTGACGAGATGGTCGCCCTCATGGCGGGCGGCGGCGGCGGCCAGTACGACATGGTCTCCGCCTCTGGTGACGCCGACCTTCGGCTCATCTACAGCGGGGACGTCCGTCCGATGAACCCCGACCTGATTCCCGACTTCCAGTACTTCCAGACGTATTTCAAGTCGCCGCCTTACAACACAATCAACGGCATCCACTACGGCATCTCGCTGCAGTGGGGCCCAAACGTCTTGATGTACAACACAACCAAGTTCCCGATCAAGCCGACCAGCTGGGGAGTTCTCTACGACCCGGCCAACCGTGGCTTGATAACGGTTCCTGACAACCCGATCCAGATCGCTGATGCGGCGCTCTACCTGTCCGCGACGACGCCGAGCCTCGGCATCAAGGATCCTTACGAGCTCACGCAGAAGCAGTTCGATGCTGCTGTCACTCTTCTGAAGCAACAGCGGCCGCTGGTGAAGAAGTACTGGCCGTCGGCCGGGGACGAGATCTCGCTCTTCTCGAGCGGCGACGCGATGGTAGGCGCCGCATGGCCTTACCAGACCAGCACTTTGAAGGCTGCCAAGAAGCCGGTCGCTGACACCATCCCAACCGAGGGGGCAACCGGATGGGGCGACACCTGGATGCTCGCGACGAACGCGCCACATCCGAACTGCGCGTACCTATGGACCAAATGGATAAGCGCGCCACAGGCGCAGGCCCAGCAGGCGGTCATCTACGGAGAGACGCCGGTCAACACCCATGCGTGTGCCCTGATGGAGGTCATGTCGCCAGGCTCGTGCGCGCAGTACCACGCCGACGCTCCGGGCACCTACTTCGACACCATCAAGTTCTGGAAGACGCCCGTCGCGACCTGCAACGACGGAACCAAGGTCTGCATCCCCTACACGCAGTGGCGGACGGCCTGGACCTCGATCATCTCCTGATCCTGTTGTGGCAGTAGAAGCTGCAAGGCGGCCCCGCAAGTCCGGCGGGACCGCCCCACTTCAGGCGCTGCTTTGGCGGCGCCCCTGGCTCCGCGCCGCGCTGTTGCTGCTGCCGCCGCTCGGTTGGTTTGTCGTCATTTACCTCGCCTCGCTCGGGTTGCTTCTCATCACGGCCTTCTGGCAGATCAACGATTTCACGACGCAGATCGAACAGGTGTGGAACCTCAACAACTTCCAGACGATCCTGCTCGACCCGACCTACCGACTCATCATCGGCCGAACGGTTGTGCTGGCCACGGCCGTCACGATCACGGACGCGGCCATCGCTTTCCCTTTCGCATATTTCATGGCGAGGGTCGCCTCGCGCCGCACGCAGAGGTTGTTGTTCGCCGCAGTGCTGCTCCCGCTGTGGGCGAGCTATCTCGCGCGCGTCTATTCCTGGATCCTGATCCTGAACCACAGCGGGCTGTTGAACTGGAGCATGCAATCCATCGGACTGCCGGCGCCCAACCTCGGCTACACGAATGTCGCCATGTGGATTGTCTTCTCCTACATCTGGCTCCCGTTCATGATCGTCCCGACGTACTCGGCGATGGAACGCGTACCCGAATCGCTGATGGAGGCTGCCGCCGACCTCGGGGCACGACGCTGGCGTGCGGTACGCGATGTGGTGCTGCCGCTCGCGCTGCCGGGAGTCGTGGCCGGCTCGATCTTCACCTTCTCGCTGACCCTTGGCGATTTCATCACGCCGGTGCTGGTTGGCGGCGCCGGCTCGACGTTCATCGGCAACGTCGTCTACAGCAATGTGGGCATCGCCAACAACATCCCCTTCGCGGCCGCCCTGGCGACGGTGCCGGTAGCGATCATGGCCGTCTACCTGATCATCGCTAAACGCCTGGGCGCATTCGAGGCTTTGTAAGACGTTGGAGAGTTACTGGGCGCGGATGGCGCTGCGCATTTGGGCGGCCCTCGTCCTGCTCTTCCTGTTCATCCCGATCGTGATCATCCTGCTCTATGCCTTCAACAGCTCCAACATCGAGACGTGGCCTCTGCCGGGCTTGAGCACCAGATGGCTCGCCTCGACGTGGCAAGACCCCGAGATTCAGCAGGCCCTTGTTCTCTCGTTACAGGCCGGCCTGGCGGCCACCGGTCTCGCCCTTGTCCTCGGCTCGATGGCCGCATTCGCCATTCACCGCACGAGCTTCTTCGGCCGCGACGTGGTCAGCCTGCTTTTCATCCTTCCCCTCGCCCTGCCCGGAATCGTGACGGGGATCGCGCTCAACTCGTTCTTCAATTTCACCGGTATCACCCTTTCGATCCTGACGATCGTCGTCGGCCACACAACGTTCTGCATCGTCGTCGTCTACAACAACGTGCTCGCGCGCTTGCGGCGGACGCAGGGCTCATTGATCGAGGCCGCGATGGACCTCGGCGCAAACGGTATTCAGACCTTTCGGGACATCACACTGCCCCTGATTGCAACTTCGGTCGTCGCCGGGGCGATGCTCGCATTCGCGCTGTCCTTTGACGAGGTCATCGTGACCACGTTCACCGCCGGGGCTCAGAACACACTCCCGATCTGGATCTTCGGCGCCATTCGCTTGGGGCAACGGCTGCCGGAGGTGAACGTCGTGGTCTCGTTCGTGATCCTGGTCACGATCATTCCGGTGATCATCGCCGCGCGACTGACCGGCGGCAGTGGCATCGCTCGAACCGGGCGCTAGACCGGACATGGTTCAGGCGGCGGACTCGAGCCTTGCCTTCGCGTTCTGCATGGCGCCGTCGTAGTTCTTCACGACGGTGCTCTTGAAGATCGTCAAAACCAGGGGAAAATAGAAGGGACCCTTCGTCATCGTCACCCGGCGCTCGAACCGGGTCCCGTCACCCTCGGGCGTGAGGATGAACTCGTGGTGAAACACCGAGTTCGCGTCCTCTGCATCGAACGCGATCCGCTTTGGCGGCTCGAGGTCGGTGATCGTCACCACAGACTTGTTCTGCTTGCCGTTGAGCAGCGCGTCAGCCATGTAGCGCGCGCCGACCGCGGGCGGCCCTGACTTCTCCGCCACGATCTTCATCCTGTCGTCCGAGCTCCCCCACTCGCCGTGGCGCGCGACGTCGGCGAGGTATTCGAACACCTTCGCCTGGGGAGCCTTGATGGTGACCGTGTACATGGCGGAGTAGGCCATGGGCCTACTTGATGACGAGGTGGATGAGAAGAGAGGCCGTCCACAGGGCCAGCCCGACCCCGATCAGGCCCACCTTCTTGTAGCTCCACCCGATCGCCGCCAGCACGAAGGCGATGAAGGCAAGGATGACGAGGATGATGCTCAGCGACAGGCTCGAGAGGTGGCCAATGAACGTTGAAAGCGACCACGCTGCCAGGCCGATGGCAATCAGGTCCACCTTTTTGTAGCCCCATCCGATCGCAGCCAGAACGAACGCGATGAACGCGATGATCAGAAGAATGTTTTCAATGCTCATGAGGGAATTATCTATGACTTCCCCGCAATTTCACATCTGGCGCCACAAGTCTTGAGGGCTAGTGGGAGGCCCTCAGCTCGTGGGCCATCTCCGCGAAGTTGTCCACGTAGCGCTGGACGTCCTCCTGCGAGTGCTGCACCGATAGCGTCCAGTTCTCCTCGGCTCCGGGAGCCATGAGCACGCCGCGATTGCACTGGTACAGCCACGAAAGGTAAGCAGCCGGCTTGTCGACCGACAGGTAGTCGCGGTAGTTGCGCACGCGCTCAGCCTTGTACGTGATGCTGCCACGAGCGGCCATGGTGGTGACGTGGAATGGCAGCGAGTTCTCCCGGATCACGCCATCCAGGCCCCCCTGCAGCACCTCGGCGAGCGCGTCGAAGTGCGCGTACGCCTTGGGCGTCAGGATGTCCTGTAGCGTCACCTTGGACGCCGCCAACGTCAGCGGGTTGCCATTGAACGTGCCCATCTGGGCCACGCGTTTGTCCTCGATCACAGCCATGACGTCCTGCCGTCCACCGACCGCGCCGCATGGAAGACCACCGCCGATCGCCTTCGCGAGCGCGATCAGATCGGGCTGAACCCCAAAGCGCTCCGTCGCCCCACCCGGCGCGATCGTCACGCCAGTCTTGACCTCATCGAATATCAGCAGCGCGCCGTTGCGGTGCGCGATCTCTTTGATCCCGGCCAGGTAGCCGGCGTCAGGGATCACGATGCCGACATTCATCATCGCGGGCTCGACGATGATCGCCGCAATTTCATCGGGGTACTTCTTGAACGCGCGCTCCATCGCAGGTAGATCGTTGAATGGAACGACAGTCGTCAACTCGACGACCGCCTTGGGGATGCCCTCGCTCTGGGGATATGACGCAGGCGACTCGACAGGGCCCATCTGGTCTGGTGGAGGCTCGACGGAAACCATGAGGGCGTCGTGGTGGCCGTGGTAGGAGGCTTCGATCTTGACCAGGCGCTCGCGGCCGGTGAACCCGCGGGCGATACGAACCGCATCGAGGGTGGACTCAGTTCCGCTGTTCGTGAAGCGCCACTGGGGCAGTCCAAAGCGCTTGGCCAGCTCCTCCGCGACGACGGCGTCGTCGGCGACCGGCTGGGCGAAATGGGAGCCCTTGGCGATGCGCTTGGACACCGCATCCACAATCAGTGGATGGGCATGGCCGACCACCATGACCCCGAACCCGTTGTGAAAGTCGACGTATTCGTTCCCGTCAACGTCCCAGATGCGGCTGCCGCGTCCGGAGTCGACAAAGATGGGTTGCGGCGAGGCGTCCTGAAACGAGGAGGGCACCCCGCGGGGGCTGGAAGCACGGGCTTTTCGCCAGAGCTCGTCGGACTTCCGCCGCGCCGCTCGAAACCTGTCCTCCTCACGCGCAATCAGGTTCTGGACCTTCTCAGCGTTTACCTCGACCGTCGTCGCCGTCTTATTTGCCATCACCCTGGCATCCTAACCCGTCAAGGACAGATCAGGTTCTAACCCGGGCCCGGTTTGGAGGTCGGTGCGTCGAAGCCTCAGGATTGTCGCGTGAGCTCGATGACGCAAACGCTGAACCTCTCCGACAGGGCCCTCACGCCGGGCGCCCAGCGCAGCTGGTGGCTGCGGGAGGCGCTGGCGGCTGAGAAGGACACTGAGCCCAGGCCTTTGAAGGGCGATGTCAACGCGGACGTCGTCGTCATCGGCGGCGGATTCACCGGTTTGTGGACTGCTTACCACCTGACCCTCTCCAGGCCGGACCTGAAGGTCGTCGTCCTCGAGCAGGACATCTGCGGCGGGGGGCCAAGCGGACGGAACGGCGGCTTCGCCAGCGGGTGGTGGGACGAGCTGGACGGACTGATCGCGCTCTATGGGCAGGAACCGGCGGTGCGAGCCTGTCGCGCGATCGCTGCCAGCATCAATGCCATCGGCGAGTTCTGCACCACCCACGGTGTCGACGCCTGGTACCAGCACGCCGGATACATCTATGCCGCGACCGCCCCCCAGCACGACGCCGTCTGCGCCGAGATCGTCCACCTCGCCCGCGAGGTCGGCGCCGGGGACGAGCTGCGGGCGATGACCGCCGAAGAGCTCAGGGCCCGGTGCGCCTCGCCCGTCTTCCGCTCCGGGGCCTTCATGCGCGACGGCGCCCAGGTGCAGCCCGCCCTCCTCGCCCGCGGGCTTCGCCGCGTCTTGCTGGAGCGCGGAGTCACGATCCACGAGGGCACCGAGGTGACTCGGCTGGACCCAGGCCCGCCGGCCCTAGCCGTCACGCCAGGTGGAAGCGTGCGCGCGCCGAAAGCCGTTCTCGCGGTCAATGCATGGGCCGTGGGCTGGCCTCAGCTGCGCCGGCGCCTGGTCGCGTGGAGCAGCTACATCGTCCTGACCGCGCCGGCGCCGGACAAGATTGCAGCGATCAACTGGATGGGCGGCGAGCTCGTGACGGATTTCCGCACCTCCGTCCGCTACTTCAGAACCACGCGCGACGGACGTATCGCATTCGGCGGCGGCGGCGGTCGCGCCTCCAGCCGGATCGATGACTCCTTCACCCGCGACCAGCGCGCGATCGCGGAAGCGGCGGAGGGGTTTCGACGTCTCTTTCCGAGCTTTGCGGATGTGCCTCTCGAAGACGGCTGGGGTGGTCCCATCGACGTCTCCCCAACGCACCTCCCCACGTTCGGCAGCCTCGAGCCGGGCAACGTGTATTACGCGCTGGGCTACACCGGGAACGGTGTCGCCCCGAGCCACCTCGCAGGCAAGGTGATCGCCGACCTCGTCACCGGAGCCGACACCGACGCCACGCGATTGCCGATGGTCAACCCGAAGCCGCGCATGTTTCCTCCGCAGCCTTTCCGCTCGATCGGGGCGGCTGTGATTCGTCGCGCGATCATCGCCAAGGACACCGCCGAAGAGCGTGGCGAGAAGCCAAATCCTGTGATGTCGGCAATCGCGCGACTGCCTCGCCGGATGGGGTACCTGCTCGGACCCTAGCTCGTCGCGACCGCCGCTCGCGCTGGGCGAGGGCCCAGCCTCACCAAGGTCGTCGACACCGCGATCGTGAGCACCACCGCTATGAGCACTGCGTGGTACAGCTCGGGCGGGATCAGCGCACGGCCGAGCACAATCGAGGCCAGCACAAAGCTGAACTCCCCGATCTGACCAAGGCCAATGGCCAGCTGCCACGGCCGCACGTCGGGGATTCGCGCCAGACGGCTGAGCAGCAGAACAACGAGCATCTTGCCGACCACCACCGCCGCCACGAGGAACGCCAGCCACGGCAGCGCACCTGGCATGGCTCCCGGATCGATGAGGCTGCCCAGCGACACAAAGAACAGCACCGCGAACAGGTCTCTGAACGGCAGGATCCTGCGCCTCGCCTCAGCTGCGGCCGGGCTCTCGCCGACGGCCAGGCCGGCGACGAAAGCTGCGAGCGCCAGTGGCACTCCGAAGAACCTGGCTCCCACTCCCGCGAGCGCCAAACCACTCCCCACGGACAGGAGCAGGAACAGGTCGTGCTCGCCATGAAGGCGGCTGAGGAGTCGAGGCAGCGCCCACGCGGACACCGCTACCAGCGCGAGGAAGGCCAGGATTAAGCCGGCGGCCGCGAGAGGCGGGCGGTCGGCCAGGCCCACGCTCGCCAGGAGAATCAAGGCGAACGCCACCCCCGTCATGTCCTGCATCACGCTCCAGCTGAGAAGCGTCGCCTCCGTCGCGGCGTTCGTGGTGCGCCTGCGGCTGCGCGTGATGTTGACAACGACAACGCTCGACGAGAGGGCAATCGAAATCCCGATCAGCGCCGCGCCGGCAAAGGTCACCCCCAGAAGGAGCGCGACGCCTCCCGTCACAAGCGTGGTGATCACGACCTGGGCGGGTGCCGCCAGCAGGACCGCCCGATGCTCGCGGCCCAGGCGGAGCGGGTTGACCTCGATGCCCACCTCGAACAGCAGGAGGACCACGCCGACGTCTGCCAGCACCTGCAGCTGGCCGCGGTCGACGACATAGCCTGGCGTGAAGGGCGAAACGACCAGCCCGACCGCCAGATAGCCGAGGACCGCGGGAAGACCGACCCGCCGCGCAAGCCATCCGGCTCCCACCGCAAGCAGGAGAACCATCCCGATCTCGAGCACCGCAGGCGCAGTCTCGAGCGGCGTCAAAACGGCAGGCATCAGAAGCCAATGATGAACAACGGTGGATTCAGGCTGTCCCGAGTGAGCCGCGCCCTGCGCTGGCCTCCGCGTTCAGGCGCGGCGGCTATCGTCCTCCCGGTCTCGACGGCTTTGATCGCACCGCTGCCGCCAGTCGCCGGCGCTCCCGCCGCGCAGCTGCTCGCCTAAGACGCGATCTCGCGCCGTCCGCGAACTTTCTCGCTTCTGATTGAGGAACCGAGCATGTCCACGATCACTCCGCGGTAGTGCAGCATCGCCCTGCGCAGACCCTCAGTCCCACGCACTTCCTTGCCTGCTGCCGCACGGCGGGCTCGCAGAACGCCGCTTGGAAGCCGCTCGTCGGCCAGCGGATGCTCAACCTCCCCGAGCAGAGCCAAAACGAGAGCGTCCGCCTCTCGAACAGCCTCCTCGGGCGCGTCCATAAAATGCGATTCGATCCGATCCCAAGAAGCGCCGAAGCGATCAATAGCCTCGGGCGCCAGCGGCTGCAGGTTCGGGCGCGAGTACCGCCTGGTGCGACCCGAGAGCGCCAGCACGATCATGATCGCCATGAAAGCGACTACCCCGATGATCACCCACGAAATCAAGTCCATCTGATCATCACCTCCATATAGGGAACGCCGCAGGCCGCTCGACTCCCCTGAACGTGCTTGAAGTGGCGGCGTCGTCCTGTACGGTGAGCAGTCGATGCTGAGGTCGCGCCACGGCGCCAGGTTGGCTTTTCGAACGTGGGCAGCTTTCGCGTGCGTCGCCTTCGCGGCTTGCGATGGAGCCACGACTCAGGCAGTTACTTCCCCCGCCCAGGACGCGTGCACCGTCGCGGCGGTGATGGTGCCCATCCGGGCCGCCCTCGACACCGCCGACATCCAGGCGACAGTCGGCGCGAACAACGGCGATCTCAAGTGCGCCGCCGGCATCGCGAGGATCACGGTCCTGGTCGGAGCGACGTCAGCGCCTTCAGACGGCCCGCAGGGCTCGCCCCACCTCGTGCTGCTCGAGGACGACAGCGGCAGCTGGGTCGTCGCGAACAACAAGCTCTGCGGCACCAACGGCCTGCCCACCAAGACGCTCCCGCCTGAGCTAGGCGAGGTCTGCGGGGTCCAATAACAGTCCGCTTGACATGTGACCAAACGGTCACGTATAGTCCCGGCTCATGGAGGACGTGTTCAAGGCGATGGCGGATCCGACGAGAAGGGCCCTTCTCGACGAGCTTTTCCGCCAGGACGGCCAGAGCTTGAGCGCGCTGGAGGCGCGGTTCTCGATGTCGCGCTTCGGCGTGATGAAGCACCTGAAGCTGCTGGAAGAGGCGGGCCTGGTCGTTGCCCAGCGGCGCGGGCGCGAAAAGCTGCACTTCCTGAACCCGGTCCCCATCCGTCTCGTCCACGACAGGTGGGTGAGCAAGTACGCCGAGCCGTGGGTCGCCTCATTGAGCGACCTCAAAACCACATTGGAGGCAAGCATGGAAAAGGTTTTCGAGATTTACATCAAGACCACGCCGGAGCGACTCTGGAAGGCGATCACCGACCCGGAGCTGAGAAGCAAGTACAACTTCGGGGCCAGGATCAACTCCGACTTCACATCTGGCTCGCATTTCCAGCAGACGACGCCGGACGGCGCGCTGCTGGGAGAGGGTGAAAACCTCGAGGTGGACCCGCCACGCCGGCTGGTGCAGAACATGCGGGCGCTTTGGGGCGAGGACGTCAAGGCAGAGGGAACTTCGCGAATCACCTGGGAGATCAAGCCGGTCGGCGACTCGTGCCACCTGACGCTTACCCACGACCAGCTCCGTGAGGGTGCGAACGACCAGCTCTACGGCGGCTGGCCGATGATCCTGTCCGGGCTGAAGACGCTGCTCGAAACGGGTGAGCTGCTGACCACGCCTGGCTCGCTCCTGTACGCCAACCGGGCTCCGGCGCCGGGCAGGAAGGGCAACTAACTCCCCCACGCGATCACCGAAGGCCGGGCCGGCGCGCGGCCTCACCCTTGCGACCGATTTGGGGGATCACCGCCCCTCCGATCCTTCGGACCACCCCCGGGTCGGGAGTGGTATAAGCGAATAATTGTTTATTAACTTATACTCCCGGCCGTGGCCATCTTCGCGACGCCGCCCAAATCACCCGCCATCCTGCGGCGCCTCGAGGAGCTGGATGAGCTGCGCCGGTACCTGGCGCGCGATCTGGGCGACTCGGCCCAGCCTTGGACGGGAGCGTTGCGCCGGCTGGCCGCTGCCGAGGCAACCGTCGGCTCGACCTCGATCGAGGGTTACGGCGCGAGCCTGGAGGACACGGTCGAGATCCTTGCCGGCAGGCATCCGGCGGGGGCCTCGGATGAGACGCAGCGCATCATCGCCGCCTACGCCCAGGCGATGGACAGGGTCGCGGTGCTGGCCGACGACAGGCGTTTTCAATGGTCGCCGCAGACGATGCTCGACCTGCATTTTCTGGTTTGCCACCCTCAACCTCAGGCCGGCCCGGGGCGCTTGCGCGATGGAAGCGTGATCGTGACCCGCGGCTTGGGTCGGGATCCTTACCGACCGCCGTCCTCGAGCGACGTTCGGGCGCTGGTGGGCGAAGTGGCCGATTGGCTCGAGGTGGGCGACCTCGCGCGCCACCCTGTCGTCCGCGCTGCCATGGCGCACCTCAACCTTGTCTCCATCCACCCATTTCGCGATGGCAATGGACGGCTCGCCCGCATCGTCCAGTCGTTGGTCCTGGCGAAGGAGGGATTGCTCCGCCCCGAGCTGGTATCGATCGAGCCATACCTGGGGCGGCACACGCGCGAGTACTACACGGTGCTGGAGGAGGTTCAGGGGTCGTCGTTCGATCCACTCCGTGACGCGTCGGCATGGGTCGAGTTCTGCATCGAGGCCCACGTTTTCGAGGCGATGGAGCGGCGCCGCTGGCTGGAGCTCGCGCATGCCCGGCACGCTTTCTGCGAGCGCCTGGCGCGCGAGCAGGGCTACCCGCAGCGACTGGCAGGCGCACTCGACCAGGCGCTGCTTGGATTGCCGATAACCAACGCCGACCACAGGCGCGAGACCAACATTGCAAGTCCGACCGCGACCCAGGACCTTCAGCGTCTCCGCCACGACGGGTGGCTAGACCAGGAAGGCGGGGGTCGCTCGCTCCGATACGTCGCCGGCAGAAAATTGCAGGAGGCATGGTCATCGTCACGCTCCGCCTGACCTGGGCCCTGCTCGCGGGGAGCTTGGCAACGCTTCTGTGTGCGTGCGGTTTGCCGTCGGTCGGTCCTTCTCCGACCGGTGCGCCGCCTGCGCCGGGTCAGCTGGTCTGGGCCGCGCCCGACAACCCGCTCACCCTGACTGTGAATGCAGGTCTAAAGCCCGAGCCCAAGGAAACTTTGATATTTCACGTGCACGCCCATCTCGACGTTTTCATTGACGGACAGCCGGTGATGGTTCCGTCGGGAATCGGCATCAACGTGAATGATCCGGCGGTCCAGCACGGCACGTGGAACGGCCAGCCGACCTATGGCGGGATCGCGGGTTGCTCGCAACCCTGCATCTCTCCCCTTCACACCCATGACGTGTCGGGCGTCATCCACACCGAGTCGGCCACCAGCACGCCCAACAAGCTCGGGGAGTTCTTTACCGAATGGGGCGTCACGTTGAACAACTCGTGTGTCGGCCAGTACTGCGCGCCTGCGACACCGATTGCGGTGTACGTAAACGGAGCGCGCTATACCGGCAACCTGGCGGACATCGAGCTCAGCAGCCGCAAGGAGATCGCGGTGGTCATCGGCTCGGCCCCAGCGCGAATACCGGACTCATTTCCTTCCTGGGCGCCCGGCTAGCCGCGGCGCGGAGCGCGTTTGACGTCGCTCCCGGCTGCAGCCGAACGATGAAGGCATCGGTCAATCAAGCCTGAAAGACGCGGCTGGTCGGCTAAAAGTTGAGGAAGCCCCCACCCTGGCAGAGGTGGGCGCTTACCCTGGAGCGCATTGTCCCGCCGGCCGGCTAGACCGAAAAGTCGGCCACGCCGCGCCGTCGACGGCGACGTAGCCGTCTGCATTGAGGTCCCCTTGCCAGTAAGGCAGCTGGCTCACCGCAACGACCACGTAAGCGCAGTCACCCATGAGGCTACTGCGTACGTCTGTTATCTCCGATGGCACGATGCAGGACGCGTTGCAGACAGTTACGTAACGTGTGGCGGGCAGCATGCCGCTCTCGACATAGAGCCAGGGCCGGCCGCCGAGCACCAGAAGGTGATCGCTGCTCGAGCGCGCTAGGTGATGCAGCAAGGAGCTTTCGGCATCCTGCCGGCCAACCTCGTTGAACCATTGCTCGTACTGGCTCTGGCTCCGCAGTCCCGAAGCGAAGGCAAACCAATTGGCGTAGTAGGCCGGAAGGTCCCAATAGCCGAAGTTGTGACGGAGGGGTATCTGCGGAGGCCTCGACTCCATGACCGCCGTCTGCCCAGAAGGGAGGATGAGCACCGCCTCCGAGAAGATCACGAGCGCCAGAGCGGCCTGTGGAGCAAGATGCCACCGCCAGCGAAATCCCGATACTCGCAGCGCGATGGCGAAGGCAAGTGCCGGAGCCGCCTCATGGAAGAAGTGCGTGTACTCGAGAGGGGTCAGGCTCGACCCCGCAAGGCTGGCCGGCAGCCACACGGCAAGCAGGCGTCCGCGCTCCGTCTTCGCCCTGATGAGGAAGATCACGCTGACGACCCCCAGCACCACGAGTCGAACGAACATCGGCGTGAACGTGCCGCCGTTGCCGGCCAAGGCGTAGGTGTGGTCGGACGGCACGACGAGGCTGAGGTACGTTGCCAGTGAGCCTTCGATCGCTAGCGCGAGCGCTGCCGCCCCCAACGCCGCCGCCGCTCCGGCGCCGGCCAGCACGAGCCGCCAGACCCTCTGGCCACCACCCAGCAGTGGGATCAGCAGGGCCAGGCTGTCGAAAACGAATGAGGGACGTATTACAACTGCAACGCCGACGAGAGCGCCGGAGGCCGCGATCAGCGGCCACCGCCGGCTGAACGCAAGGAGAAGGCCGGCGAGGAAGAAAGGGAGAGCGGCGAGCTCGACGTTGAGCAAGTCACCGTCCAGCGTCGGGATACAGAGGACGAACCCGGTCATCGCACCGGCCAGCGCCGCGGGACGCAGCGGCATGAACCGCATGCTGACAACGAAGGTCAGCACTGCCGTCGCGACGGCGAAAAGGGCGCCGGCGATCTGCGCTACGAAGTGGTGCTCACCCGCGCCCAGGGCGATGATCAGCTGGTACAGCCAGTAGATGCCGGGGGGCTGCAAGTCGTAGACGCTTGAGTACAGAGGCAGCCCTTTCGAAGTGGCCCAGGCGACTGTCGTGAAGACGCCCTCGTCGAAGTACCAGCGGGGCTCGGTCAGGCTTGGAAGGCGGATCAGAATCGTGCCCACGGCGATGCCGATCAGGATGAGCACCACATCGCGTCGACGATGCGGATCGCGCTGGTTGGTGTTCAGTCGGGTCGGATGGTCGATTTCAGAATGGACCGTAGCGGTTCCTAGGAATCCGGGCGCGGCGTTCGCCCCTTCCGGCCCGATCCTGACCACTGGACGCTACGACACGCCTGTTCGCACCCCGAGCTCGCGAAGCCAGCGTCGATAGGCGATGGCGGTCCTGTCGCTGCGAAGGTGCAGCTCCGCCTGTAGGTCGAGCTGGCAGCATCTCCGGGCGCTGAGACTCGAGGATCGGGCGATCCTGGGCGAAGATTCGGTCCTGGAACTCAACCATTGGCGACTGCGGCTCGTAGTTCATGGCCATCCACATCCAGGCGGTGCTGTCGACCTCGTCGTGCGGCGTAACAGACAGGAGCATTCCAAAAGAGTGTTCGCCGTGCTTGATGAATGACGCCGAAAGCGGCCGATGTACGCGATATGTGTAGGTAACGATGGAGCCGTGTCCTGTGGCGTAGGGGTCAGGCTGAAACACCTTGACGCCCTCCGACAGAACGCCTTCAGGGCCGATCGTGGTCGTGTAGTCGTCGATCTCCGGACGCGCGCGGTCACCCAGAATGCCCTCGTGGACGAACGGGAAGTGGCCGATGTCGAGGAAGTTCTCAACTATGCGAGGCGCACTGGCCTTCACCCGGTACGGGCCCGCGAGCAGCACCTGGTACGCGGCATCGTCGAGCAACGCGAACTTTGGGATGCTTTGGGCGCCGGTACCCAGGCTCACCCAGATGACGCCGTTGGCCTCAGCGGCGTGATACGTGGCCACGCACGCCTTTGCGGGCGGTGTTTGCTCGGGATGCGCCGGCATGAGCAGGCATCGCCCGTCGGTCCCGTAGGTCCATCCGTGATAAGGGCACTCGAGCCGACCCCCGTCGACGACTCTGCCCAGCGAAAGCCGAGTGCCTCGATGCACGCACAAGTCACGCCATGCGAAGTACTGCCCGCCCGAGCTCCACACGACCAGGTCTTCGCCGAGCACCCGTGCCGCGACTGGGCCGCCGTCGGCAAGCTGAGCGGCAAGGACCACGGGATGCCAATCCTCGACGAGAACAGGGTCATCAATCATTGCGATGCGTGAATCGCCATTTGCAACGTTGGGATGATGTCATCCCTACATGGTGGTGTCCATGAAGAAATGGCTGTCTCCAGGGCCCATCCCCTCTTTGTAGGCGAGCTCCGACCAAGCCACACACCTGGGAAGAGTTCTCCAGATTCTCCCGCACACTTGCAGTTTTAGGCGTAAATTTCAGTTAACGTCCCCGGCTTGCAAACCCGGGTGCGCCGTCGGAAAGATACACATGCCAGCAGGCGAAAGACCAGACATCGAGGCTGCACGAAAGGGCGGCGACGCGGAGCGCCGCATGGCCGGGGAAGATCCAGGTGCGCATGGACCTGAGGTCGCCCGCCGATGGTGGAGTGCCTACGGTGAGCTCGAGAGCCTTGAGACTGCGTTGGTTGATTTGCTCGCGGAGCGTTCCGCCGCTATGAGCGAGGACGCGCGTCGGGAGGCGTCGGAGACAAACCTCCCCGTGCTGCTTGCGCAGCTACGTAGATTTCAATTGCGTCATGCCTACTGGCGGGAGCGGGCAGTCACCGTTGAACTTTCGGTTGACGAAGAAATCTGAGCGTCCCCGGTTGATCACCTGATCGCGCTCGGACGTGAGCGAAGTCTGGTGCGGGGCGGATCATCCTCGATCGGAGTTCCGCACCGGTCCGCGCCCGCTAGGCGGACTTGCTGCGGATGATCTCCTCGATGGCCTGCGGCAGGGTCGCCTGGAAGTCGATCAGCTTCGCCCACTCGGGTCGGATGCGGATCCTCGCCATGCGTTTGTACATGTCGCGCACCTGCGTTTCAAAGACCGCCATTTGCTCCGGAGGAGTCACCTTACGATTGGCATCGAGGTATTCCGGCGGTACTCCCTCGAATATGTCGACAGTGGCCTTGCCTCGGATGAACAGGTCGCACGGCGGCTGGCCGCCTGCCTCGATGGCGATGGCCACCCGCGGGTCATGAACCAGAGCGGCAACTTTGGGGGCGTTCTCGGCGGTGCAAACGGTCAGTTCCGAGCCATTCCAGACGAAACCGACGGGGATGACACGTGGGTAGCCGTCGCCGCCGGTGTACGCCAGCCGGATAAGGCCGGCTGAGGCGAGCAACTCCTTGGCGGCCGGCTTTTCAAGCACGCTAAAGACGTCGGCTGGTCTCATGCTTTCATCTTACAAATCGGCCGAACGCCGGCGGGACAGACGGCAATCTCTGGATAACTGTCGCCACCGATAGCACTCACACTATGGAGGGGTTGGATGGCCGAGATCAAAGAGGGCCGTTGGACTGCACAGATTGACGGGGACTTCGTCGTCTTCCTGATCGGTGCCCGAATCGACTTCCTTCATCCAATCCGCTCGATTCGTGATCTCGGCGAACTCGGTGGTCTCAGCCCTGGCCAGGGCATGGGCAAGATGCTCGCGTACCTCATGCAGCACCCCGAGAAGGGTTTGCTGGCGTATGAGATGGGACTGCCAACGATCGTGCAGTACTGGAGGTCGTTCGACCATCTCGAAGCCTTCGCTAAAGACGAGGATGATCCCCACCTGCATGCGTGGCGTAACTTTTGGCGGAGAGTCGCCAAATCTGGTCGCTCCGGAATCTGGCATGAGACGTACCTGGTACGCGCCGGTGAGTACGAGAATATTTACGGCAACATGCCGCTACACGGCCTCGGTAAGGCCGGAAGACTAGTCCCGGCCACTGGAGACTCAACCGCACGAAATCGCATTCGGCCAGGAACTCGCACTACGAACTAACCGCGTGACTCGATCGTCGCGCCAAAGCGTGGAGCAAGCTCACCGCGAACTGCTGCCTGAGGACTCCTGGATTTTGTCGTTCGGCAACGGTGGCCTCCTGACGTACGTGTTAACTGGGGATGACGCTGAGATAATTGGCGTCGTCATGCCAGAAGGCGGCTGACTTATTCGAAACACGGGGACCTTCCATCTTCCGGCGACTACGACGGTTCGCGTTATGGAAAGCCTACGAATTGGTGGGCCGCCGTGGACTCGAACCA
>DASXNH010000148.1:0-13647 GCA_036495195.1 Candidatus Dormiibacterota bacterium
AGATGTACACATTCCTGCCCGGGTACCAGGAGATCCGGGAGGAGCCCCCGCACGGGATCGACCCGCACCTGGTGTTCTTCTTCGATTCCGGCAACCTTGAACGCTCAGGCAGCAGCGTTAAGCGGATCGCATCCCACGCCACCATCGTCAACGTCGACCACCATCCCTCGAACTCGCGCTTTGGCGACATCAACGTCATCGATCCGGATGCCTCGGCGGTGGGGCAGATGGTCATGCGGATGCTCGATCACTTCGGTTTCCAGATCACCCCAACCATCGCGACCAACCTCTACGTCGCGCTGCTGACCGATACCGGCGGCTTCCGTCACGAGAACACAACTCCGCAGGCGCTTGAGGACGCAGCGCGGCTGGCGCGACTCGGTGCGGATCCGGGCCACATCGCGACTCTGGTTTACAAGATGCGGCCGGAAACCACCCTGAAGCTCAACAGCCTGGCTCTGGCGACGATGCGCGTCGAGATGGAGGGCCGGCTGGCGTGGGCAAAGGTGACGCGCGGCATGCTCAAGGAAGCCAACGCTGTGATGGCCGAGTCAGAGGGCATCATCGACAACCTCAACAGCATCGCCGGCCTGGAGCTGGCCATCCTTTTCAAGGAGGTCAACGCGCACCTGACGAAGATCAGCGTGCGCAGCCGCGGTGGCGTTGACGCGGCGGCGCTGTGTGCGGTCTTCGGCGGCGGGGGTCATATTCGTGCCGCCGGGGCGGAGATCGAAAAGCCGATGGACGAGGCCGTGAAGCTCGTGCTGGCGACCGCCAAGGAGTCGATCATTGCCGCCTCGCAGAAGAGCTGACGCCGCAGCTTTCTCGATTGGCGTTCTGAACGTAGACAAAGGCGCCGGGGAAACCTCTTTCGCCGTCGTCAGCCGCCTTCGCCGTCTGACCGGTGCGCACCGCGTCGGCCACGCGGGGACTCTTGATCCGCTCGCGACTGGCGTGCTGCCGATCCTGTTTGAATCCGCAACGCGCCTCGCCGAGTTCGCGCTGAAGCTCCCAAAGACCTATGTCGCCGACATCCACCTCGGGTTCTCGACCGCCACCGATGACGCCGAGGCCGCGCGCGAAGCCGTTGGCGATCCAAGCAGCTTGACCGAGGGTGACCTCGTGGCAGCCCTCGTTCGGTTCACGGGACGGATACTGCAGGAGCCGCCGGCCTACTCGGCCGTCAAGGTGGACGGCCAGCGCGCTTACAAGCTCGCGAGGATGGGTGAGGAGCCACGGCCTTCCGCACGCGAGGTCCAGGTTTACGAGGCGAGTGTTCTGAGCTTTACGCCCGGAGCCGAAGCCGTCGCCCGAGTGGAGATCCGGTGCAGCAGCGGCACCTATTTGCGGTCGATCGCCCGCGATCTTGGCCGGACGCTTGGAGTTGGGGGCTACCTCGGCCGCCTCGTGCGCACCGCATACGGCCCGCTTCTGATCGAATCCGCGGTCAAGGTGGATGGTCTGACCACGGCCGACGAGGTGCGCAGCCTGCTGCTTCCGGCCGAAGTCATACTGCCGGACATGGAGCGGGTCCGGCTCAATGTCGAGCAGGAGGCGATGGTGAGGCAGGGTCGCTCGGTCCGCGTGTTGCCAGAGCCCGGGCCAGGTCTCATCAGGGCGCATGACGCCGGCGGCCGACTGGTCGCGCTGGGCCATGCCGACCCTCTTCGCCGGACCTTCGTTCCGGAAAAGGTGCTCAGCTGACAGGTGAGACTCTGCCCCGGAGGCCGCACCTGATAGTTCACTTTGGGCTCCCCACGAGCCCGATCGGAGCGGTGGCCCTCACCGTCGGAAGCTTCGACGGCGTTCATCTCGGGCATGTCGACGTGATCCGGCGCACCGTCGCGGCCGCCGCCCTCGATGGGTCGCAGCCCGCACTCATGACCTTCGAGCCTCACCCGCGCTGCGTGCTCGACCCAGCGAATTGCCCGCCATCGGTGACGACTCTGCAGGAGAAGCTCGCCCTCATCGAAGCCCTGGGCATCGAGCACGCGATCGTGATCCGGTTCGACCGAGCCCTTGCCTCCCTGTCGCCCCAGGAGTTCATCGACCTCCTCAAGCCAGTGGTCGAGGTGAGACGCTGGGTGCTCGGTTTCGACTTTGCGTTCGGACGCGAGCGACGTGGTAACGCGGAGTGGTTGCGCGCAAATGGGCATGTCGTCGATGTCGTGCCTCCATTCAAGTTGAATGGAAAGGAGCTTCACAGCTCCGACGTGAGGCGGCTGGTGACGCTGGGCGAGATGGAGGAGGCGAATCGATTGCTGGGCCGCGAATACTCGATGGCCGGACCGGTCGAAGCGGGGGACAAGGTCGGGCGGCGCCTGGGTTTTCCGACTGCCAACATCGGGGTCGAGCCGAACAAGCTGGTGCCGGCGTTGGGTGCGTACGCGGGGCGGGCGATCGCTGCGGAAGGCACCTTCGTCGCGGCACTTTCCGTCGGCTACCGGCCGACGTTCGGGGGCACGACGCTTCGCGTCGAAGCCTTCCTACTCGATTTCGAGGGCGACCTCTACCAGCAGCGCCTGGAGCTCAGGTTCATCCGCTATTTGCACCCAGATATCAAGTTTCCGAACACCGATGAGCTCGTCGAGCAGCTCCGCCGCGATGTCGCCGACACGCGCCGGATAGTCAGGCCTTGAGAAGCGTCGTCGTCATCGGCGGCGGCTTTGCGGGTTATTGCGCGGCGCTGGCGGCGCGGCGGGCCGGCGCCGAGGTGACGGTGCTGGCTCGAGCGCCCGGCGCCACCGCCCTCTACGCCGGCGGCATGGAGATCGTCGACGACCTCGACTCGATACTGGCCAAGCAGCCGCACCATCCCTTCACCCGTCTCGGGCTCGACGCCGTCCGCATCGCCACCGAGCTTGACACGGCGATCCAGGCCGTTCACCTCGCGCTCGAGAAGGCAGGGCTCAAGTTCGAAGGCGGTTGGAAACACCGTGGCCTGTACGCGGACATCCACGGGCTGGCCAGGCCCGCCAACCTCGTGCCGGCCACGGTGGCGGGCGGCGAGCTTCGCGCGCTCATGGGGCGGAGGGTCGCGGTGGTCGGCGTGCCCCAGGTCGGTGACTACGACGCAGCATCCACCGCGGAGGCCTTGAAGCAGCTGCATGGCATCGACGCGTTCGCGGAAGACGTGTCGATTTCCAATCTGCCGATGTCGGCATCCCTCACGGATCTATATGGACGCAAGGCCCCAACGTTGGCGAAGGCGCGCGCGGCCTCGGTTGCGTACCCGCCCGGCTTTACGAATCTCCCGGATGACAGCTTTGAGCTCCTGGCCGCGCCACCGTCGCCTCACGGATGGAGGCTGCAGCAGGTGATCGGACTCGGTGCTGTCAAGGCGGAGGTCAAATCACTCGACGCCGAACGAGGATTCATAACTGCCGCGCGCGCCGGTGACCGCGTGTTTCGTGCCGACGCTTTCGTCCTTGCCGCGGGCCATCACATCGGCGGAGGCATTCGCGGAGGCCGCCGGCCTCAAGAGCCTCTGCTGGACCTCGGCGTTTTTCACCAAGGGGTTCTGGCCGGCGCAGGGGGCGCGCGCTTGCGCCACCTCGAATACCTCGATCCGGCGGCCGAGATGCAGAGTGGGTTGATGACGGACAAACAGCTGCACCCGCTGAATGGGGACGGCGCAGCTCGGTATGCCAACCTGTACGCGGCGGGCTCGGTGCTGGGCGGTTACGACTACGCCGGCGAGTGCGGCTTCGGCGTCCCCATCCTGACGGGCTGGCTGGCGGGGACGTTCGCGGCCAAGAGTAAATGAGAGCAGACGCTCCCGCGGCTGCGTCGCGGGGACCCCGGAGGTGTCAAAGTCCAGCCGGGGGGACCCCGGCCAACCCGGCCACGCTGATATCGAATTGATGAGAGCGGAGATAGAGCAGATCGTCGGCTCGGCGGCGCTCGATGAGCGCGAGGTTCGCGACCACTGGCCGCTGGGGCTCATGGAGGAGCGCGATGGCGTCCAGCGCCCCAAGGTCCTGGTGGCACGGCCCACAGGGCGCGAGCAGGTCATAGCGATCCTTCGCTGGGCATCGGCCAACGGCGTGGCCGTTTCGCCGATGGGCGGAGGCAGTGGCGTGTGTGGCGCCCTCGCGCCACGCGCGGGCGAGCTCGTGCTCGACATGAGCGGCTTCGATCGCATTCTCGACGTCGACGTCACGAACCTGGTGTGCCGTTGTGAATCAGGCGTGAACGGGCTCGTCCTGGAGAAGCACCTGAATGAGCGCGGCCTCACGCTCGGCCACTTTCCGAGCTCTCTCCCGGGGACCACGGTCGGGGGTCTACTGGCCACGCGATCGTCGGGCCAGGAGTCGAGTCGTTACGGCAACGTGGAGGACATGGTGCTCGGCCTGGCGGTCGTGCTCCCGGACGGCACGTTCGCCCAACCCCGCCCTGGGCCACGATCAGCGGTGGGACCCGCCCTCCACCAGCTCTGGCTGGGGTCCGAGGGCGCGCTTGGGGTCATCCTCGGTGCTGAGCTGCGAGTTCACCGCCTGCCCGAAACGGTGGTGGGCAAGGGCTATGCATTCAGTGATCTCTCATCGGGCCTTGAAGCGATGCGCGCCGTCATGCAGTCCGGCATCCACCCTCTGGTGATGCGCCTGTACGACCCCGAGGATGCTGCTTTTGGCGGTTATGACCTTCCTGCCGGCCAGTGCCTCCTCGTCGTCGCCACCGCAGGTTTGTCCGAGGTCGCCAGGGCCGAAGCAGAGGCTGTGAAACGCTTCGCCGGCGATGCCAAGGACCTCGGAGATGGCCCTTGGCAGCGATGGGAAAGCCATCGATTCAGCCTCTCCGCGGAACGCCTCCAGGCGTTCCTCGACCCCCCGGGCTCATACCTCGACACGATCGAGCTCGCGGCGCGTTGGACCGTGCTGCCGCAGCTTCACGCGCAGGTAAAGTCCGCAATAGCCATCGGTGGATTGGCGTTATGCCATTTCAGCCACGCATATGAGCAGGGCTGCTGCGCATATTTTTCGTTTGGGGGAACGGCAGACACCGAGGCTGAGGCCCGCGCCGCATACGGCCGGGCATGGGAGGGTGCTATGACAGCGGCGCTTGGGCTGGGAGCGACGATAAGCCACCATCACGGCACAGGCCAGGCACGTGCGCGCTGGGTCGCGGACGAGATGGGCGGCTGGATGCGCGTTTGGCGCGCGGTCAAGGCAGGGATCGACCCGACACGAACGCTGAATCCTCGCGCGTTGGGAGGCCTGTCATAGGCGGTCGGCCCGGCGCCCCCGTCCTGTTCGTAGTCAACCCCGCCTCCGCGGCCGGACGGGCAGGGCAGGATTGGAAGGGGATCAGCAGCTGGCTGGACACCACCGGCCTGCCTTATGAAGCCAAGCTGACCACCAGAGCGCTGGAAGCGACTGAGCTCGCGCAGGCCGCGGTCCGGCAATCGCGTCCCGTGGTCGTCGCCGTCGGCGGCGACGGCACCCTCAACGAGGTCGTCAACGGCTTCTTCCACAACGGCGCGCCGATCCCGACGACAAGCAAGCTCGCGATGCTTCCGCTGGGCACAGGGGGCGACTTTCGGCGGACGCTGCGAATTCCGCTCGACCCCAAGGAGGCGGTCCAGGTCATCAAGGCCGGAACGCCGCGACGCCTGGACGCCGGTTGCGCAACCTACCAGGCCGATGACGGTTCGACGGCGGTGCGCCACTTCATCAACATCGCCGACCTGGGTTTGAGCAGCGACGTTGCTCATCGCGTCAACGCCGGCTCGAAGCGCCTGGGCGCAGCGGCGTTTACGATCACCTCAGCGCTGGCTTTGCTCCAATGGAAAAACAAGCCGCTCACGGTGGTCGTTGACGGCAACAAGTTCGACATCGTCGCGCAGCAGGTTGTCATTGCCAACTGTCAGTACTTCGGCGGAGGCATGCGCATGGCCCCGTCAGCCAAGCCGACCGATGGCGTGTTCGACGTCATCCTGATCGGAAACGTGGGCAAGCTCGAGACCGCACGGCAGATGGGTAACATCCGCAATGGAACTCATCTCGATGATCACAATCCGAAGATCCAGCTGATGTACGGAAAGCGCATCTCCGTTTCGTCGAATGCGCGCGTGCTCGTGGACCTCGATGGCGAGACGCCGGGGACGTTGCCGGCTCTCTTCGAGATTCAGCCGGGCGCGATCGAGTTCATCGCGCCGGTTTGACGAAGGGGGTCATCGCCACCCCGCACCGCCTTGCCGGCGAGGCGGGAGCCCAGGTCCTGCGCGACGGCGGCAACGCCATCGATGCCGCGATTGCCGCGAATGCGGTGCTTTGCGTCGTGTACCCGCACATGACCTCGGTCGGTGGCGACCTTATGGCGATCGTCTGGCCGGCGGGCGCTTCGGCACCGGTCGGACTGATCGGAGCCGGGCGCTCGGGCGAGCTCGCCACCATTGAAGAGGTCAGGTCGCGTGGTGACGAGACGATGCCGGAAAGAGGGGCGCTCAGCGTGACAGTGCCCGGCACGGTCGAGGCCTGGGGGCGCCTGCTCGAAAGGTACGGCTCGGTCGGGGTGGCAGCTGTGCTCGAGCCGGCAGCCGCGCTGGCCCGCGACGGCTACATCGTCACGGCTCACTTGTCCAACCATCTGAAGGAGAGTGCCGCCCTGCTCGGCCGCGAGCCGGCGGCGCAAGCGCTGTACCCGCCGATGGAGGCCGGGATGAGTCTGCGCAATCCCGACCTGGCGTCGGTCCTGAGCGACATCGGCCGGACCGGGATCAACACCTTCTACCGCGGCGCAGTCGGCGCCGCGATCGCAGAGGCGCTGCGCCGGCGCGGGGGATTTGTCACCACCGGTGACCTGGCAACGCACCGATCGCAATGGGTCGAACCGGTGACCGTGGAGTATCGCGGCCTCACGGTTTACGAGCTGCCGCCGCCGACGCAGGGCCTGACGGCTCTCGCGATGCTCGCCAGGCTTCGACGATTCGATCGCCGAGCACTCGAGCCCGGCGCCGAGTTCATCAAAGCGTTCAAGAAGATTCGTGACGAGAGCTACACGCTGCGAGACCGCTACATCACCGATCCGGACTTCTCTCCAGTTCCCCTGGAGCCGTTCCTCAATCCCCTGCACTCGGCAGTCGCTGGTGGCGGAGACGTTCATGACGGCGGCGACACGATCTATCTCTGCGCCGCCGACGAGCACGGCAATCTCGTGTCGTTGATCCAGAGCGTGGCGTACGGATTCGGGTCGGGCGTGGTCGCGGAGGGCACTGGGATGCTGCTGCAGAACCGCGGGTGCTATTTCAATCTGGATCCCGCGCATGTGAATCGGCTGGAGCCGAAGAAGCGCACCATGCACACGCTCATCCCGGCGATGGCCGCGCGGGACGGTCGCCCGTGGGCGGTCTTCGGATCGATGGGCGGGGACGGCCAGCCACAGCTGCAGACGCAGGTCCTGATGAACCTGGTCGACCACGGGTTGGAGCCGGCGGAGGCTGTGGCACGACCGCGGTTACGAGTCCAGGCCGGGGGGGAGCAGATCTCACTCGAGGCCGACTACCCCAGGGCCGGGGAGCTGAGCCGGGCGGGCCTGAATATCGAGCTGATGCCGCCAAAACACCACACGCTCGGCCATGCGCACGCGATCCTCGTGGACGGCCCCGCCGCGTGGCGGGCCGGGGCCGACCCGCGCTCCGACGGGTCGGTCGAGCGCTCACCCTAAAGCGGCTGTCAACCTCGCCTGGGTATAATTCGTATTCGGTTTGGCAATAGAGACAGAAGTCAAGGGCAAGCTGATAGCGGAGCATAGGCGCGCTGAGAAGGACACGGGTTCACCCGAGGTCCAGATCGCGCTGTCCACAACCCGCATTCGGGAGCTGACCGAGCACCTGAAAACGCACGCCAAGGACCACCACTCGCGCCGCGGCCTTCTCCTCCTGGTTGGCAAGCAACGGCGTCTGCTGAACTACCTGCGAGGCACGGACATCGAGCGCTATCGCGCACTCGTCGCCAAGCTCGGAATCAGGAGATAAGCCGGGGCTGGGCGCAAAACTCAGCCAATCAAGTCGAGCCGATCAAGTCAATCGGGAGGACTCCACGCTGGTCGCGCTGGGGTCAGCTCTTAGAAGCTCTCGCTCAGGCCACAGACCTGAGCCGCAGCTGCTAGGAACCTGACCCAGGGACGCACCTCGGGGATGTCCTCCCAAATGGAGGTATTCGCGTGGCAATTGTCACAAAAAACGTAGATGTCGCCGGAAGGCGTCTTTCGATCGAAACCGGCCGGGTGGCCGAGCAGGCGAACGGGGCGGTGATTCTCCGCCAGGGTGACTCGGTGGTGCTCAGCACCGCAGTGATGTCGAAGGAGCCGCGGGTGGGAGTCGACTTCTTTCCGCTGACCTGCGACTACGAGGAGAAGCTGTACGCGGTCGGCAAGATCCCCGGTGCTTTCATGCGCCGGGAGGGCAGGCCGAGCGAGACGGCGATCATCGCCTCACGGCTGACCGACCGCCCGCTGCGGCCGCTGTTCCCGGACATGTTCCGGCTGGACGTGCAGGTCGTCTCTACGGTTCTCTCGGCTGACCAGGAGAACGACCCGACCATCCTCAGCATCAACGGGGCTTCCACCGCTCTGACCATCTCCAACATCCCCTGGGCAGGCCCGGTGGGTGCGGTGAGGATGGGGTTGCTCGACGGCGCATTGGTGGTCAATCCGCCGACGTCACGCATGGCTGACTCGGACCTCGACCTCGTCGTCGCCGGCACCGCCGACGCGATCCTGATGGTGGAGGCTGGGGCCAAGGGCGTCACCGAGAAGACGGTGGTCGACGCGTTGCAGATGGCGCACGAAGCCATCAAACAGCTGTGCGCCGCCCAGCTGGAGCTGCAGCAGCAGGTCGGCAAACCCAAGTACCAGTACACACCGCCCGCCTATCCCGAGCAGGTGGTCGAGGTCGTCAGCGAGTACCTCGCTCTGCGGCTCGACCAGGCGGCGTTCGGCCCCGACAAGGCAGCGCGCGAAGCCGCCACCGATGAGCTGCGCAAGAAGACGATCGCTGAGCTCGGCGAGCGATTTCCCGAGCACGTCGACATTCTCGGCAAGCTGTTCGACAAGAAGCTCAAGGACCGGGTTCGGGAGCGGATCGTAGAAGAGGGCGTGCGGATCGACGGTCGTGGTCTCAAGGACGTTCGCGAGATCACGGTCGAAGTCGGGGTACTGCCACGGACGCACGGGTCAGGGCTCTTCACCAGGGGCCAGACCCAGGCTCTCACCATTGCCACTCTCGGTTCGATGTCGGACAAGCAGAAGATCGACGGCCTTGGACTCGAAGAGTTCAAGCGCTACATGCACCACTACAACTTCCCTCCATTCTCCGTCGGCGAGGCGCGCCCACTGCGCGGCCCCGGCCGTCGTGAGATCGGACACGGTGCGCTCGCGGAGCGTGCGCTGCTGGCGGTCATTCCGTCGGTCGACGAGTGGCCGTACACGATGCGGCTGGTCTCCGAGATCCTGAGCTCCAACGGCTCGACCTCGATGGCGTCAGTCTGCGGCTCGACCCTCTCATTGATGGATGCCGGGGTGCCGATCAAGGCGCCAGTCGCCGGCATCGCGATGGGTCTGGTCACACGCGAGGGCAAATTCGCGGTGCTCACCGACATCCAGGGCGTCGAGGACAACCTTGGCGACATGGACTTCAAGGTGGCCGGCACCAAAGACGGGATCACCGCGCTCCAGATGGACATCAAGATCAAAGGCCTGCCACACGAGATCCTGGCGCAGGCCCTCGAGCAGGCACGCGAGGCAAGGCTGTTCGTGCTCGACCGGATGCTGGCAGTGCTGCCGGCGCCACGGGCCGAGCTGAGCCCATACGCGCCGCGCATCACCACCATCCACATCAACCCCGACAAGATCCGCGACATCATCGGCCCGGGAGGCAAGATGATCCGCAAGATCACCGAGGAGACCGGAGCCTCCATCGACGTCGAAGACGATGGGAGCGTCTATATCGCAGCGGCCGATCAGGAGGCTGGCCAGAGGGCCATCGACTGGATCAAGGGCCTGACCGACGAGATCGAGGTCGGCAAGATCTACAAGGGCAAGGTCGTCCGCATCATGCCGTTCGGAGCCTTCGTCGAGGTGCTGCCGAACCAGGACGGACTGGTCCACATCTCCAAGCTCACCGACCATCGGGTCGAGCGGGTGGAGGAGGTCGCCAACGTGGGCGACGAGATCATGGTCAAGGCGACCGAGGTCGACAGCCAGGGGCGCCTCAACTTGAGCCGGCAGGCCGCCATCGAAGAGCTGACCGAGAAAGGGCAGCCGATCGAGGAGAAGATCGACAAGGAAGCGATGGCAGTCGCGCTGGCGTCGCCACCACCGCCACCTCGCGAGGGCGGGTTCAGCGGCGGCAACCGCGGTGGACGCAATGGCGGAGGCGGCGGCCGACCGCGCCGCTAGAAGCTAATTAACGGGGTGGTTGCCAGCACGGGCGCCCCCACCCGGCTGCGCCCTGGCCGGCGGAGCCTCCCTTCCCAGCGAGTGGGGAGGAGCGCGGATGGCTGACGCCATCCGCGTGGCGGTGACCGGTCACCGGGGCAAGGTCGGCTCCATTCTGGTCCAGGCATTGGCGGCTGAGACTGGGATCGAGTACGTCGGAGGCGTGGGGACCGGCGACGACCTCGCCGCTTTCTTGAAAGCGAAGCGACCTCATGCCCTGGTCGACTTCACACGGCCATCGGTCGCGCTGCACAACGCGCTGGTCGCGGTCGCTGCAGGCACCGCACCCGTGGTTGGAACGTCAGGCATTCCTGACGGGGGGGTCGACAAGCTCGAGGCGGCGTGCAAGGCGAACGGGCTGGGTGGCATCGTCGCGCCGAACTTCGCGATCGGCGCCGTGCTGATGATGCATCTGGCTGAGATCGCCGCCCCTCATTTCGACGCCGTCGAGATCGTCGAGATGCACAACGCGGCCAAGCTGGACTCGCCGTCGGGCACCGCGTTGTCGACCGCCAAGCGCCTTGCCGCGCGTCGTGGCAGCAAGCCTTTCAGCCATACCAAGGCGGAGAAGGAAACGTTGGCCGGAACCAGAGGCGGGGAGCAGGGCGGTATCGCCGTGCACAGCGTTCGACTTCCAGGGTTCGTCGCGGACCAGGAAGTGATCTTCGGGCTGCCTGGACAGTCGATGACGATCGCGCACCGCACGACGAGCCGCGAAGCTTACGTGCCGGGAGTGCTCCTGGCGATCCGGAGGGTGACGAGCGAGCCGCGTTTCTATCGCGGCCTCGACCAGCTGCTTGGGCTTGACATCCCCTCCTAACCGGCACACCGGGTCCTGGTCTCCTCGTTCGCCCCTCCAGCCCTCCGCCTCCGCCGCTCCGGCCTGCATCGACTTAAACTGACGTCGTGCCTACCTCCAAACGATTAAACGTTGCCGTCGTCGGTGCGACGGGGATGGTGGGCCAGGCCATGTTGTCGATTCTCGCCGAGCGGAACTTTCCGAGCGCCAACGTCAAGGCGCTGGCCTCCGAGCGCTCGAAGGGCATGAGTGTGCCCTACAACGGGAGCTCGATAACTCTCGAGACGATTGACGAAAATGCCTTCAAAGGCGTCGACGTCGCGCTGTTCGCGGCGAGCACCGACATCGCGCTGATGTATGGGCCGATTGCGGCCGAGGCCGGCGCCCTGGTGATCGACAACAGCTCCGCCTGGAGGATGAAGGCGAACGTCCCGCTGGTCGTCCCCGAGGTGAACCGCGAGGACATCCGCGACAACGAGGGCATCATCGCCAACCCAAACTGCTGCGCCGTGCCGCTCACCGTCATCCTGAATCCTGTGAGGAATGCGGTCGGCATCGAGCGGGTGCTCGTCTCCACCTATCAGTCAGCATCGGGTGCGGGCAGGGCCCTGGTGGAAGAGCTCGAGGATCAGACCAAGGCCATCGCAGAGGGGAAGGAGCCGCAAGCCGTCGTGTATCCGTACCAGCTCGCACACAACGTGGTTCCCGGCGGTTGGCATCCGGAAGCCGACGGCTACAACGAGGAAGAGGTCAAGATCGTCAACGAGACGCGAAAGATCCTCCACATGCCTGAGCTGCGCGTCACTGCGACCTGCGTCCGGGTCCCGGTGCCCGTCGGACATGGAGAGTCGGTGTTTGTCGAGACGACGCGAAAGATCTCGGCCGACGAGGCGCGCACGCTGTTTGGCAGCTCGCCAGGCATCATCGTGGAGGACGACCCTCATGCCAAGCTCTACCCGACGCCGCACCACGTCGCAGGTAAGGACGAGGTGTATGTTGGCCGCATTCGCAACGATCCGTCCTCCAAGAATGGCTTGGCCCTGTGGCTGGTCTCCGACAACTTGCGCAAGGGCGCAGCGCTGAACGCGGTCCAGATCGCGGAGCACGCAATCGACTTAGGAGTTATATAGCCCCATGACTCTGCGCCCTGCCTGGAGGAAGCCCCATGAATCTGCGCCTTCGGCGTCCGATTAATGGGGACCCCTCAAACGAACATGCGATCACAACGACAGGAGTCGATGCAGGATGTCAGGTGACGCCCGGAATGAATCCGGGCTTCCTCTCCGCCCTGCCTGGAGAATGAAATGAAAGATTTTGGCCGGCTGCTGACGGCGATGCTCACTCCGTTTACCGTCGATGGCGCTGTCGACTACCGGGCCGCCGAAAGGCTTGCCTCGTTGCTGGTGGGCGATGGGGCGGACGGCGTGATCGTCTCCGGCACCACCGGAGAATCCCCGACGCTCAGCGACGACGAGAAGATCGAGCTCCTCAAAGCGATCAAGAAAGCGATCCCCGGCAAGACTGTGATCGCCGGCACCGGCAGCAACGACACCCACCACTCCGTGAAGCTCTCAGAGCGAGCGATGAACGCCGGCGCCGATGCCCTGCTCGCCGTGGTGCCCTACTACAACAAGCCGCCGCAGGAAGGCATGTATCAGCACTTCAAGGCGATATCGGAAGTTGGGCCGACGATCATGTACAACATCCAGGGCCGTACGGCGATCAACATGAGCGCGGCAACCACCCTTCGCTGCGCGGAGCTGCCAGGCATCGTCGGCGTCAAAGAGGCGAGCGGCGACCTTGACCAGATCGGACTTGTCTGCGCCGGGAAGCCGGTGGGATTCAATGTCTGGAGCGGCGACGACAGCTGGACGCTCCCTGTAATGACGGCCGGCGGGTACGGCGTGATCTGCGTGGTCTCGCATATCGCCGGGCGATCGATGCGGAAGATGATCGAGGCTCACCTCAAGGGAGAGAACGACGTCGCGCGCAAGATCCACGTCGGTCTTCTGCCTGTCATCAAGGCGCTCATGACCACCGCGGCCAACCCCGTGCCCGTCAAGTCCGTGCTCAACGCAATGGGCTTTCCAGCCGGACCTTTCCGGCTTCCGCTGGTCCCCCTTACCAGGGAGCAGCTCGAGGCCGTGATGCTCACGGTCCGGGAAGCAGGGGAGCTCATCACGTTCAAGGCGGGCGTCAAAGTCGCTTAGCGCACCGCAGCTTCAGCTTCTCCACACCGAGATCCGCGCCTGTACGAAGTGCGGGCTGCACGCGACGCGAACCCAGGCTGTCCCCGGGATAGGACCGTGTCCGGCCGACATCATGCTCGTCGGCGAGGCGCCGGGATTTAACGAGGACAGGCAGGGCGAGCCATTCGTCGGTGCCGCCGGAAAGCTGCTGGACACGCTCCT
>DASXNH010000149.1:0-2790 GCA_036495195.1 Candidatus Dormiibacterota bacterium
CTGGTTGCTGCTGGCGGAGAGCCACCTGACGCGGCGGCTGTTCACCGGGATGCTGCGGAAAATCACCGCGCTGCCCTGGCCGGCGGGATAACCCGCGCTGTGGTGGCTTCCAGATCGGATGAAAGTAGATGGTTCGATGGCAGAGATGTCACAGAAAATCGCCGGGGAAGGGGCCGGATCGCGGTTTTGCTTCATCCAAAATGGCCGAACGGGAGGTTTCGCCTGCGGACCGTGGCCTGCGCCGGTGCAAAACACTCAAAGCTTTGCGGTACAAGGTCAGATGGCGCTATCGGTGTCCTGAAGCAGAAAGTCATATTGGAAATTCCGGCCTAGAAGCACAACGTAAAGCGGGCAGCCCCCGACGCCCAGGGAGAACACATGAGCACGAGAGTAGCTGATGAGCGGTCGACGCATCACCGCACCGAGCGGCCAACGCCAGCGTCTACGTGGCAGGCCGTGGTTGGAAGCCTGATCACGGACGAACTCCTCGAATGGCCCGCCGATCTGTTCGCCTTGACGGAAGTGATCCTCGAACGCTCAGAGGCCTATCGCTTCGTCTTATCCCCACCCGGCGGCGCGGAGTGGCCGCCAGCTCGCTTTGCAAACTGGTCCGACGCGGTCGAGGAAGCGGCCCGGCAGTGGAGCGTCTGGGTCGAGTATCGACACGGTGCGATCCCTGACCTCCTAGCCGAGGAGTGGGGCGTTTTCTGCGAGCGAGCTGGGATGCCGCTCGAGCATCTGGCAGAGGGGCGCGACTGGCGAATGTGTGAGGCCCTGATGACTCTTCATGCGATCGCTGATGAGGCTTGTGCGGGGCTTTGTGTCGCGCTTGACAGGTCCGACGGTAATGGGTGCGTATATCGCGCTCGTGGCCGCGAGCTGTTGGCGAGAACGGGATCGCTGGCTCGAATCCAGTCACACTTCTTGCGCGTGCTGCCAAAGATCCGTACGCCCAATGGGACCTCGCTGCGCTCGTTCTCGCGCTACGCCTGCGTGCAGCGTCCAGGTGTTGAGGCGAGATGGTACAAGGTGCCCGCCCGTCATAGCGGTACAGACGTTCAGGCTAGGCACGCCAACCTACTCCTGCTGCCCTGGCCGCTGCGGGTGCGAGGGACCGACTTCCGCCCCGTGGAGGGTTCGGTGCAGAGGCTGGCCAAGGAGCCCTTCGGCTTCTTCGAGTTCGCACCTTCCGAAAGGCTCGATCTGGACCTTGTGGGCCGCATGATTGTCGCAGCCCGTGACGAAGTCGACAGCGTTGATGTCGTGGTGCTACCGGAGAGCGCTGTCGAGGAGAGTGATGTCAACGATCTCGAGGCCCTCCTGGACCGCCACGGAGTGATCATGCTCATCACGGGAGTACGCCAGCGCTCCTCGCAGCCTGGGCGGTTACCAAGCAACTGGGTGCACATCGGCGTGAGCCCAAGACTTGAAAAGGGTGGACCGCTACCGAGCGCAACCGGCGAACGGTGGTTTCACATCCTCCAGAACAAACACCACCGGTGGTCGCTCGACGAAGAACAGATCTACCAGTATCACCTGGGAGGCGCCCTCTACCCTCATATCCGCTGGTGGGAAGCGATGGACGTCCCTCGCCGGATTGTCCAGTTCGTCGAACTCGGCGACGAGATCACCTTCGTTTCCCTCGTGTGCGAGGACCTCGCCCAGATCGACGATGTGGCGCAGCTCATACGGTCCGTCGGCCCGACGGTCGTTATCACTCCCTTGCTGGATGGACCGCAGCTCACCTCGCGCTGGGCGGCACGATATGCCAGCGTTTTGGCCGATGACCCTGGCGCGGCCGTCCTGACGCTGACTTCCTTCGGCATGGTGCAGCGTTGTCGCCCTCGGGGGCTGGACTCGTCCCCCGTGGTCGCGCTGTGGAAGGACCCCGTCCGGGGGATCCGCGAGATTCCGCTCGACGCTGGCGCCCAAGGCGTCCTCTTGGTCATCTGCGCGGATCGCGCGACCCGGCGCAGCGCCGACGGCCGCTGGCCCGTCGACAACGTGAACCACTATTTCGACGTGGCCGTCCACCAGGTCGGCGCCAAGACTGCAGGCTCGGAGCCATCGAATGCCGGGTCCGAGACGCCAGCAACGCGAGTACTCGGAGCCGATGAACTCACCATCCTGACGGGCTGGGCAGAGGCGGTGGCGGAGGCGCTGGCCTGCGCCCCCCAGCGTGTTGAGTCCTTGCTCGCCGACGCACAAACAGGCGCCCCATGGCGGGCCGGCCTCGGGATCGCAGAGCTGTCCCGGGAGGTCAGCGAAGCGATCGACTCCATCGGCCAAGCAGTTCGAGCGGCCACACCCTCGGGCGGTACGCCGACACTAGATGCAATACTGATCGCCGCCCGGGAAAATCGGCCGGGTGAACAGGGACTCGACAGGTTGGCTCGCCGAGTGCTGAGATCGACGCTCGAACAACTCGGCATCCGACGAGCGATGGAAGCCCGATCACTACAAGCGACCTAGCGAGGGAACTCAAGGACGTCCAAATCATTCCGCAGGGTGTAACCCGCAACGACTTGCCCGCAGCCAACGCACTCTTGGGGCTAGGACGCGGCACACGGGGCGGCGCATAAAGGCCTTGCAAAAACATTCGTGTCACCCGCAAGCCATGACCATCACCGGCAAAAAAAGGTGAAATGGCACTCAGACTACTTTGCCCCTGGTGACACGAATGTTTTTGTAAGGCCTCGTAGCAGCGGCAGCGATGATTTGCGGCTACTTCGCCTTTGCACAATATCTGCTCGTCGCCCACGGCCTGCTCGTCGGCGTGCTTTTCCCTAT
>DASXNH010000150.1:0-5737 GCA_036495195.1 Candidatus Dormiibacterota bacterium
TCGCCACTGACCAGCTACTACTACAACGACATGGACGTCATGGCCCAATACTCATCCGCGGTCACGCCCGGCAAGGTGATTCTTGGCATCCCGTACTACGGCCGCAAAGCGTGTGTCGCGAACGCGACAGCTGAGTTCCAGCATCCGATCGGCCCCGTGACCAGCGACACCTACATGGACGCAGCGGGGGAGGCGACCGACCCGGCCGTCCTTCCGGGCTCGTATGCCATCCACCGCGACGCCAAAGACCCGGCAGGCAAGATGCGGTGGGATACCTGGTACAGCACCAAGTTCAAGTGCACGCGGCAGCTGTTCTGGGACGACGCCGTTTCGCTCGGCTACAAGTACGACCTCGTCAATCGCGCCGGTTTGCGCGGGGTCGGGATCTGGACGCTCAACTACGGCGGCGGATCCAGGGAGCTCTGGTCCGCTCTCGGCAACCACTTTGGCGGTTGGAGGGCGAGCTACGACATGAGCAAGGCACCGACCAGCTGGGTGGCCGGACAGACCCAGACCTTCCCGGTGACGGTGACCAACTCGGGCGGCGCAACCTGGCCGTCAACGGGCCATACGAGGGTCGAGCTGGACTTACATTTCACGACGCAGTCCGGCGGCTCGGCGAAGGCGGCATCCTGGGTGAGCAGCCGAATCTTCGCGCTGCCGGCGGATTTGGCGCCCGCAGCCGCGGTGACCTTGACCGTGACCCTCACGGCGCCTTCCAGAACTGGCGCACTGATGCTCGAAGCCCAGATGATCAAGGAGCATCAGTTCTGGTTCAAGCAATGGATGCCTGTGAAGACGTCCGTCGCCGCAGCTGTGTGGTCCGCGAGCTATGACATGAGCCAGGCGCCGACCGGCTGGACGCTGCTCCACAGCCAGACGTTTCCCGTCACAGTCATCAACAGGGGTAACACCAACTGGCCGTCGAGCGGCTATTACCGCGTCGAGCTCGACCTGCATTTCACAAGTCAGGCCGGCGGTTCTGGAAAGAACGCGTCCTGGCTCACGAGCCAGGTTTACTCACTTCCCGGAGATCTCGCGCCCGGAAAAAGCGCCGTGATCAATGTGACCTTGAAAGCTCCACCAAGGATCGGCTCCATGTTCGTCGAGGCAGAGATGATCAAGGAGCACCAGTTCTGGTTCAAGCAGTACAAAGCGGCGAGCGTTATCGCCGCGCCCGCAGGTTGGTCAGCTGCCTACGATGTCACACACATTCCGAGCACCTGGGTCGCCGGCAAGTCGCAGTCCTTCTCCGTGTCGGTCACCAACAACGGGACTCTGACCTGGCCCTCGACCGGCTATACACAGGTCGACCTTTACGTCCATTTCGCCACCTCGGCCGGAGGCGCTGCCAATCGAGCCAGCTGGCTCGTCAGCAAGGGCGTCGCGCTCCCCAAGAATCTCGCGCCCGGCCAAAGCGTGACGCTGACGCTGACGATCGCTCCGCCTCGATCTGGCTCGCTCGTGCTCGAGCTCGAGATGGTCAAGCTGCATCAGTTCTGGTTCGTGCAGTACGCCCCGGTTTCTGTGACCGTGTCGTGAGCCGCCCCGGACCCGGACCAAACTGCGTTCGCGGACGCGGAGCCAGGTAGCGGTCCACGGCGGGGCCGGCCCTGTAGGCTTCTCCTCCAGGTAATGCCCGCTCAACCCAAATCGCCGCCGGCTTCGCTCAAAGCCCCGGCAGAAGCCGAATCCATGGCGCCCAAGATTCGCAGGCTCCTCAGCGCCAGCCACCTTTTTGGCGTCATTCTGCTGGGCGAGGCGCTGATCTTCTGGTTCATCCTTCTCGCCTTCCAGTACCTCGGGTACGGCGGGCGGCCTGGAGGCACCAACGGCCCCAACTGGTACCTGCTGCTGACCCTCGCGATGGCCTACCTCGCCATGGCGGCCGGGGAGACCCGATTCCACCTGTACCGGCGCGTCTGGACCGTGGCCGGAATCAACGATGCCTTTGCCGTCGGCTTTGCGGTGCTCGAGGCGACGTTGCTCTTCGGTATCGCGAACCTGATGATGGGCGAGATCCGGCCGTACCGGTTGCTGGTTCCCTTCCTGGCCGCCCCGGCGGTCGTCATCGCCGTCGGCGCCTTCCGGCTTCTGCCCCGCCTGATGTCTTCGGCGCCGAGGGCGGGCAGCCGCCTGCTGGTCGTCGTGCCCGACTCATCCGCTTACTCAACGGTGAAGGTTTTTCTCCAGCACGCCAACGCCGATTGGGTGCCCGTCGCCATAGCGACGCTGACCCCCGGCGACGGGGGCCGTACGGTGATGGGCGTTCCGGTCGTGGGCTCGGCGGGTGCGCTGGACCGCTGGATCGAGGAGACGCGCGCCGAAGGGGTCGCGTTCGTCCTCAGAGGCCCGAGCAGCCAGCAACAGCGCGATCTGTTCGCGATCTGTCTTGCCGCCGGCCTGCCGATCTTCATCGTCCCCGAGGCCGACAAATGGCTGCCGGGACACTCGGGCATGCCCCTCCGCCAGCTGTCAGCGGACGACCTGGTCGGCAGGGCTCAACGAGACATTGAGATCACCGCGTCGGAAGCGGTGGTCCGCGGCAAGACCGTGCTCGTGACCGGGGCCGCGGGATCCATCGGATCGGAGCTGTGCCGCGTGCTCGCCGGCCTCAGCCCGCGGCGCCTTGTCCTGCTCGACATCAACGAGAGCGGCATTTTCGAGCTCGCGGAGGAGCTGCGCGTCGATTCCAGCATCATCATCCGCGAAGCGCTCGTCTCGATCGTGGACTCGGACCAGCTAGGCGCCGTGTTCGCCGAGGAGCGCCCCGAGATCGTTTTCCACTGCGCCGCCTATAAGCACGTGCCGATGCTCGAGAGCCATCCGATCCAGGCCGTGATGACGAATGTCGTGGGAACCTGGAACACCCTGCGCTGCGCGGAAGCAGCCGAGGTCGAGCGATTCGTGCTCATCTCGACCGACAAAGCGGTCGCGCGCCATTCGGTCATGGGCTGCACGAAGCGTCTCTGCGAGGAGATCGTCCTGGGCCATCGAGGCTCAACCCTTTGCTGGGCCGTGCGTTTCGGCAACGTCGTCGGCAGCCGCGGCAGCGTGGTGCCTTTGTTCGAGCGCCAGATCGAGCAGGGCGGTCCGGTCACCATCACCCACCCCGAAGTGTCCCGTTTCATGATGACCATCCGAGAGGCAGTCCTCCTGGTCGTCAGGACTCTGCCCATGGGCGAGTCCGGGCATCTCTACATGCTGGACATGGGGCCCGAGATAAAGATCCTCGATCTGGCCAACTCGCTGATCCGGTCCCGCGGATTGCGCCCGGGAGAGGACATTGAGATCGTGTTTTCGGGATTGCGCCCGGGAGAGCTCATGAGCGAGCAGCTGCTGGCTTCGGATGAAGGCGTGCGCCCGACGACGGACCCGTCGATCCTCGACGTCGTGGCGCCCTACATTCCAACGGAGAGCGACCTCGCATGGACGATCGAGCGAGTCCGTTCCTTGGCGGCTGAGGGCCGCAGTGATGAGCTCGTGAGGACTCTCAAGAGAGTCGTTCGCAACAAGGCGCGGCCCAAAGAGGAACCTTCGATCTCGAAACGGCCTCAGCGCGAGCGGGCCTCCGAAACGTAGTCTGTCCTGAGAATGGGAAGCGTGGAGGCAACTTCCGCTCTTCGACAGCGTCTGGACGGTCATCGAGCTTCGGTCGCGGTGATTGGGCTCGGCTATGTCGGATTGCCGCTCGCCACCGCGGCGGCCGAAGCCGGGCACACGGTATTGGGAGTCGATGTCTCGCAACGTCGCGTCGATCAGGTCAACGCCGGCATCTCGACGATCGAAGACATTCCGTCCAACGTGGTGGCCCGCTTGGTCTCGGCCGGACGCCTGCGCGCGACCGCCGACTATTCGGAGCTCAAGGATGTTGATGTCGCGGTCATCGCCGTGCCGACGCCCATCGATGAGTACAGGGTTCCAGATCTTTCATTCGTAAAGGCTGCCGCAGAAGCCCTCGCTCGAGTGATGAAGCGCGGTTCGCTGGTAGTCCTGGAAAGCACCACCTACCCCGGCACCACCGAGGAGATCCTGGTGGTCGCGCTGCAGGCACAGGGGAAGATCCCTGGCGAGGACGTTTTCGTCGGCTATTCGCCGGAGCGCATCGATCCGGGCAACAAGAAATGGACCATCAAAAACACCCCCAAGATCGTTTCAGGTCTCAACCAGGAGAGCCTTGAGCTCACCCAGGCCTGGTATGGCTCGTTCATCGAGCAGCTGGTCCCGGTCTCCAGCCTGAAGACGGCTGAGATCGCCAAAGTCTTCGAGAACATTTTCCGGATTGTCAACATCGCTCTTGTCAACGAGTTCCAGATAATTTGTGACAGCTTCGGTATCGACGTGTGGGAGGTCATCGCCGCGTGCTCCACGAAGCCGTATGGCTTCATGCCCTTCTACCCAGGCCCCGGCCTCGGCGGCCACTGCGTGCCGGTCGACCCGTTCTACCTGGCCTGGAAAGCGCGTGAGAAGCATGTCAACACTGAGTTCATCGAGCTCGCCGGACGCATCAATCACCAAATGCCTGGATACGTTGTCGGCAAGGTGGCCAGTGTGTTGAACCGCAATGGCAAGGCCCTGCTGGGAGCGAAGGTGGCACTGATCGGGGTCGCTTACAAGAAGAACACCAGTGACGTCCGTGAGTCGTCCGCGATCCGCATCATCGAGTTGCTCAGGCGCGAAGGCGCTGAGGTGAGCTACCACGATCCGCTCGTTCCATCCATCGCCGTCGAGCAACATGATTTCGCATCACGTCCGCTGACGGCCGAATACGTTGCGTCTCAAGATGCGATCTTGATCGTTGCCGACCACGACGACATCGACTGGTCGCTGATCGCGCCACACGCCCCGATCGTGGTCGACACTCGTAACGTGCTTGCGAAGATGCTTTCGTCCGCGACCTCCGAGGCGGCGAGGCTCTAAGCCGGCGCTGGCTCACCAAGGGGCGTCGGGTTAGCGGTTTCTTTCGCGCCCGCCTGCGCCGAATACGCCAGGCCGAGAAAGAGCCACAGATATGGCTCTTCGAACAACCTGCCGCTGTACTGGCTGGTCAGCACGATCACAAGCAGAGCGATTGCCGGCGCTAGGACAAGCGCCCGAGTGGCCGGGGACTGGACGGCGGCTCGAGTGGTTGACCGGACGAAAGAATATCCGGCCACGATCAGGATCACGAATCCCAGCAACCCCATCTCGGCCAGAACGGTGACGAGTGAGGTATGCGAGGCGGTGTCGTCGACGCCTGGTGGGACAAGGCCGGCGTACGTGCTCATCAATGATTGCGAGAACGTCCCAAACCCAGTACCGAGGATGGGATGGTCCACAAACATGATCAGGCCCGACCCGATGAGGTACTGACGGACGGAATCCAGGGGGAGAGCCGCCAGGAATTGCAGCCAGGGTGCCCGAGCCAGGAAGGCGCGGTTTCTGAATGGACTCTCCAGGTTCTGGGCCAGCAAGGCGGCTCGACTCAACACCGAGGGGTCGACGACGGCGATCGCCGCGAAGATCGCGACGATAAGTCCAACCAGCGCTGCCGCCCGCCGTCTTCGTCTGGCCACGGCGATAACGACCAGCGCCACCACGAGGGTGAATCCCCAGGACGCCCGGGAGTATGTGAACGGGAATACCGCCGCGGCAGCAAGCAGCCCGGCCACCCACAGGGCTCTTTGACGGACGGTCACCTCCAGGTCGGCGGCAAGCAGCACCAGGCTCAACATCGAGAACGCGAGGAAGCGAGCGA
>DASXNH010000151.1:0-1948 GCA_036495195.1 Candidatus Dormiibacterota bacterium
GGGGGCGCGCACCGCGAGGTTGGGCACGCGGTCGATCACGTCCTCGACCCAGTGGAAGCGGTCGAGGTCGTTCATCACGCACATGTCGAACGGCGTGCTGGTGGTCCCTTCTTCCTTATAGCCTCGCACGTGCAGGTTCCCGTGGCCGTTTCGGGCATAGGTCAGCCGGTGGATAAGCCATGGATAGCCGTGGAAGGCGAAGATGATCGGCTTGTCCGTGGTGAACAACGCGTCGAAGTCCTCGTCCGACAGGCCGTGCGGATGTTCGCTCTGCGGCTGCAGGGTCATCAGGTCCACGACGTTGATAACCCGCACCTTCAGATCGGGCGCGAAGCGGCGCAGCAGATCAACGGCGGCGAGCGTCTCCAGTGTCGGCACATCGCCGCAGCACGCCATAACAACGTCCGGCTCGTCGCCCCGGTCGTTGCTGGCCCATTCCCATATGCCGAGCCCGGCCGTGCAGTGCTTGATAGCCTCATCCAACGTCAGCCACTGTGGAGCGGGTTGTTTACCCGCGATCACGACGTTGACGTAGTTGCGGCTTCGCAGGCAGTGGTCGGTGACCGAGAGCAGGCAATTAGCGTCCGGTGGCAGGTAGACGCGCACCACTTCGGCCTTCTTGTTGACCACGTGGTCTATGAAGCCGGGATCCTGGTGGCTGAAGCCGTTGTGGTCCTGCCGCCAGACGTGGCTCGACAGCAGGTAGTTGAGCGAGCCTATCGGCCGTCGCCAAGGGATTTCATTGCACACCTTCAGCCACTTGGCGTGCTGGTTGAACATCGAGTCGATGATGTGAATGAACGCCTCGTAGCACGAGAAGAAGCCATGCCGGCCGGTCAGCAGGTAGCCCTCGAGCCACCCCTGACACTGGTGCTCGCTGAGCATTTCCATCACCCGCCCGTCCTGGGCGAGGTGGTCGTCCCACGGATAGGTGTCAGCCTCCCAGGCGCGGTTGGTGACGTCGAGCGCATCCTGCCAGCGGTTGGAGTTGTTCTCGTCGGGGCTGAACAGGCGGAAGTTGCGTGACTCCAGGTTCAGCTTCATCACGTCGCGCAGGAATGCGCCCATGACGCGGGTCGATTCCGCCACGTTTGCGCCCGGCGAGGTCACCTCGACTGCGTAGTCACGGAAGTCGGGAAGGCTGAGGTCGCGCAGCAGGAGGCCGCCATTGGCGTGCGGGTTTGCGCTCATCCGCCGATCACCACGTGGCGCAAGCTGCTGCAGTTCCGGCCGGAGGCGTCCGTCGTCATCGAACAGTTCGCCCGGTCGATAGCTCTTCATCCACTCTTCGAGGATGCGCACGTGCTCTGGGTTCTCGTGCATCTGGCCCATCGGCACCTGATGGGAGCGCCAGTAGTCCTCGGTGCGCTTGCCATCGATTTCCTTTGGACAGGTCCAACCCTTCGGCGTGCGCATCACGATCATCGGCCACCGCGGACGTTCGCGGACGCCGCTGCGCGCTTGCGCCTTGATGCGCCGGATGTCGCCCAGAACGGTATCGAGCGTGGCGGCCATCAGCTCGTGAACCACATCGGGGTCGCTGCCCTCCACGAAGTAAGGGGTGTAGCCATAGCCGCGGAACAGGTCTTCGAGTTCCTCGTGGCTGATCCGGGCCAGGATCGTGGGGTTGGCGATCTTGTATCCGTTCAGGTGCAGGATCGGCAGGACCACGCCATCGGTCGCGGGGTTGAGGAACTTGTTGGAATGCCAGCTGGTCGCGAGAGGACCCGTCTCCGCCTCGCCATCGCCCACGACGCAAGTCACGATCAGATCGGGGTTGTCGAAGGCCGCGCCGTAGGCGTGGGACAGCGCGTAGCCCAGTTCGCCGCCCTCGTGGATCGATCCCGGCGTTTCGGGCGCCACGTGGCTGGGAATGCCGCCCGGGAACGAGAACTGCTTGAACAGACGCTTCATGCCCGCCTCATCGGCGGCGACGGCCGGATAGACT
>DASXNH010000152.1:0-2319 GCA_036495195.1 Candidatus Dormiibacterota bacterium
CCCAGCCCGCTGCTCGAACCGCTGACATCAAGGGAACGCGACGGCACCGTCCCCAACGTGGTGTTCCCGACCGCCATCGAGGAGATCGACGGGCAGCGGTTCGTCTTCTACGGAATGGCCGACTCCAGCATCGGGGTCGCAAGCCTGGACAGGATGGAGAAACCATGAGTCGCCCTGCTCAACAGCGAGGCAGACACCCAAAGCGCTCGCACCATCAACATGCCCGGCAACGGCCAGGCAATCGCCGCGAGCTACGACAATCAAGGACGCCAATGGCGTGTCACCGTCAGCACGGCCCCACCATCACCGTGCCCGTGCCCGCCGGCGGATTCGTGATCGTACAGCGCTAGACCCAAGACCCAGGCTGTCGCAGCTAGCTGAGCCAGCCCGACGTACGGAGTAATGCAATGGCCCAGATCGTGCTAGATCGAGTCGACAAAACATTCGCCCACGGCGTCCAGGCAGTGCACGAGCTCAGCCTGGAGATCCAGGACGGCGAGTTCATGGTCCTGGTCGGCCCGTCCGGGTGCGGGAAGTCGACCGCCCTGCGGATTATCGCCGGACTTGAAGACATCACCCGCGGGACCCTTCAGATCGGCGACCGGATCGTGAACAACCTGTCGCCCAAGGATCGCGACATCGCGATGATCTTCCAGAACTATGCCCTTTACCCGCAAATGACCGTGGCGCAGAATATGGCGTTCGGACTGGAGATGCGCAAGACACCCAAGCGCGAGATCGCCCGCCGCGTGAAGGATGCGGCCACCATCCTCGGCTTGGAGCCGTACCTCGCGCGCAAGCCGGCGGCGCTGTCCGGCGGCCAGCGCCAGCGGGTGGCGATGGGCCGGGCGATCGTGCGCGAGCCGCAAGCTTTCCTCATGGACGAACCGCTGTCGAACCTCGACGCCAAGCTCCGTGTGGGCGTGCGGGCATCGCTGGCGGAGCTACATGAGCGGCTCCACGTGACCACCGTGTACGTCACGCACGATCAGGTCGAGGCGATGACGCTCGGAGAGCGCGTCTGCGTGCTCCGCGACGGGATGCTGCAGCAGGTCGACACACCGCAAAACCTGTACGACCACCCGGTCAACCTGTTCGTCGGCGGATTTATCGGCTCACCCTGCATGAATCTCGTCACCGCCAGGATGATCAGCGGCGACGACGGCACAGCGGTTACCTTCGCCGGACACCAGCTGGCTATCCCGGAGAGCATGGTCCACGCCAACCCAGAGATCAAAGCCTACTTTGGCCGCGATGTGATCCTCGGAATCCGGCCGTCCGACTTCGAGGATGCGAGCCTGACCGAACAATCTTGGCCGAGGATACCGGTCGTAGCCCACCTGATCGAAGCGCTAGGCAGCGAGATCCACGTGATCTTTTTCATCGACGCACCGCCGGTCGAGCACAAGGACGTCGCCGACCTTGGCCCGCACGGGGAGGAAGACGAATCGGCGATACCGCTTCACGAAGGCAGGTCCCTATGGACGGCGCGGGTCAACGCGCGCAGCGGTGTCCGCGCCGGCGACCGGATCGAGCTCGGGGTGGATACCAGCCACATGCATTTCTTCGACCCCGACAGCGGGCTCGCGATCGGCGGCAATAAAGTGGCGGGCCCGCGATCGGCGACAAGCAAGCAGCAGGGCCGGGACGCTGAGAACCCGGCTTCCCCCTGGCTGGCCTCACAGCTCCGGCCGTTGCCGGCCAGTAAGGCTGACACTGGTCGGCCGGCGCGAGGCTAGTCTGCTGTGCATCGACCGGTGCCCGCATACGCAGTGAGGAGCAGGCGCGCACGCGCCGCGATGATGCATCAGATGCCTCAGAGCACGAAGGCAGTTGTTTTTGATCTTGATGACACGCTCGCGCCCTCCAAGTCACCCCTGGACCCCTCGATGGCTACGGCGCTGGTGTCCCTCCTCCAGCGCCTCCCCGTCTGCATCATCTCGGGCGGCCGATTCGAGCAATTCCAAGCCCAGGTCCTCGACCGGCTAACCGCTCCGGAACAAATCCTCAGTCGGCTTCATCTGATGCCGACATGTGGCACGCGTTACTACGTTCGACAGCAGGGCGCTTGGTCACAGGTATATTCCGAAGACTTGTCCGCCGAGGAGACGGCTCGGATCATGCAGGTCCTCGAAGAAACGTCAAGAACTCTCGGGTACTGGGAAGAGCATCCCTGGGGCGAACTCATTGAGGACCGCGGCAGCCAGGTCACCTACTCCGCCCTCGGACAAGCCGCACCGCTCGATGCTAAGGCCGCCTGGGACCCCGATGGAACGAAGAAGAGCATGCTCGTGGCTCGTGCGACACCATTGCTGCCTG
>DASXNH010000153.1:0-2809 GCA_036495195.1 Candidatus Dormiibacterota bacterium
AAAGAGCCTCGGTAGCCAGTTGATGAGGTTTTGCCTCGAGATCATCCATGCGAGTCATTTGCCTGCGTATCTCGAAACCCCCAATCCACGCACCATCTCGTTCTACCAGCGCCACGGGTTCGGAACCACCGGCGTCGCCCACGCCGGAGCATGCCCGCCGATCACGTTCATGCAGAGGGCTGCGCAGTGAACCCACCGTGACGACGGTGTTGCCGATGAAACTGCCGCCAAGGAACACGATTAAGAGGCTGCAGGCATGTGTCAGGGAGCCTAAGCGAGTGCCAGCCAGTGACCCAGCCCCGCGGCTCAGCTCAGGCTGGACACCACTCCCTGCACGAATCCCAGGCTCTCCGGCAGAAGGATCGAACGACCCGTGCTGAGTCGATAGAGCGGCCCCGCTAGCCAGAGCGTGTCTGGGTCGAGCCACCAGACGACCGGGGTGCCTGCGCCTGCCGGTAGGTTGACCCTCGAGCCGTCTGCCCGCATCACGTACTGGCCGGGAGGTGGACCGTTCTCCTGTAGAGCGGCCGCGCCTCCCTGCGGTGCGACGGCAGCCCAGGTTCCGATCCCGTTGGGGTCCTTGTAGCGGTACAGGACCTTTTGCTTGCCAGACCAGTCCACCGCGTTCAGGCAAACCTGGGCGCCTGGTGGCGGGTTGTGGACGTCACCACCGTTGCAGACGCTGTTGCAGAGCGTGCCCGCGGCGACCAGCGGTCCGATCGCCTGGCAGGCGGTCGAGCCCAGCTCGGCGAGCCGGCGGCCGGTACTCGCGTCGGCCACGTGGTAATCGACCGCTGCGTAAGGGTTTGGAGCGCCGCCGAGAACACAGCAGACCGCCAGCACCAGGGAGCCGGCGTGCCAGCCCACGGGCCACTCATAAGCGGACGTCGAGCTGAAGATGACCACGCGGTGCCCACCCGCCAAGTCTTCGACGTAGATGGTGACCTTCATGGGTTTCTTTGACCAATCGAACACCGACACCGCGATGCGCTTGTCGTCGGGGCTGACCGCGAAAACTGCCTGCGAGCGACCGATGACGTTCGGCAGCTGAGCCGCATGACCACTGCTTCCGTCGACTCCCAGGTAGCGCAGATCGTTCTGTCCTGCGAGGAAATAGGCGCGGTCGTTCGTGGTGCTCACCTCCGGGAGGATGGCGCCGCAGCAGACGCCGCCGATCCCGTACGGTCCAGGGGGGCCAGCGGAAGCTGTGGCGAACGGAGTGCCAGGGAATGGGACCCCCTCCACGTTCGCGATCGCGCTGGTGGCGCTGGCGACCACGCTGCCGTCGCGGTCGACCAGGGAGACCGTCTGCTGTTCCCCGGCGCTCCCCAGCATGACGAGCAGCGAGCCCACCTCCGGCGTGCCCGTCGGCGAGGGTGACGGTGTCGATTGGCTGCCGGTGCCTGATGCGACGGGGCTTCGGCTCGCGACGCCAGACGGCGATGAGCACCCACTCACTACCACCACCGCCAGAATGACCGCCACGAATCGCCCGCCCATCAGTGGGGGAACGAAGCAGCGGACGTCCGGTTACGGATGTCCCTGTCGGTCGGACGCGGGGCGTTCCCAAGCGGTGTGAGGCCCATCGTCAGTGGCGGTCACCCGGTTCGAGAAGTGAAGCAGCTCCCACTTCCAATCGAACCACCAGCGCGGGTACTTGTGCCCACCTTGCGCTGATGGACGCCCGCTACCCTGGTTACTTACGCGACTGCCGCTGTTTGAGTCGTTCGAATCCGTCCAGGAGCAGATCCAGCGCGAACTCGAACTCGTACTGGTCGTCACATCCACCTCCGACGACGGAGCCGTCGTCGTGTGACGCCGCCGTGGCCATCTCAACCAGATATGGATAGGTGGGCGCCATCTGCTCGAGCGCTTCCGGATCGACACTTCCTGAGTCGTCGAACAGCGCCTGTGTGAATCCAAACAACCGGCTGCCCATCGTATGCGCCACATGATGGGCGAGGCCTATAGAGAATCCGCCGGCCCGGAACAGCCCGATCATGGAGTTCAGATAGTCCAGCTGGGCAGGTGTCGGGTTCGGCCGCGATTCCAGGATGCGGGACGCCCAGGGATGACGCAGCAGGGCCTGTCGGGCGGCGAGAATCCGCTGCCGGACGGTGGTCTTCCAGCTGGCTCCACGAATCGGCGGGTCGATCTCGGCGATTACGCCGTCGATCATTCCGTCCAAGAGCTCTTCCTTGTTGGCGACGTGCTTGTACAGGGCCATCGGGACGACGCCCAGCGTGTCGGCGAGCTTCCGCATGCTCAGAGATTCGATCCCGCCGTCGTCGGCAAGAGCGACGGCGGCCCGGAGCACACGGTCCCTGGTCAGCGGATCTCGGCGCGGCGGCTGAGGCTGCCGAACCGACTGCGCCACTTTTCCTCGCGACGAAACGCTCACTGCTTGACAAAGTGTACGCCGTACACGTACCCTTCGGATGTCGGTGTACGCCGTACACCGTCTGGGGTGGCTAGCGCAGAAATTGAGGAGGAGAGGAGTTCAATGGTGGCTTCGACCGAAAGGCGGACAACTCTGGTGACCGGGGTCCTCTTAATAACCGCGACCGCGGCGATATTGGTGGCGACGCAGCTTTCGAAACCCCTGCTTGGTGAGGCGGATTACCTCAGCAGCGTTTCAGCCAACTCGACGCAGGTGACGGCTGGAGTGCTTCTCGAGGTCATCGCGGCCTTCACGAGCGTGGGCATAGCCGTATCGCTCTACCCAGTCTTGAGAAAGTGGCATGTGGGCCTGGCGCTGGGTGCCGTCGTCTTCAGGACGATCGAGGCCGTCATGTACCTCGCCGGCGCG
>DASXNH010000154.1:0-35786 GCA_036495195.1 Candidatus Dormiibacterota bacterium
CCGCAACTCCAGCCTGCCCGAGGTGGTGGATGCGGCCGGCGAGCTGGTCGACGACGGGGACGCAGAGGCCCTGGGCAGCGCCGCGGCTGCCCTCTGCGCGAACCCGGATCGGGCGCGGAAGGCGGGTCTTGAGCGGGCCAGAGCTTTCTCCTGGCGCAAGTCCGCCCGTCAGACGATCGGCGCGTATGAAGCCTTACTGAGGAGGCGCGGGTGAGGCGGGCCTCCCCCGCGGGACCCCCACCGTGTCGCACATGCCTGGAGGCGCTTGGACGGGGCATGGTGGCGGCAGGAACGGATCCGGCCTTTGGACGACGCCTGGGTTCGGTATTGAGATAATCGCCCCGCTTTGTCCAGGGTTGCGGTCATCGGCGCGGGGTACGTCGGCCTGACGACCGCTGCATGTCTTGCGGATCTCGGAAATGACGTGATCGTGGTCGATATCAACGCCGACAAGATCGAACAGCTCAAGCGTCACCACGTGCCCTTTTACGAACCCGGCTTGAGCGAGCTGGTCGCGCGGAACTGCAAGGCGGGGCGCCTCACCTTCACCACCGCCTACGACGAGGCGGTGCCTGGAGCGGACTACGCAATCATCGCGGTGAGCACGCCAGAAGGAGAGGGTGGCGAGGCGGACCTCTCCTACGTCCAGGCGGCCGCGACCTCGATCGCCGACCACATGGACGGCCCTCTGGTGGTGGTGAACAAATCAACTGTGCCTCCGCTCACCGGCGACATGGTCTCGCGGGTCCTACAAGAGCGCAACGGAATGCACCGAGCCGATGTCGTCTCAAACCCCGAGTTTCTCCGGGAGGGTTCCGCCATCCAGGATTTCATGCACCCCGACCGCGTGGTGATCGGCAGCCACGACGCGGTGGCCGCGGCGAGGGTATCCGAGCTCTACGCTCCGCTCGACGCGCGGATTCTGATCACTCCGAACATCTACACGGCCGAGATGGTCAAGTACGCATCGAACGCATTTCTCGCCGCGCGCATCTCATTCATCAACGAGATCGCCCGGATCTGCGAGCGCGTGGATGCGGATGCCACGCTTGTGGCCGAGGGCATGGGCCTCGACAAGCGAATCGGGTCGAGCTTCCTGGACGCCGGGATCGGATACGGCGGCTCCTGCTTCGGCAAGGACGTGAAGGCGCTTGCCGCGCTGGCAGAGCGCTTCGACTACCATCCCGACCTGTTGAACGCGGTCATGGACATCAATCGCGATCAGCGGATGCTTGCCATCGACAAGCTGCGCGAGTGCCTGGAAACCTTCGAGGGCCGGATCGTCGGCCTCCTCGGCCTGGCGTTCAAGCCCAACACCGATGACCTTCGCGACGCGCCAAGCCTGGACATAGCGCGGGTGCTCATGGCAGCCGGCGCCGAGGTTCGGGCTTACGACCCGGCGGCGATGGATCGAGCGCGCGACGTGTTGCCTGACGTTGAATATTCGGCCGACGCCTATGCTCTGGCTGATGGCGCCGATGGATTGGTGCTGGTTACCGAATGGAATGAGTTCCGCCACCTCGACCTCGCTCGGGTGAAAGCCTCGATGCGCAAGGCCGTGATGGTCGACGGACGAAACATCTACGACCCGGCGATGATGCGGGGCCTTGGTTTCACCTATCGGGGAATTGGGCGCGGCTAAGCGGAGGGCGGTGGTATCGGGAGGGGCCGGATTCATCGGCTCCCATCTCTGCGAGGCATTGCTGGATTCTGGTCTGAGCGTACTGGCGCTCGACAACCTGCTGACGGGATCCCCCGACAACGTCCGCGGCCTTTTGGCCCACCCGGACTTCGAGTTCCGCCAGGCCAACGTCAACGAGGAGATCGTCGTCGACGGAGACGTGCGCTACGTCCTTCATTTCGCATCGCCCGCCTCACCTCCCCAATACGATGCCAACCCGATCCATACGCTCAAGGTGGGCACCCTTGGGACGATGAACATGCTCGGGCTGGCGCGGGTCAAGGCCGCCACGTTTCTGCTGGCGTCGACCTCAGAGGTGTACGGCGACCCGTTGGTCCACCCACAGCCCGAGACCTATTGGGGCAATGTCAACCCGATCGGTCCGCGCGGCTGCTATGACGAGGCGAAGCGATGTGCCGAGGCGTTCGCGATGGCCTATCACAAGGCCCACGGAGTAGATACACGCATCATTCGCATCTTCAACACGCATGGGCCTCGCATGCAGGTTCTGGATGGACGCGCGGTGCCGAACTTCATGGCGCAGGCGATCAAGGGCGAGCCGCTCACGGTTTACGGGGACGGTTCGCAGACTCGAAGCCTCTGCTACGTCTCGGACCTCGTGCGCGGAGTCCTCGCCACGCTCGAGCGCGGCGACGAGCTGCCGGTCAACCTCGGCAATCCCGAGGAGGTGACGGTGCTCGAGCTGGCGCAGACGATAGTCCGCCTCGCGGGCTCGAAGAGCACCATCGAGTTCCGCGAGCTGCCTGTCGACGATCCGAAGCAGAGGCGTCCGGACATCGGTCACGCGCGAACCCTCCTCGGCTGGGAGCCGAAGGTCGCGCTGGAGGACGGACTCGGCCGGACCCTGGAATACTTCCAGTCCGTCGTATGACCACGCCTGAGCAGCTGAAGCAGTACGTCCGAGACGTCCCCGGCTATCCGCAGGCGGGCGTGATCTTTCGTGACATCACACCGCTGCTTTCGCGCAAAGAGCTGTTCCGCGAAGTCGTCGACCTGATGTCGAAGGGCTGGAGCGACCGGCCCCCGGACCTCGTCGCTGCCATCGAGGCTCGAGGTTTCATCCCGGGCGCGGCCATCGCGGTCAAGCTCAACGCGGGCTTCGTGCCGATCCGAAAGACGGGAAAGCTTCCCTGGAAGACAATTGGCGAGGGTTATCAGCTCGAGTACGGCGCTGACCAGCTCGAGGTCCATTCGGACGCTGTCGAGTCAGGTCAGCGAGTGCTGATAGTCGATGATGTACTGGCGACGGGTGGCACGGCGGCCGCCGCGGTTCGCTTGATACGCAAGCTGGGCGGCGATGTCACCGGAGTGCAGGTCTTGATCGAGCTCGCGGACCTGGGCGGAAGAAAGCGTCTGCCCGATGTGAGAGTGGTCAGCGAGATTGTCTATTAAGGAGAGGCGGCGCATTTGAAAGTCAGCACCAAGGGAAACGACGTCAAAGACTTGAACCTGGCGGCCCAGGGACAGGAGCTCATCGACTGGGCGGCGCGCGAGATGCCGGTCTTGACCTTGATCCGCGCGCGGTTCGCGAAGGACCAGCCGCTTAAGGGGCTGAAGCTGGCCGCCTGCCTTCACGTGACCAGCGAGACCGCGAACCTGATGCTCACCCTCAAGGCAGGTGGCGCCGATGTGGTGCTCTGCGCCTCGAACCCGCTGTCCACCAACGATGCCGTCGCTGCGGCCCTTGCGGGGCCGCACGCGATCAGCACCTACGCCATCCGCGGCGAGGACAACGACACGTACTACAGCCACATCGAAGCGGTGCTCGATCACCGGCCGGTCATGACCATGGACGATGGCGCCGACCTGGTGTCGGTGCTCCACAAGTCGCGCCAGCACCAGCTGGGGGACATCATCGGCGGCACTGAGGAGACAACCACCGGGGTGGTCAGGCTTCGAGCCATGGCGGAAAAAGGCGTTCTGCGCTACCCGATCGTCGCCGTCAACGAGGCCGACACCAAGCACATGTTCGACAACCGCTATGGCACCGGCCAGTCGACCATCGACGGCATCATCCGCGCCACCAACGTGCTGCTCGCGGGCAAGACGTTTGTCATCGCCGGGTATGGCTGGGTCGGTCGCGGCCTCGCCTCCAGGGCCAAGGGCCACGGCGCGGACGTGGTCGTCACCGAGGTCGATTCGGTCAAGGCGCTCGAGGCGGCCATGGACGGCTTCCGGGTGATGACGATGGGGCAGGCAGCGCGCGAAGGCGACATCTTCGTCACGGTCACAGGGGACGTGAACGTCATCGACCGCCGTCACTTCGAGACGATGAAGGACGGCGCGATCCTCGCCAACTCGGGGCATTTCAACTCGGAGATCAACCTGAAGGCGCTGGACGAGATGGCGACAGGCGTGCGCCAGGTCCGGCCGTCGGTGCAGGAATATAAGCTGGGGGACGGCCGGCGCCTGCACGTGCTGGGCGAAGGCCGGCTCATCAACCTGGCCGCGGCCGAGGGTCACCCCGCGGCGGTGATGGACATGAGCTTCGCGAACCAGGCCCTCTGTGCGGAGTACATGGCCAGGAATGCGAGCAAGCTGGAGAACAGGGTGTACGACGTGCCGGCGGACATCGACGCCGAGGTCGCTCGCCTCAAGCTCAACGCGATGGGCGTCGAGATCGACACCCTGACCGAAGAGCAGCAGCGCTACCTCACGTCCTGGGAAGAAGGAACCTGAGTGTCCAGGCCCCGAGGATCGGCGCATCTTCGCGGCCTAGGCGACCGGGCGCCTTCGGCGCTGAAGCCTGCGGAAATGGGCCCGGCGCTGCGTCGTCACGCATCTAGCGATGCGCTCCTAGCTGCGCCACCCTTTCCTTTGGCTCCGGCCGCCGAGACCACGAATCTGATGCCGACCTCAGGTCCCGGGCACTAAGTACGTTCGGTCCTGCTCGGCGCACGTGGGTGCTGGGCGGAGGCGGCGCCCGGGGCGCTGCGCAGGTCGGGGTGCTGAACGGGCTGCTGGAGGCAGGCCTCGAGCCACCGGTCGCCGTCGTCGGAACCAGCGTTGGGGCGCTGAACGGAAGTGCCATCGCGGCCTACCCATCGCTGGCCGGGATCATGATGCTGCGCGAGGTCTGGCTTTCCCGCCAGGCCCTCACGGTGTTTCACGCCCACCCGCTGGGGGTCATCCTTTCTGGGCTCCGCCACGATCAGCTCAGCGCTTTCCCACAGGGGAACGTCCGCCGCCTGATCGATCGTTCCCAGGCGCTCACCGGCATGACGACATTCGAGCAGCTTCGCGTCCCGCTCGCGGTCGTTGCGACCGACCTGAACGCCGGCAAGCCCGTGGTCTTCCGCTCGGGGCCGCTGACCCCCGCGCTGCTGGCCTCGACGGCCATCCCCGGTCTCTTTCCCTCGGTCAAGATCGACGGACGGGAGCACCTGGACGGTGGCGTCGTCGACAACACGCCGCTCGACATCGCGATCGCGGATGGCGCGAAAGAGATCCTGGCGATCAGCCTCATGGGCGGGGGCGAATACGAGTCCGCTCCAGACAGCCTGCCCGAGCTGATCGCCCGAACCCTGCAGCTCTCGCTGCACCACCAGATGCTCGCCGACTACGAGCGGCTGCGTGACCGGGCCCGGATCGTGGTCCTGTGCCCGATCACGGCCCCGACAGCGACGTGGGAGATGAAGCGGGAGCACATCGAGAGGGTGATGGAGTCATCCAGGGCGGCGACCGCCGACCTACTGACCAAACGAGGATCGAAGGCGCTTCGGCACTCCGGCATCCATTACCTCGACCTGAGGTCCGGGCGGCAGCCCGGACACTGACGTCCCCTCGCCGCGGAGGCCGCCCGACTCACCGTCGTCGATGGGGGCGGACGACGTTGGGCCCGGTCCCCAGAGGTACTATCTCCACGTCCCAGAGGTATGAACCTGGCGCCTGGGGGCTGGCCCGAACGGAGGCCGGTCCTTGCCGGCGTGGGAGATTCAAAGGAGGACCAGTCCATGTCCCGCGAGCCGGCGTACAGCGTGTTCACCTCGGAGTCGGTCACGGAGGGCCACCCCGACAAGCTCGCCGACCAGATCTCTGACGCCATCCTCGACGCGATCCTGGCCAAGGATCCGCTCGCTCGAGTCGCATGCGAGGCGGTGGTGACCACCGGCCTCGTGATCGTGGTCGGGGAAATCACCACCGACTGCTACGTCGACATCCCGCGGATCATCCGGCAGACCATCCGCGAAGTCGGCTACACCCGCGCCAAGTACGGCTTCGACGCCGAGACCTGCGGTGTCATCACCAGCATCGACGAGCAGTCGCCCGACATCGCCCAGGGGGTCGACGTCGGCGGGGCCGGCGACTCCGGAATGATGTTCGGCTACGCCTGCGACGAGACGCCCGAGCTCATGCCGCTCCCGATCACGCTTGCGCACCGCCTCGCCAGGCGACTGGCCGAGGTCCGCCGCAACAAGACGCTCAGCTATCTCCGGCCGGACGGCAAGGTCCAGGTCACCGTGCGCTACAGCCTCGACGGCAAGCCGCTTGGCCTGGACAGCGTCGTGCTTTCCGCGCAGCACCACGAGGAAGTCGAGACCGAACAGCTGCGCTCGGATATCGCCGAGCACGTGATCGATGCCGTGATCCCGGCCGAATTGAGGGAGGGCGGCCTTCGCCTGTACATCAACCCGACCGGCCGCTTCGTCATCGGCGGCCCGGTGGCGGACGCAGGTCTGACCGGCCGCAAGATCATGGTCGACACGTACGGCGGTTTCGCCCGTCACGGCGGCGGCTGTTTCTCCGGCAAGGACCCGACCAAGGTCGACCGCGCCGGCGCCTACGGAGCCCGGCACGTGGCCAAGACCATCGTTGCGTCTGGGCTCGCGAAGCGGTGCGAGGTGCAGATCGCGTACGCGATCGGCGTCGTCAAGCCGGTGGCGATTCGGGTCGACACCTTCGGCACCGGAACGGTGCCGGACACCGTGCTTTCGACGGTGGTGAGCAAGCTGTTCGACCTGAGCCCTCTGGGGATCATCAAGGAGCTGAATCTGCGTCGGCCGCTCTTCCGTCAGGCCGCGGTGTACGGCCACTTCGGGCGCACGGACATCGACGCCCCCTGGGAATCGACAACGCGGGCAAAGGAGCTCGCGGAAGAGGTCGGTTGACGGCGGCCCGATCCCGGCGAGGCGAGAAGACGATCGCGGTGATCCCAGCCGGCGGAGCCGGGACGCGCCTGTGGCCGCGCTCGCGCCGCTCGACTCCCAAGCATGTGCTGCCCCTGGGCGAGAGCGGCCGGCCATTGCTGCGCGAAACGTACGACCGCGCTTCGAAGCTGGCGAGCGAGGTCTTCGTGCTGACGGAGAACGGCCAGCGCGAGATCATCCAGAGGGTCCTTCCGGAGATCGACTCGGCCCACCTGATCCTCGAGCCTGCGGCCAGGGGGACCACTAACGCTTTTGGTCTGGCCGCGCTAACCCTGCGTGAGAGTCACCCCGATGCCGTGATGCTCGTCCTGCCGGCCGACCACGTGGTCAGCGGCCGTGCGGGCGTTTCGAAAGCAGTGCGGGCAGCTGTTCGCGCTGCGTCGACCAGCGCCAGCCTCGTGACCGTGGGGTTGAGGCCCAGGTTTCCGTCGACGGGCCTCGGCTACATCCACGCGCCGGGACGCATGAGCGGCGGTGCGCTGCGCGTCAAGCGCTTCACGGAGAAGCCAAACCTCGCCACCGCCAGGCGTTTCCTCAAGGCGGGCGGCTACTACTGGAACCTTGCATGGTTCTCCTGGCGGCTGAACGTGTTCATCGATGAGCTCGGCCTGCACGCGCCTCGCCACCTCGCAGGCCTCCAGAAGGTGATGGCGGCTCGGACCGCCGGCGACGAGGGGACTGCCGCCGCCATCTACAAAGGGCTGAGGGTCGATGTGATCGACCGGAGCGTGATGGAGAAAACCGACCGCCTGCTGCTCGTCCCCGGTGACTTCGAGTGGGCTGACATCGGCAACTGGGCCGAGCTGGGCGACCGCGTGCGGGCGGACGTCCATGGCAACTCGGTCGAAGGCCAGTCGATCCTTGTCGACACCACTGGAAGCCTCATCCTCGGATCGCGGCGCCTGGTGGCGGCGATCGGCCTCGATGACATGATCATCGTCGACACCGAGGACGCGCTTTTGGTGTGTCCGCGCTCACGCGCTCAGGATGTGCGCAAGGTGGTGGAGGCGCTCCGCCGTGCAGGTAAAACGAGCTTTCTGTAGTTAACTGTGGCGGGGGGATGAGTCAGTTGGGGCAGATCAAGTTCGGCACCGATGGCTGGCGCGGAGTTGTCGCGGATGACTTCACGTACGCCAATGTTCGACGGGTCGCGCAGGGCGCCGCCGAATACATGCTCTCGCGAACCGCGGAGCCGCTGGCGGTCGTCGGCTATGACTGTCGATTCGCCTCCGAGGAGTTCGCCCGGGCAGTTGCCGACGTGTTCGCCGCCAACCGTGTTCGAAGCCTGATCTTCGACCGTCCATCGCCGACACAGGTCGCGTCGTGGACTGTCATCGACCGCAAGGCCACTGGCGCAACGGTGATCACCGCCAGCCACAATCCGTATCTGTTCAACGGCGTGAAGTACAAGCCCGAGACGGGCAGCTCCGCGCCGAGCAGCGTCATCGCGGACCTCGAGCAAAGGATCAACGCGGTCCAGGAGGCCCGAACGCCGGACAATGCCCAGTCCGCCGAGATGATCACGGTCTACGATCCGCGCGCCTCGTACTACGAGCAGATCGGGCGCATCGTCGACCTCGCCGCCATCAAGGGAGCGGGTCTTCGCATCGTGCACGAATGCATGTATGGATCCGGCTACAGGTACATCGCGGACCTGCTCTCTGGCGGGACGACGAGCGTCACCGAGCTGCACCACGAGCGCAACCCGTTCTTCGGTGGCATCAATCCCGAGCCGATTCCGCCCAACATCGATGCGGCGGTTGCGGTCATGAGGGCGGGCGGCGGCAACCACCTATGCATCTGCACCGACGGAGACGCGGACAGGGTTGGGATCATCGACGAAACCGGCCGCTTCATCACGCAGCTGCAGGTGTTCGCCTTGCTGATGCTCTACCTGTTCGAGGTCAGGGGTATGGGTGGGCCCGTGGTCAAGACCATCAACATGACGTCGATGGCCGACAAGCTTGGCGCGGAGTTCGGCGCGGAGGTTTTCGAGGTGCCCGTGGGTTTCAAGAACATCGCGCCGAAGATGATGGAGTCGGATGCCGTGCTCGGCGGGGAGGAGTCTGGTGGCTACGCGGTCCGAGGCCATATCCCCGAGCGCGACGGCATCCTGATCGGCTTGATGTTCGCTGACATGATCGTCAGGATGGGCAAGCCGCTTTCCCAGATCCTGGCCGACCTCGAGAGACGCGTTGGGCCGCATGCCTACAGCCGCCACGACATCCACCTCGCGCGTGACACATACGAGGTTGAGCGAAAGCGGATCCTCGACCTTCTCTCGGCCAACCAGCCGGCCGATGTCGCGGGGGTGAAGGTGGCACGTGTGCGATCCGATGACGGCTTCAAGTTCTACCTCGACGACGGGAGTTGGGTGCTTCTCAGGGCCAGCGGCACGGAACCTCTGGTGCGTGTCTACTCGGAGGCGGCGACGAACGCCGACGTCGAGGCTCGTCTAAGCGCGATCGAGGACATTGTCGGATTGAGGTCTCATGCCTGAGGCCCCGAAGCCCGTTGACGGTTCGCGCGTCGACAAGCCATGGGGCTACGAGCTTCGATGGGCCGTGACCGACCGCTATCTCGGCAAGGTGCTCCACGTGAACAAAGGCGAAGCACTCTCCTTGCAGTATCACGAGCGCAAGGACGAGAGTCAGTACATCGTGAAGGGCTGCGTCGACATCGAGCTTGGCGGCCCCGACGGCGCCCTGACCAAGCACCGGATGCGAGCCGGCGAGACCCTTCGCATCACACCGGGCACGCGGCATCGCATCACCGCGGTCGAGGACAGCGACATCTTTGAGGTGTCCACGCCCGAGGGCGACGACGTGGTTCGGCTCTCAGACCGCTATGGCCGAGCCCCGACGTAGGCTGCTGCTGACGCTTAGACTTCCTCGGGTCGAATGAAAATCCCGCCCGCACCTGAGAAGACGGCGCCGGCCGCGAGCACGGTGCATCTCGAGCGCGACCGCAGCTTCCTGCTCTTTGCGGGCGTCGTGCTGATGGCCATCGCCCTCGCCTTCAAGTCGGAGCTGCTCGGTGAAGGGCAGGTGTGGGTGCTCGCACTGGGCATGGTGGTGGTGGCGGCGCCTGCGCTGCTTGGCTACCTGCGCGGGACCGAGGAGTTTCCACGGATCGAGCACTACATTCCGGTGGCGCTGGGGGCCATCACGCTGGCCGGCCTCGCCGGTGGGCATGACAGCGCCGGGCACCCGATCGTGGCCGAGCTCTGGAAATATGGCGTTATCACCGTGGTCTTCGGCGCTGGCTTCGTGCTGTCCGCGCGGCTCGATTACCTGCGTCTGCGCGACGCCGAAAAGCGCGGACACATGATGCTGCAGGAGGCGCTCCTGATCCTCGTGCTCGCGGGCGCTTACCTGGTCGTCGTGACCATCCCGTTCAACAACAACACCATCCTCAAGCTGCTGTGGATCTTCACCATCACGTTCCTTGCCTCATATCGCAGCTTCAGGATCAATGGGACGGCGATCGCGCCGCGGCGGGCGTTCATCTTTGCGCTGTTCGTCGGCCAGGTCGTCATGTTCCTTGCCTGGGCGATCCTCGCGCTTTCGATTTACCTGAACCTGAACGAGGGCACGTTTGCCGTGATGCTGCTGTTCGCCTGGTACATCAACCGAGGTCTTGTCAGGCACACGGTCGAGGACAGCTTCACGCGCAATGTGGTGGTCGAGTACGGGGCCTTCGCCGCGTTCCTCATCTTCCTTTTCGTCTCGAGCTACCAGCCGCGCAGCTAGCAGCCGGCAGCGTCGGGCGTCAAATGCCCAGGTAAGCGGTCTGCACCGCTTCGGATTCGAGCAGTTCCTTGCCGGTGCCGGTCTGGACGATGACGCCAGTCTCCAGGACGTAGCCGCGATGGGCCACCTCCAGCGCCTTGAACGCGTTCTGCTCGACCAGCAGGACCGGCGTGCCCTGCGAGTTGATCTCGCGAATGATGCTGAATATCGTCTCCACCAGGATGGGCGCCAGGCCCAACGACGGTTCGTCGAGCATCAGCAGTTTGGGCCGCGCCATCAGTGCTCGACCGATTGCGAGCATCTGCTGCTCGCCACCCGACAGGGTTCCGGCGAGCTGGGTCTCACGTTCCTTCAGGCGGGGAAACAAACCAAAGCTTCTCTCCAGATCGGCGCTGATGCCGGCGCGGTCGCGACGCGTGTAGGCCCCCATCAGCAGGTTCTCGTGAACGCTCATCCGCGGAAACAACCGCCGACCCTCGGGAGCCAGGATGAGGCCGCGCCGAACTATCGTTTCCGCCGTATGGCCGGTCGTCTCCTGTCCATCGAAAACGACACGGCCTGAGACGGGCCGCATCACGCCGGCCAAGGTCCGGACCGTGGTGGATTTGCCCGCTCCGTTGGCTCCGATCAAGGTCACGATCTCGCTGCGACCCACCGTCAGGCTGACGCCGCGAAGGGCGGTGATTTTGCCGTATGCAACCTCTAGGCTGCTGACTTCCAGGAAGGGAGCCGAGGAATCGTCGGTCATGCACCCTTTCCGAGGTAGGCCTCGATCACCCTGTTATTGGTGCGGACCTCTGTTGGCGTGCCTTCGGCGATCTTCTCGCCGTGGTCAAGAACGGCGATCCGGTCGGAGATCCCCATCACGACCTTCATATCGTGCTCGATCAGAAACAGGGTCACGCCACGGGCGCGGATGGCACGGATCAATTCCCCCAGCCCCGCCTTCTCCTGCGGGTTGGTGCCGGCCGCCGGCTCATCCAGGAGCAAGAGGCGCGGTTCGCTGGCGAGTGCGCGGGCGATCTCGAGCCTGCGCTGGCTGCCATATGGGAGGTTGCGTGCAAGGTCGTTGTCCCGGCGTTGCAGGCCGACGAACTTCAAGGTTTCGCGGGCTTTGGCGACCGCGTCCTTTTCTTCAGCCCGCTCGGCCGGGGTACGAACGACCGCCATCCAGTACGGCGTGTGAAGGCGGCTGTGGCGACCCACCAGCACGTTGTCCAGCACCGTCATGTTGCTGAACAGCCGGATGTTCTGAAACGTCCTCGCGATCCCGAGTTGCGCCAGGCGGTGTGGCGGCAACCCCGAGATCACCCGCCCGCCGAACCGAATGGTTCCTGAGGTCGGCACGTCCAGTCCCGTGATCAGGTTGAACGCGGTGGTCTTGCCCGCGCCGTTCGGGCCGATCAGGCTGAAGATTTCGCCTTCGTCGACGGAGATGTCGAGCTTGTCGACGGCAACGAGGCCGCCGAACTGCTTTCGCACGCTGGACAGGACCAGGATCGGCGGTTTGTCTGCGCTCATGCGGTCACAACGCCTGGGGGCGGTGGTCCAAGTGATGGGTCCTGATCGACCTCAGCGAGCTCGTGCGCACGCTGAGTGCTTGGCAGGAAGCCCTGTGGGCGCAGGGTGATCAGGATCACCAGAAGGGCGCCGAATATCAGGATGCGCAGGTACAGCAGTTGGGTGGTCAGGAAATAGATCGCCCCGATCACCACCGCACCCAGGACGGACCCTGGGATGCTGCCCATGCCGCCGGCCACCACCATGCAGAGCACCAGGATCGACACGAACAGCTGGAAGGAGTCTGGCGCGATGAGGTGTTGCCCCGCCGCATAGACCGCTCCGGCCATGCCGCCGAAGAAGCCGCCCGAAGCGTAAGCCAGGAGCTTCAAGTTGCGGGTGTTGACGCCGGCCATCTGGGCGGCGGTCTCGTCCTCGCGTATGGCCGCCCATGCCCGGCCGACTCGAGAGCGTTCCAGGCGGGTGACGAAAAACACAGTCAGGAGGATGAGGATCAGAACCAGGTAGTAGTAGTTGAGGAACGGGGGGACGTGGAACGGTCCGATGTAGTTGTTTGGGTTGCCGAAGCTGTAGTTGCCGATCCAGACAGGATCGATGTTGATCAGCCCGTTCGGACCGTTGGTGATGTTGATCGGCTGGTCCAGGTTGTTGGCGAAGATTCGCGTGATCTCGCCGAATCCGAGCGTGACTATCGCGAGGTAATCCCCGCGTAGACGAAGCGTTGGAATACCGATCAGAACTCCGAAAAGTGCTGCCGCGCAGCCCGCGACGGGCATCAACACCAGCATTGAGATGTGGTAGCCGGGGGTGCCAGTTTGCGGAACCAGGAAGTACAGCGTGCGGTGCGTGATGTCGTAAAGCTGCGGCGACGCAAACAGCCCATATACGTAAGCGCCGACGGCAAAGAATGCGACGTAGCCGAGATCCAGGAGGCCGGTGAAGCCGACGACGATATTGAGGCCGATTGCAAGCAGGACATACAGCTCGATGCTGTACGTCACTGTCAGCAGGTAACCGCCGGTGAGCAGCTCGAAAAGGGGCAGCGCCAGACCGATTCCCAGCAGCACGTACCGATTGCGCATCGTCACCGAGACCCCATGCCCCGCCACCAGGAGTGGGGCCGCAGCCTGGCGAGGAAAACGGCCACGGACGAAGCGCGCTGTGAAATAGGTGGCGCCTCCGAGCAAAACCTGCCAGGCCAGGATCGCAAACGGCTGGTCGCCAAAGGGACCGTGCAGGAGATTGACGAGCGTGTCGACCAGGTTCATGCTCGCTGGCTCACGCGCTCACGGATGATGCCTGAGGGGCGGAATACAAGCATGAGGATCAGGAACGCGAAAGCGAATACGTTCTGATACGACGAAGAGAAGACGCCGCAGCTCAGGTTGCTGATGTAAGCGGCGCCCAGGGACTCGGCAAGACCGAGCAGGAAGCCTCCGAGCATGGCTCCCGGGATGTTGCCGATCCCGCCGATCACCGCCGCCGTGAACGCCTTGAGGCCCGCGATGAACCCGATCGTCTGGTTCGTCGAGTAGTTGAGCATCCACAGCAAAGCGGCTACGCCCGCCAGAGCAGAGCCGATGATGAACGTGAACGAGATGACGCGATCCATGTTCACGCCCATGAGCTCGGCGGCCTCGCGATCCTGGGCCACAGCTCGCATCCCACGTCCCAACAACGTTCTTCGGACGATCAGCTGAAGAAGAAACATCATTGCGACCGACGAAACCAGCATGAGGATCTGCACGTAGCTGATGCTCACGTCTCCGTACAAAGGGATGCCGCCCAGTATCAGGTTGGGCAGCGTGAAATCTCGCGACGAGACGTAGGTCGCGACCCATGCCTGCAGGAAGAAGCTGACGCCGATAGCGCTGATCAGGGGCGCCAGGCGCGGGGCGCGGCGAAGCGGCCGGTAGGCGACCTTCTCGATCGCAAAGCCAAGGCCGGCGCACAGGACCATGGCGGCGAGCATGGCAACCAGAAGGACGGGGACGATCAGCGTGAGGGACGCTCCGTCCAGGTGGAACCGATCAGTAACCCCCAGGACGACAAAGGTTCCGACCATGAAAACGTCGCCGTGCGCGAAGTTGATGAGCTCGAGAACGCCGTAGACCATCGAGTAGCCCAGGGCGATCAGCGCGTAAATGCTGCCCAACGTCACGCCGTTGATGAGCTGCTGCAGGATGCCCTCGGGCGTCAACCCGGAGGTGAGCAGGTTGAGGCAATTCTGCATTTACGCCCGAGAGATTAAGCCAAAATTGATACGGGCAGGCGCTGTGCCTGCCCGTATTTCGAAATTAAGTTGGAGGTTTCTAGGCGGAGGTTACGGCCTTGACCGCCTTCCAGGTGCCACCTTCGACCTTGTAAATGGTGAAGATGCTGTTGGTGATGTCGCCGGTTGAGGTGAAGGTGTAGGTCTGGACAACCCCCTGGTAGTCCTTGGTCGCGGCCACCCCAGAGAGGATGCCGGCCTTGGTGGGTCCGTTGGCCTTCACCGCGTTGATGATGATGTTGGTGGCGTCGAACGCCTGCGGTGCGTACTGGAAAACGTCGACGTTGAACTTTGCGTGGAACGCCGTGTTGAACGCTGCGAAGCCCGTCATAAGCGACTGGGCAGGTCCGCCGTTGGACGCGAAGTTGTTATTGGCGTCAGTGCCGGCAAGCTTCGTGTAGTCAGTGTCCTGGCAGCCGTCTCCCATCACGATGGGAACGTTGAGGCCGAGCTTGTGTGCCTGCGAGGTAAGCGGTCCAGCCTGGGCTGAGTACCCGCCGTAGAAGATGGCGTCGGGGTGCTTGCCCTTGATCGTCGTGAGCTGGGCGGTGAAGTCACTCGCGGTCTGGTCAACGTGTTCGCGGTCGATCACAGTGCCGCCGGCGACAGGCACTTCGGTGTTCACCTGGTCCGCCAGGCCCTGGCCGTAGGTGCTCTTGTCGTCGATGATCGCGATGTTCTTGCAGCCGAGCGTCTTGATGAGGAAGTCGCCGTTCGCCTTGCCCTGTGCGACGTCGTTACCGATGACGCGGAAGGCGGTCTTGAAACCCTGAGCCGTGTACTTCGGGTTGGTGGCCGAGGGCGAGATCTGGGTGATGCCGTTGTCGCTGAAGATCTTCGACTCCGCGATGGTCGCGGTCGAGAAGATTCCGCCGATCACGGCGACGACGCCGTCGTCGACGAGCTTCTGGGCGGCCTGGACACCCTGGGTGGCGTCCGCGTTGTCGTCCTGGGCGTCGAGCGCGAACGTGTACTTGGTCCCGTTGTAGGTGACCCCGCCGGCGGCGTTGGCCTGGTCGATCGCCAGCTGGACGCCGTCCTTGGCGTCAACGCCGTAGTTCTGGTACTTGCCGGCGAGCATGCCCACGAACCCGATCTTCAGTACGGGGTCGCCGCCCGTCGCGGTTCGAGCCGCCAGCTTTGGCAGTACCGCCGCAGCGAGCGTGTAATCGCTGGAAGGCGCCGAGCCCACCGAGCTGAGGTTGGTGCATGCCGCAGCCGACGTTGTGGGGGTCGTGCCTCCGCATGCGACCGCGACAGCGGATACGACCAATGAAAGGACTACGAGTCCGACTCGAGCTCGAACCATTTGGTTCCCCCTATGTGTCTTGCTGGAGGCAATACGAAGTCCGAACAGCCGGACGCCTCCACCACTCGCCGCCCTCTTCCCAATCCTCACGATCGGGGCGAGAGTGCGCCGACGACGAGTGCGGCCACATGGGATGGCCGAACCACTACTCCAGTCGGACACTATACCGGCTGCAACCGAGACTTCAAGGCCCCGGCCGGCTTTGGCATCAATACGGGAGCCTGGCGCTGTAGTCGATGGCTCCGACCCAGGGCCAGGCGGCTGCCGGGTCCGAGCTCTGGGACTCGTAGATCGAGACAATCCTGTGGGTCGTGTCGCCGGTGGCATCGAAGCCGAAGGTGCCGGTGACACCGGCGAAATCGGTCATCGCGGCCAGGTTTGCCACCACCTCGGCCCGGCCCGGAAACTTACCTCCAGCAGCTTTGATCGCCTTGTCGATGGCCTCGTACATTACAGCCGTCGCGTCATAAGCCAGCATCGTGTATGGCCCGAAGTCGGCCGGATGGGGGTACGCCTCTTTGAAAGCCGAGATCGCGGATCTGGCACTTGCCGCCTGGTTCGGATCGATCGCCGGCACGGTGGCATAGATGGCGGGGGCGCTGGATCCCGCATCTCGAACGCAGGCGGGGTCTTCGGCGATGCCGTCTCCGCCCAGGTAGGGTGCGGTGGCACCGAACACGCTCGCCATTTGGGCGCGGGTCGAACAAGCGTGGTTGGCGCTGCTTCCACCGAAGTAGACAGCCTGGGCTCCATCCTTTCTGGCCTGGCTGAAGAAAGTGGTCAGGTTCAGGTTGGTGGCGGGGACGACATCCTGGTAGGAGACGACAAGGCCTCCCAGCTTGTTGAAGCGTGTCCGAAAGCCGCTGGCCAGCGCCTGGCCGTACGCCTCATGGTCGGAGATGACCGCCACGCGCAGGAGGTGGAGGTGGTTGTAGCCAAAGTCCGCCGCGGCCGCCCCCTGAAGATCGTCGGTGGTGGCCAGCCTGAAGAAGTTGTTGACCTTGGAAGGCCGCAGGTCGGCGGGCATGGGGAGGCCAACTTCGCTGCAGGCGATGGCTCTGTGAGCAGGGGTGAGGCCGGTGGGCACGAAGACCGGTTTGGTGAGGCACTGATCGCTGGTCGAGGGGCTGACCATCGCCAGGTGCGCCCGGTTCGCAACCGGAATGGCGACCCGAGCCACGCTCGAGTCGAATGGTCCGACGATGCCCAACACGAGTGGGTCGTTTACGAGTGCGGTGATGTTTTGTGCTCCGCGCGTCGCGTTGTGCACGCCATTGACCGAATCGTCGCGAGCGCTGATGGTCACCTTCAACCCGGCGAGCGTCGGATGCTGGTGCACGAAGAAACGCACGCCGTTCAACGTCGGCGTGCCGGCCCGCCCCTCGACGCCCGACAGCGGCAGGTCGACGCCGATCTTGATGCCGGCCTTGGGAGCGGAGTCGCCGCTCGAGCAGGCGGCGAGGGGCAGCAGGCATAGAGCCCCGATGCAAACAATCGACCTCAGCGAGGGTTTCACGCGGTGATTGTCGCCGCAGGTATGGGCAAGGTGTTGCGTGCCAGTAGAACCTATACTCGTAACTCCTCTCAGCCGGAGTCATTAGGAGCGCCCGTTGAAGACCGAGTCACCAGAGCACCTCAAACCCCGATCTCAGTACGGAGACGAAGCTGTCCAGCTGGCCATCGCCGGCAAATGGGATGAGGCGGCGAAGCTGAACAAGTTCATCATCGAGAGCTTCGGTACGGATGAGGAGACTCAGAACCGGCTGGGCAAGGCGCTGTCCGAGCTCGGCAAGCTGAAAGACGCCAAGGCTGCATACGAGGTCGCGCTCAAGCTCAACCCGATGAACTCGATCGCGAAGAAGAATGCTGCGCGCATCAACGCGCTGCTCCACCAGAAGGAAGGCCTGAAGGTCGGTGGCACCAGGGTCGACCTCAACCTTTTCGTCGAAGAGATGGGGAAGACGGTCATCACCACCCTCGAGAATCCTCCCGGGTCCGACATCTGCTCCCGGGTCGCCGCCGGCGATGTCGCGGAGCTGAGAATCGACGGCGACGGTGTCGTTGCCGAGACATCCCGCGGCGTCAAGCTCGGCCTGCTCGAGGCCAAGCTGGCACGGCGATTGATCAAGTTCATGCGCGGTGGCAACCGGTACCAGGCAGGGGTCATGTCGTGCGAGGGCACCGCCGTGAAGCTCATCGTTCGTGAGACCTACCAGGACCCGAAGTTCGCCGGCAAGCCGAGCTTCCCGATGCGGCGCAAGCGCGAGGTCGAGTTCCGGCCTTACACGAAAGAAAGCCTTCTCGCTCGCGAGGTCGAGATCTTCGCCGGTGAGGACGATGAGGAGACCAGCTCCGACGCGGTCGTCGAGGGCGGGGACATCGAAGAAGGCATGCACGCCGTCGACGACGACGCCGAGCCCTTGGACTTCGTCGAGAGCACCGACGATGACAAGGATGACGAGGACGACGACGATGACAGCTGATCGACAGTCGGTGGCCCGAGCCCGGAGGTCTCTTCACCGACCGTAGTTCGTCGTCCAAAGTAATACCTCCGCTGGGCGGAGTGCCCGGGTTCCGCGACCTCCTTCCCAAAGAAGCCGAGGTGTTGCGGGAAGCCCAGGAATCAGTCCTGGGCGAGATGCGGCGCTGGGGTTACCGCCACGTCATCACACCGATGGTCGAGAGCACCGAGGTGCTGGAGCTCGGCCTCGGTCCTGAGCAGCGACGCCGCCTCTTCAAGTTCGCCGACTCGCGCGGCGAGGTCGTGGCGCTGGTCAGCGAGCGCACCGTGCCCGTTGCGCGCGTGGTGGCCGGCAAGTTGAGGTCGGCGCCGCTGCCCATGCGCCTTTGCTATGCGGGCCCCGTCCTCTCGACTGATGAGGGGCGCTTTCAGCAGAGGCGAGAGACAGACCAGGTGGGGGCAGAGCTGGTAGGAGCGTCGGGAGTGGTGGCCGACGCCGAGGTCATCGCCCTCGCGGCGCGCTGCCTCGAAGCCACCGGTCTCCGTCGCTACCAGGTCGACGTTGGTCACTCCGAGTTCTTTCACGGGATCATGGACGCGGTCAAGCTTCCGGCCGAGGTCAAGGCCGGGGTTCGCGCTGCCCTGGCTGCGCGCGACTTCGTTGCCCTCGAGGAGCTGCTCAGCCGGACGACCCTGCGCTCCGCCGAACACGAGCTGCTGCTGCGCTTTCCAGCTCTGCGCGGCGGCGCTGAGATTCTGAACGCGGCCGGCGGTCTCGTGCGCAACCACCGCTCCGAGCGAGCTCTGTCGGAGCTCGGCCGCGTCCTGGATCTGCTGGGCGGTCATGGGCTTGGCGAGGTGGTGAGCCTCGATCTCGGCGCCATCCGGGACTTCGATTACTACACCGGCATCATCTTCGAGGGGTATGGGCCGGATCTGGGCCGCCCTGTTGCGCAGGGCGGGCGCTACGACGGGCTGCTGGCGCGGTTCGGGCGACCGGCGCCGGCAACCGGCTTTGTCGTGCAGCTGGATCTTGTGTGGGAGATGCTCACTCGCGCCGCCCGACCACCTGAGCTGCCCCGCCTGGATGCGGCCATCGCGTGGGATGCCGCAGGGCTCGCGACCGCGCTGCGCCTCGGATCGACCCTGCGGCTCTTGGGGATGCGAGCGGTGGTCGACACGCAACCGAGAAATCACAAAGAGGCAGTCGATTGGTGGCGAGCGGTCGGTGCGGTCAACCTCGTCCACTGCCACACCTCGACCTCGACCTCTTGGTCGGCGCCGCGTCGCCGGATGTTGAAGCTGCCGCCGGAGCAGGTGGCCGGACGACTCGCGGGTTCGCCGGCATGAAGAAGGAGCGGGTCTCGATCGCGATTCCAACCGGTGCGCTCCTGGCTGGCGCGTTGAAGATCCTCGGCCGGTCCGGCGTGGCGAGGTTGAGCGCGACCGAGCTGGGTCGCCAATTGCTCGTGGATCGTCCGGCGGTTCGGGTCATCCTCGTCCGTCCGGCCGATGTGCCGGCGTACGTCGACCATGGCGCGGCCGACCTCGGCATCGTCGGCAAGGACGTGCTCTGGGAGTCGGCCGGCGCGCATTACGAGCTGGTCGATCTGCGCTTCGGCGATTGCCGGCTGGTGCTTGCGGTCCCGGCGTCATCGAAGCTGGCCGGTCCGGAGACATGGCCGCCTCTGCTGCGTGTCGCGACCAAGTACCCGCGGACCACAGCGTCCTGGTTCGAGGCGCATGGCCAATCGGTCGAGGTCGTCCGGCTTCATGGTTCGGTCGAGCTCGCACCGCAGGTTGGCCTGGTCGACGGGATCGTGGATCTGACCGCCAGCGGCCGCACACTGCGCGAGAACAAGCTGCGCGTGGCGGCTATCCTCGGAAGCTCCACTGCGCGACTCATCGCCAACCAGGCCAGTCTGAAAACACGGACTGTCGCAGTCCAGGCGTTGGTGGGGCGCTTACGCGCGGCCGCCGATCAGCCGGCTCGCCGCGGCGCGGCTGTTACTTTGGCCGCGAAATGAAACGGTTTGACGCCGCCACGTGGGCAGCTTCTCCGCTGTCCCGACGCGGGCTGGACCTCTCGCGCTTCCAAGCTGAGCGCGATGTTGTGGTGCAGATCTGCGCGCGCGTTGCGGCTGAGGGTGACGCTGCCCTGCGCGCATACAGCGCCGAGCTCGATGGTTGGACGCCGCAGAGCGGGGAGACCTTCGAGATTCATTCAGGCGAATTCGCGGCGGCGGCGGGGCGCCTTGACAAGCAGGATCGTCAGGCGCTCGAATTCGCAGCCGATCGCATTCGCGAATTTCATTCGCGTCAGGTTGAGACGGCCAAGAGTGCCTCGCCGGGTCTCGAGCTGGTCACACGGCCGGTGCGGCGTGCCGGCCTCTATGCGCCAGGCGGGCGAGCCGCCTATCCGTCAACCGTCCTGATGACGGCGATCCCTGCACGCGTCGCGGGCGTGCGGGAGGTGGTGGTGGCCACTCCGCCGCGCGCCGATGGCACGGTGCCGGATTCAATCCTCGCTGCCGCTCACATCGCCGGCGTCGACACCGTCTACCGAATGGGCGGCGCGCAGGCCATCGCGGCGATGGCGTATGGGACTCAGTCCATCCAGCGCGTGGACCTCATCGCCGGCCCCGGCAACGTCTACGTGAGCCTTGCCAAGCGCGAGGTGTTCGGAGCGGTCGGGATCGATGGGATTGCCGGACCAACCGAGGTGATGGTCATCGCGGATGCGAAGGCTCGTCCAGATTTCGTCGCCGCCGACCTGGCCGCACAGCTCGAGCACGATCCGCTGGCGGTGGCGGTGCTGGTCACAGACTCCGCGATGCTCGCAAGCCGGGTGGAGGAAGAGCTGGACAGTCTATTGCCGGGCCTCGAGCGCGCGGACATCATTCGCGCCGCCACCTGCAGCGCGGTCGTCGTGCGAGACCTCGATGAGGCCATGAGAATCGCCAACGAATTCGCGCCGGAGCACCTGCTCATCGTCACTGAGGACGCGGCGGCGCGGGCTCGGCAGGTCGAAAACGCGGGCGCGGTTTTCGTTGGGCCCTATGCCACAGTTCCGCTCGGTGATTACACGGCCGGCCCGAACCACACGCTCCCGACCTCTGGCGCGTCGCGCTTTGCTTCACCGCTCGGCGTGCGCACGTTCATGAAGCAGATGAGCGTGTTGAGCCTTGACCGCGGGGACGTCGACGCGCTGAGTGGGGCGACCGTGCGCCTGGCTCAGATGGAAGGATTGGGCGCGCACGCGCACGCGGTGGAGGTGCGACTTGAATAGAAAAGCCGACGTCACGCGCAACAGCAAGGAGACAAAGTTGCGCGCCAAGGTCAACCTCGATGCGATGGGCAAGGTTAAGGTCGCGACCGGGCTCGCGTTCCTGGACCACATGCTCGAGCAGGTTGCGCGCTACGGCGGATTCGACCTCGACCTGCGCGGGTCCGGCGATCTGCACGTCGACACGCATCACCTCGTCGAGGATTCAGGCATCGTCGTCGGTCAGGCGCTGTCGCAGGCGCTTGGTGATCGAGCGGGCATCGCGCGCTTCGCCTCCGCATATGCGCCGCTCGATGAGGCGCTCGCGCGGGTCGTGATTGACCTGGGCAAGCGACCGTACCTGTCGTACAACGTGCCGCTTCGCGGGCGAATCGGATCCGTCGAGTCCGAGGTGCTGGAGGAGTTCTGGAAAGCGCTGTCGATCCACGCCGGCGCGACCATCCACGTGGACGTGATCCGGGGCCGCAACCGCCACCACGTCGCCGAAGCGACGTTCAAGGCGCTCGGGCTCGCCCTGCGTCAGGCGGTTGCTCCGGGTGGCGGCCGGGGAGTGCCTTCGTCCAAGGGTGTGCTGGGGTGATTGCCGTCGTCGACTACGGCGTTGGCAATGTGCGCTCGGTCGAGCGCGCCCTTGTCCATGCCGGGGCCTACCCGCAGCTCACCGCTGACCCCGACGACCTCAACGAGGCGGACGGCATCGTGCTGCCGGGGGTGGGAGCGTTTGGACCGGCGCTCGAGAAGCTGACCGCCGCGGGGCTGGGCGAGCGAATCGTCGAACGTGCCCGCCGAGGGACGCCGATCCTGGGGATCTGCCTGGGCTATCAGCTGCTGTTCGAAGCGTCGATGGAGCATGGCCGGCACCAGGGCCTTGGCCTGCTGCCTGGCACCGTGCGAGAGGTCGATAACAGCGAGCTCCTACCGGTGATCGGATGGTGCCGGCTGACGCTCACGGATCACACCCCGTTGTGGGACGGCATCGCCGACGGCTCTTACATGTATTTCGTTCACTCGTACACGCCCGATTCGACCAGGCATTCAATTGGTTCGACAGAACACTCGCCCGCGGCAGCGTCCGCGCGGCGCAACGTGATGGGCACCCAGTTTCATCCAGAGAAGAGCGGCGCCGACGGCCTTCGGGTCTATGAGAACTTCGTGAAGCTTTGCGAATGAGCCAACCGCCCGATCACCTTCGCGTGAATCGGGTCTTCTGAAGCGATGCCCGCGAAGCGGATCATTCCCTGCCTTGACGTCGACGAGGGTCGCGTTGTCAAAGGGGTTCAGTTTGTGGAGATACGCGATGCGGGCGACCCGGTGGAGCTGGCAGCGCTCTATGACCGCGAGGGCGCTGACGAGATCGTGTTTCTCGACATCACGGCATCGTCAGACGAACGGAAGATCATCCTCGACGTGGTGTCGCGGACCGCGGACCAGGTCTTCATTCCGCTCACCGTTGGAGGGGGCGTTCGGAGCGTCGAGGACATGGCCGAGCTTCTCACGCATGGGGCGGACAAGGTGTCGGTCAACACCGCGGCTCTTGCGGACCCCGAGCTGATCACGCGCTGTGCGGAGGTGTTCGGATCGCAGTGCGTGGTGCTGGCCATCGATGCGCGGCGGCGTACCGACGGGCAGGGATGGGAGGTGTTCAGCCATGGGGGCCGGCGGCCCACGGGCCGGGATGTGGTCGAGTGGGCGACGCTGGGCGAGAGCCTGGGGGCAGGCGAGATTTTGCTGACCTCGATGAACAGGGACGGGACGCATGACGGGTACGACGTCGACCTGTTGAAGGCGGTCACCTCCGCGGTTCGCCTGCCGGTCATTGCTTCAGGGGGTGCGGGGAATGCTGGGCATATGTACGAGGCGTTGACGGCGGGTGGGGCGGAGGCGGCGCTCGCCGCATCCATCTTTCATTTTGGGGAGCTGCGCATCGCTGGGGTGAAGCAGGAGCTGGCATCGCGGGGGTTGGAGATCAGGCGATGAAACCGGATTTCTCGAAAGGGTTGGTGCCGGCGGTGGTCCAGTCGGTGGAGACGGGGAAGGTGCTCATGGTCGCCTACATGGACGAGGAGGCTTGGGCCAGGACGAGGGAGACCGGGCGCGCGTGGTTTCGTTCGCGGGAGAGGGGGCTGTGGGAGAAGGGGGCCACCTCGGGCAATTTCATGGAGGTGGTCGAGGTGACGCTCGACTGCGACCTCGACACAGTGCTGCTGAGCGTCAGGGCGGCGGGACCGGCGTGTCACACGGGGGCGGAATCGTGCTTCTTCAACGAGGTGATGGACTAGGTCGCGGTCGCCAGGGGCTATAAGCGGGCTGAAGAAAGTCGATTTCTGGGCGAGATTTACGGCTTGGAAGCCTTGAGGCACGTTCATGACGGTTCCCCCGACTGTGACGTTTGGGCCGTCGCCTCGCGGGCCGGACTGGCTCCTCGGTCTGGCGCACCCTTTCGGCCGCGGATGTTTATGCAGTCTTTATGTATACTCATGCGTTCGTGGGCAACTTGGTAAGGGCAGCTGTCGCCGGGGCCAATGGCTACGCCGGGATGACTCTTGTCCACCTCCTTGCCCGGCACCCTGGGGTTGAGCTGGCCCAGCTGACCACCCGCTCCCTGGCCGGGCAGCCCTATTCAGCCGTGTTTCCGCTGCTCGACCTGGAGGGCACCTTCCGCTCCGAGCCGGACCTCGACGGCATCGATGTGGTGTTCAGCTGCCTTCCTCATAACGTCGGCGCGAGCAAGGCCCGGGCCTGGCTGGCCGGCGGCGCGCGCGTGATCGACATGAGCGCCGACTTCCGCTTGAAAGACGCCGCTGAATACCCCCGTTGGTACAAGCAGGAGCACCCTGCCCCTGACCTGCTCGGCAAGGCGGTGCTTGGTTTGCCCGAGCTGCACGAGAGCGAGCTCAAGAACGCCGAGCTCATCGCTGTCCCCGGCTGCTATTCGACCGCTTCGATCCTGGCGCTCGCGCCGGCGGTCGCGGCCGGCGTGGTCGGTTCGGACATCGTGGTCGACGCGAAGTCTGGGGTCAGCGGAGCGGGTCGGTCGCCCGCCATCGGCACTCATTTCAGTGAGGTCAACGAGTCGATCGGCGCCTACGCGATCGACGGTCACCGTCATCTGGCCGAGGTGACCCAGGAGCTGGGGGCGCTGGGCGCCAACGGATTGCGCGTCACGTTTGTGCCCCACCTGGTGCCGATGACCCGAGGGATCCTCGTCACCTGCTACTTCGATCTCAAGGGCTCGGTCGCCGAGCTCAACGACACCTACACCGAGTTCTATGCGGGCCAACCCTTCACGAAAGTGCTGAGCCAGAGCCCGTCCACCAAGCTCGCCGGTCATTCGAATCTCTTCCTCGTCAATGTCGCGTCCCAGGGCCAGAAGGCTGTGGTCACGGGTGCCCTGGACAACCTGGTCAAGGGCGCCTCCGGCCAGGGGGTGGAGTGCTTCAACATTGCCTTTGGCTTCGATCGAAAGACCGCTCTGGAGATGCCGATCCAATGGCCGTGACCTTCGCGCGGGGTTTCCGCGCCGGCACGGCGGCCTGCGGCATCAAGGCCTTCACGACTGGAGCCACCTCGATCCCGACCGCCCAGCGCGACGATCTTTGCGTCATCCAGTCCGAGCACGGGTGCGACACCGGCGGTGTGTTCACGACCAACAAGGTCAAGTCGGCGTCTGTCGTGATCGATCAGCTGCATCTGCAGCACAACCGCGTCCGCGCGCTGGCGATCAATTCCGGGAACGCAAATGCGTGCACGGGCGCGCAGGGCTTCAAGGACGCACTGCTCATGGCCAAGCTCACGGCCGACCGGCTGGACCTCGATCCTCACCAGGTGTTGGTCAGCTCGACCGGGGTCATCGGTCGCTACCTGCCGATGGCGGCGATCAAGGCCGGGATCACCGAGGCCTGTGCAGAGCTCAGCCCCCAGGGGGGCGACCGGGCCGCCAGAGCCATCATGACCACCGACACGGTGCCCAAGACCGCGCAGCTCGAGGTCGACGTCGCGGGGACGACAATCCGGGTCGGAGGGATGTGTAAGGGCTCCGGGATGATCCATCCGAACATGGGCACGCTGCTCGCCTACATCACGACCGACGCCGCCGTCGAGTCTGGGTTGATGGCCAAGCTGGTCAAGCCGATCGCGGATCGCAGCTTCAACCAGGTCACGATCGATGGCGACAGCTCAACCAACGACACGTTCCTGATGCTTGCGAATGCGGCGGCGGGCAACCAGCCGATTCGAGCCGGCAGCGTCGAAGCCGAGGTCTTCGAGGCGGCGCTGCTCGAGGTCGCTCGTCAGCTGGCTCGCAAGGTCGCCAGTGATGGCGAGGGAGCCAGCAAGCTGATCAGCGTCCGCGTCGTGGACGCCCTCTCTGACGCCGAGGCCCGAACCGCGGCGCGCGCGGTGGCCTCATCGAGCCTCGTCAAGACCGCCGTTCACGGGGGGGATCCCAACTGGGGCCGGATCGTCTGCGCGCTCGGTTACAGTGGCGCGGAACTGGCGCTCGACAAGCTCCACCTCAGTATTGGTGGGTTGGTCGTGTTCGAAAGGGGCGCGGGGGTGAGCGTGGACCTCTCGGCCGTGAGGCGCGCTTTTGAGCAGCCGGAGATTGAGATAGTGGCCACCCTTGGGCTGGCGGACGGCCGCGCCGAAGCCTGGGGCTGTGACCTTTCGGAGGAGTACGTGCGAATTAACGCGGACTACACGACATGACGCTGACCGTCGAGGAGCGCGCGAAGGTCCTGGTCGAGGCGCTGCCCTACATCAAGAAATTTCACGGCCAGATCGTGGTCGTCAAGGTCGGCGGCAACGCGATCGAGCAGGCTCGGGACGAGACGCTGCTCGACATCGTGCTGCTCCGCTACGTCGGCATGCAACCGGTGCTGGTGCATGGCGGCGGGCCTGAGATAACCGCGATGAGCGAGCGCCTCGGGATCAAGGCAACGTTCAAGAAGGGACTCCGGGTCACCGACGAAAAGACCATGGAGGTCGTGAAGATGGTGCTGACTGGAAAGGTCAGTCCAGACATCGTCGCGAGCATCAACAGGCTCGGCGGCCAGGCCGTAGGCATGAGTGGCGAAGACGGACCGTGCATCATCGCCGAGCCGCTGAACGAAGCCATGGGCTTCGTCGGCCGAGTCACCCAGGTCAACAAAGAGCCGATCACGGCGCTGCTGGGCCGTGGCTATATCCCCGTGATCGCGTCAATTGGCCTTGGTTACGACGGCCACGCGTACAACATCAACGCCGACACCGTCGCCGCAGAGCTTGCCGTCTCGCTCAAAGCGCACAAGCTCATCCTTCTGACCGACGTGCCTGGCGTGCTCGGAGTGGACGGCAAGGTTGTCGCGGTGCTTTCCAAAGATGACGCACGACAGAGGATCGATGCCGGAGAGGTGACCGGCGGAATGATCCCGAAGCTCGAGGCCGCGCTCCGTGCACTGGATGGTGCGCCCCTTGCCCACATCGTCGACGGCCGCACGCCACATGCCTTGCTGCTCGAGCTTTTCACCGAGGCCGGCATCGGCACGATGGTCACTCCCTAGGCCAATGCCCACAACCTCTGAGCTCGCCGATCAGTACCTGATGCATACGGGCCGGCGCCTGCCGGTCACGTTCGTGCGCGGTGAGGGCTGCTTGCTCTACGACGAAGAAGGCAAGGAGTATCTCGACCTGGTGGCCGGCATCGCGGTCAACGTTTTGGGTCATGCGCACCCCGATATCGCCCGGGCACTGACCGGCCAGGCGCGCACCCTGATCCACACCTCCAACCTGTACTTCACGCGCCCTCAGGTAGAGCTCGCCCGACGGCTGGTCGAGCTTTCGTTTCCCTCTCGCGCCTTCCTCTGCAACTCCGGCTCGGAGGCCAATGAGGCTGCGATCAAGATCGCGCGCAAGTGGGGTGCGAAAAACGGCGCCGGAGCCTTCGAGATCATCACCGCCGAGGGCTCATTTCACGGCCGCACCCTGGCCACGGTCACGGCCGGTGGGCAGCACAAATACTCGGACCCTTTCAAACCGCTGCCCGACGGTTTCGTGCACGTGCCCTTCAACGACCTCGAAGCCATCAGGGCGGCGACGACGGAGAAGACCGTCGCCGTGATGCTCGAGCCGCTGATGGGAGAGATCGGCGTCATCCCTGCGGCCAAGGGCTACCTCGAAGGAGTGCGCAAATGGTGCGACGAGAAGAACCTGCTGATGATCCTCGACGAAGTCCAGACCGGGATTGGTCGCACCGGCAAGTGGTTCGCCCACCAGCACCACGGCATCATCCCTGACGTCATGACGCTGGCGAAAGGTCTCGGCGGCGGCGTCCCGATCGGCGCCTGCCTCGCTTCCCCTCGAGCCGACGTTTTCGAGCCCGGCGACCATGGGTCAACTTTCGGCGGCAACCCGCTCGCCTGCACAGTGGCTCTTTCGGTGCTGGCGGTGATCGAGCGCGACGGCCTCGTCGGGCACGCCGCGGAGATGGGTGAGCTGCTCAACGGCGTCCTTCAAGGGCTCGGCGCCAAAGAGGTCCGCGGACTTGGGCTCATGCAGGCCGCCGAGTTCGCCGAGCCTCACGCCAAAGCGTTCCAGCAGCACTGCCTCGAGGCGGGACTCATCATCAATGCGGTCGACGAGAACTCGATCCGCCTGGTGCCGCCGCTGATCATCACTCCGGAAGAGATCGATCGTGCCCGCGCAACGATGCACAAGGTCCTGGACGCCGGTTGACCGCGACCAAAGGACAGCGCCACCAGGCGATCCTGGCGCTCGTCAACCGGGGCGGAGTCCACACGCAGCAGGAGCTGGCCGAGGCGCTTGCCCGCCGTGGCCTGCGTGCGACCCAGGCGACCATCTCGCGTGACATCCAGGAGCTTGGCCTGGTTCGATCGGTCAGCGGCTACCGGAGCTCCTCCGCCTTCGTCCGCGAGCTGGTGCTGTCGATCGAGCTCGTCGACCCCGTGGCCGTGATCCGGACGCCTCCCGGCACCGCGAACCTCGTCGCGCGGCGCATCGACGAAGCCGCGCTGCCAGGGATCGCCGGCACGGTGGCCGGCGACGACACGATCATCGCCGTGCTGACCAAGCGGGGGGCGGGCAAGGCGCTCAAAGACCTCCTGGCCCATGTCGAATAAGAAGCTCGTTCTCGCGTACTCCGGCGGTCTCGATACGTCTGTCGCGATTCGTTGGCTCAAGGACAAGGGGTGGGACGTCATCGCCTTCACCGTCGACCTTGGGGAGAAGAAGGACCTCGACGCCATCCAGGCGAGAGCGCTGAAGACGGGCGCGTCGGCAGCCTATGTCGCCGACGGCCGCATCCCATTTCTCGAGCTGTTCGTGTGGCCGTCCCTTCAGGCCGGCGCTGTGTATGAGAAGGAGTACCCGCTGGCCACTGCGCTGGGCAGGCCGCTGATCGCGGCGATGATGGTCGAGATCGCGCGGCGCGAAGGCGCGAGCGCCATCGCCCATGGCTGTACCGGCAAGGGCAACGACCAGGTGCGATTCGACGTCACCACTGCGGCCCTTGCGCCGGAGCTCGAGGTGGTCGCACCCGTGCGCGAGTGGGGGATGAACCGCGAAGACGAGATCGAGTACGCGACCAGGCACGGAATCGAGGTCCCGGTCACCGTACGCTCCCCTTACTCCACCGACGAGAACCTGTGGGGCCGCTCGATCGAAGCCGGCGTGCTGGAGGACCCCTGGGCGGAGCCACCGGCCGACGTCTATTCGTGGACGCGCGACCCACGCCGTTGCCCCGATGAACCGGCTTACATCGAGATTGGTTTCAGAGAGGGCGTGCCGGTCTCGCTCGACGGCAAGGCGATCAGCGCGCTGGACCTTGTGACCACGCTCAACCAGGTTGGTGGGGACAGCGGCGTCGGCCGCATCGACCACCTCGAGAACCGGCTCATCGGCATCAAGTCGCGCGAGATCTACGAGGCGCCGGCGGCGGTGCTTCTGCTCCAGGCGCATCAGGCGCTCGAGGACATCACGCTGCCCAAGGAGGTGGCGCGGTTCAAGGACCTCGTCGCGCAGCAATGGGCGCAGATGGTCTACGACGGCCTGTGGTTCAGCCCGCTGCGGGATGCGCTGTATGCGTTCGTGGTCGAGACGCAGCGTCATGTCACCGGAGAGGTGAGACTGAAATTGTTCAAGGGGTCTTCGCACGTGGTTGGACGCAAGGGTCCGATGCAGCTCTATCAGCTGTCTCTGGCGACCTATGGCAAGGGCGACGAGTTCGATCAATCGGCCGCGGCAGGGTTCATCAAGCTCTGGGGGATGGGGGTGCGTACGTCGGCGCAGGTCCAGGGCCGCCTGCACGCGCGTGATCTGGGCAATCTGCTGGGTGAAGTCAAACGCCTAGGCAAGTAGCCCGGCCGGCGGAGAAGCTCTGGAGCGGTCGCTTCGAGCGGCGCTTGCTGCCCGAGCTGGAGCGCTTCTCATCGTCGCTCGACGCGGACTACGAGCTGTACCCGTTTGACATCGCGGGCAGCATCGCCCACGCGCGCGGGCTCGCCGCGGCCGGAATCATCTCCGCGGGGCAGCTGACCGCGATCGAGCGTGGATTGCGGCGGGTCAAGCGAGAGCTCGATGACCGCACATTCGCCTTCCTGGACACTGATGAGGACATCCATTCGGCGGTGGAGCGGCGGCTCACCGAGATCACGCCGGCTGGGGCCGCGCTGCATGCGGGCAGGTCGCGCAACGACCAGGTCGCGCTCGACCTACGTCTCTACTGCCGCGCTGCCGCCAGTGAGATCACGGTCGAGATCGCCGCGGTGGTCGAAGCCCTGGGCGCGCAGGCGGCCAGCCATGCGAGCTGGGCGATGCCCGGTTACACGCACCTTCAGCGCGCGCAGCCTGTCACCGTAGGGCACCATCTCCTGGCCCACGCCGAGCCGCTGCTTCGGGATGCGGAGCGTGTGCGCCACGCCTATGCGTCAGCGGATGAGATGCCGCTGGGTTCTGGCGCGCTCGCCGGCACGACGCTGCCATTGCAACGCAGGGTCGTCGCGAAGGAGCTTGGGTTCCCGCGTCTGACAGCCAACAGCATGGACGCGGTCGCGGATCGCGACTTTGCGCTGGATCTTGTCTACGCCTGCACGACCGCGGCGCTCCATCTCAGCCGCCTTGGCGAGGACGTCGTGCTGTGGGCCAGCGCCGAGTTCGGCTTTGTCAGGTTGGCCGACGAGATCGCAACCGGGTCGAGCCTGATGCCGCAGAAGAAGAATCCAGACATTGCCGAGCTCTTGAGGGGTCGTTCCGGGCGGGCGATCGGCAGCCTGGTGGCGTTGGCCACCGTGTTGAAAGGCCTTCCCCTCGCATACGATCGCGACCTCCAGGAGGACAAGCCGGCCCTATTTGCCGCCGTCGACAACGCCCTCGACTCGTTGCGGGCCGGGTCGCTGCTCGTTCGGCATCTCGAGTTCGACAGAGCCCGGCTGGAGGCTGCGGTCTCCGATCCGAGCCTGCTGGCCACCGATGTCGCCGAGGCGCTCGTCCGATCGGGCAAAGCCTTCCGGAAGGCTCACCAGGAAGTGGGGCGGCAGGTGCGGGGCGGCACCATGAAGGCGCCCTGGGACGCTGCGGCGTCGCTCCTGAAACGGGACCTTGCCGGGGCTCCCCATCCAAGGCGGGTGGCGGCCCGGGCGGTAGAAGTTCGGCGTCAGGCGGCGGCCCTGTTGGACTGGAGCCAGATGCACCCGCCCCCTGCGCCGCGCTAGTTCGCGGCAGTCGCCGGTCCTGTCCTCTAGAGTCCTCCTGATGCTCCTGGCGATTGACGTCGGCAATACGAATGTGACGCTTGCCCTGTTCGACGGCGAGCGGCTGGTCGCCGACTGGAGGATCACCTCCCACCAGGAGCGCACAGCGGATGAGCTCGCCGTGGAGCTCGGCCAGCTCTTCCACCTTCGAGAGCTCGATCTGGCGCTGGTTGACGGAGTCGTGATCGCGAGCGTCGTGCCCAACCTCAATCCAGCCCTGATCGAAGTTTCCAGGCGCTACCTGAACTGTGACCCGGTGATGGTGGGAACCGGAACCAAGACCAGCGTCAAAGTCAGATACGACAACCCCAAGGACGTGGGGGCGGACCGCATCGCGAACGCCCTGGCCGCCTTCACGAAGCATGGCGGGCCGATCGTGGTCATCGACTTCGGCACGGCCGTGACGTACGACGCCATCAATGCCCAGGGCGATTATCTGGGCGGCGCCATCGCCCCGGGTGTCGAGATCTCCCTCGACGCCCTGGTTTCCCACACCGCCATGCTCCGTCGGGTGGAAGCCGTGGCGCCCGACTCGGTGATCGGGCGCAACACGGTGACCTCGATCCAATCGGGGCTGGTCTGGGGGTTCGTCGCCCAGGTCGAGGGCATGGTCCAGCGGATGAGGGCGGAGCTCGGGGGTTCGGCCAGGGTGATCGCGACCGGCGGGCAGGCGGCACTCGTCGCCGGCTTGACCGACGTTATCGAAAGCATCGACCCACTGCTTACTCTTGAGGGCTTGCGTCTCATTTACCTCCAGAACTCCGACAGCAGCGTTAGATAGGCAAGGCAATGACGAACCCGCCTGTCTTCAACATCTACCTGCTGGGCACCTTCGACCACGCCGGGGTGGAGGAGGTGCTGGCCGAGATTGGCCTGCAGGGGATCCGGCTGGAGGACACGACCACCATCGTCTCCCCGGCGCTGATCCTGCTGGGCACCGGGCAGAACGCACCCCAAGGCCTCGCTGACATCTCGATCGCGTTTCCGGCAGACGCCTCGCCCGCCTCACTGCGCCAGCTGCTGCACCTGGCAATGGAGAACGTGGCGCTGAAGCAGTCGGTGCGACAGCACGAAGAGCAGGCACGCAGGCAGCACCGCCAGTTCGAGGAGCTCAACCGGATCGGCATCGCGCTGTCGGCTGAGCGGGATATCGGCAAGCTGCAGGAATTCATCCTCACCACGATGCGGCAGCTCACCAACGCCGACGGCGCCAGCCTGTGGCTGAAGACAGTCGGCGACGACGGCCTGCCGAAACTCTTCCTCGCCTCGAGCCAGAACACTTCGATCGACAACACGTACCAGGCCTTCAAGGTGCCGGTCGACGAAAAGAGCGTGGTCGGTTACACGGTCACCGTCGGCACGAGCCAGATCTATGACGACGCGTACAACCCTCCGCCCGGCAAGCCCCAAGGGGGCAAGGGCTTTGACCAGCAGTACGGATACCGCACGAAATCGATGCTCACCGTACCCATGCGCAACTACAACCACGAGGTGGTCGGCGCAGTCCAGCTGATCAATGCCAAGCGCGCCTATGAGACCAAGCTCACCGTGACCAACGTTCCGGATGAGGTGGTCAGCTTCCGACCCGAGGACCTCGAGATGATCGAGTCAATCGCCAGCCAGGCCGCGGTCGCCATTGACAACAAGAACCTGCTCGACTCGATCCAGGCCCTGTTCGACGGGTTTGTCCAGGCGAGCGTGACCGCGATCGAGCAGAGAGACCCGAGCACCGCCGGCCACTCGGGCCGGGTCGAAGCGCTGACCGCTGGCCTCGCCGCCGAGGTGACGAAGATCGACGTCGGCAGATATCGCGACGTCTACCTGACCGACGACCAGCTGAAGGAGCTGCGCTACGCCTGCCTGCTGCACGACTTTGGCAAGGTCGGAGTGCGTGAACACATCCTGATCAAGGCGAAAAAGCTGATGCCTGGACAGTTGGAGGTGATCGAGGCCCGCTTCGAAGCCGTTGAGCGTTCTGTGCAGGTCAAGTACGCAACCGAAAAGCTGGAGGCGATGCGGCGTGGCGACGCGGGCGCCAGCGTCCTGGCCGATATCGACAAGCGGCTGGAGGAGGACCTGGTCCAGCTCAACACGTGGGTCCAGGGGATCGTCGCCGCCAACGAGCCCAGCGTCTTGCCGGAGGACAAGGCGTCGATGCTCGAGTTCCTGTCGCAGCAGACCTACTACGACATCGCGGGGAAGGCGCACCCCATGCTCGACCCGCAGGAATTCAGGTTCCTGAGCATCAGGAAGGGCACGCTCGACCCGCAAGAGCGGCTCGAGATGGAGTCGCACGTCACCCACAGCTTCCATTTCCTGAGCAAGATTCCGTGGACTCCTCTGATGCGTGGCGTGCCGGAGATCGCCTACGGGCATCACGAAAAGCTGGACGGCACCGGCTATCCGCGGGGACTGACCGGCGATGACATCCCGATCCAGGCGCGGATGATGACGATCTCAGACATCTACGACGCGCTGACCGCACAGGACCGCCCTTACAAGCGCGCGGTGCCGGCCACCAAGGCGATCGACATTCTCACGAGCGAAGCCGGCGATGGAAAGCTCGACCCCGACCTTCTTGATGTGTTCATCGCCAAGCGCGTCTACGAGGTGACGGCACCGCGGTGAGGATCAAGTTCTGGGGCACTCGAGGCACCAGGCCGACGCCAGGGCGAAAGACCCTGCGGTACGGTGGCAACACCACCTGCCTCGAGGTGCGCGACAGGGACAACAACCTCATCATCCTCGACTCTGGATCGGGGATCGCCGAGCTTGGCGCCGGGCTCAACCAGTCCGAGCCGCTGCAAGCGCACCTCCTGATCACGCATACGCACCTGGACCACATCCAGGGGTTCCCCTTCTTCCTGCCCGCGTTCGTCCCCGGCACACACCTGACGATCGTCGGACCGTCGGGCTCGGCGAAGTCGCTGCAGGCGGCCTTTGCCGACCAGATGGACCCGGCGTACTTTCCAGTGCGCCTGGATCACATGCCGGCGGAGATGGAGTTCATCGAGCGCAACCCGGGCGAGACGTTCGAGGTGGGGGGCCTGCGGATCACGCCTCACCTCCTGATGCACCCGATCCCCACGTTCGGTTACCGGATCGACGAGGGTGACAGACGCTTCGCGTTTGCGACCGACAACGAGATCGCGCTGTTCGCCAACAACGAGAACGGAACCCTGAAGGACCTGGCCGGCTGGTGCAAGGACGCGGACCTACTGGTCCACGACGCCCAGTACAGCCGCGAGGAGTACAGGACCCACGCGGGCTTCGGGCACTCGACGTATGAGGAGGCGCTGGAGCTGGCGGAGCAGGCCGGAGCCAAGCAGCTCGCCTTCTTCCATCACGATCCTGTGCACTCGGACACCGATATCGACGGCCTCATCGAGGAGGCGCTCGGCAACCATCGAGCCGCGGGCGGCACCCATATCGACGCCTTCCCGGCGGCCGAGGACCAGGAGATAGCTCTCTAGCCTTTAGTCTTTTGCCCGTGACTGAAGAGCGAGATGCCGATCTCCCTGAGGAGATGGTCGATCGCCGCCAGAAGCTGGAGCGGCTTCGAGCGGCCGGGATCGATCCATATTCGCGCGGGTTCAAGCCCACCCATACGACAGTTGAGGCACGAGCCCTGCTCGGTGAGGACGATCGAACATCTGAGGACGTCGCGCTCGCGGGCCGGATGATGGTCAAGCGCCTCCACGGCGGTTCGGCCTTTGCCGACCTGCAGGATGGCGCCGGCCGGATCCAGCTGTTCGCCAGCCGCGACGTCCTCGGCCCTGAGCCCTTTGAGCTGTTCGCCGATCTCGATCCTGGCGACGTCATCGGAGTCAGGGGACCGATGTTTCGCACGCGGCGCGGCGAACCAACCGTTGAGGTTCACTCGGTCCAGCTGCTGACCAAGGCTTTGAGGCCGCTGCCCGAGAAGTGGCATGGGCTCAAGGACATCGAGATCCGTTACCGGCAGCGATACGTGGACCTGATCGCGAACCCTGAGGTGCGCGAGGTCTTTCGTGCGCGCACCAGGATCATCACCGGGCTACGGAGCTTGCTCGACGAGCGCCGGTTCATCGAGGTCGAGACGCCTGTGCTGCAGGAAGTTCCGGGTGGCGGCCACGCGCGGCCGTTTCTCACCCATCACAACTCACTGGACCGAGACCTCTACCTGCGAATCGCGCTAGAGCTTCATCTGAAGCGCTTGCTCGTTGGCGGCTTCGAGCGCGTTTACGAGATCGGTCGAGTGTTTCGAAACGAAGGGCTGTCGCCACGCCACAACCCGGAGTTCACGATGCTCGAGTGCTACGAGGCTTACGCGGACTACGACGATGTCATGAAGCTGGTCGAAGACCTCATGGTGGCATCTGCGAAGTCTGCCGGTCGCGCACTGGTGACCACGTATCAGGGTGAGGAGGTCGATCTCACTCCGCCTTATCGCCGGGCGCGCATGGCCGATCTCGTGTTGGAGCACACCGGACGTCAGGCTGTAGGCAATGAGCTCAACGATCTGTTTGAAGAGCACGTGGAGGCAAAGCTCCGACAGCCCACGTTTGTCATCGATTACCCGATCGAGATCTCGCCGCTGGCGCGACCGCGCAA
>DASXNH010000155.1:0-3043 GCA_036495195.1 Candidatus Dormiibacterota bacterium
TCCGAAATCGGCTTGGGCTTGTTGTCGGCGCCGAGAAAGCCCGTGACCTTCGGCGTGTTCTTGATCAGGTGGTAGGCCTCGTCGGTGAGGTCCATCTTCACCAGCACGTAGCCGGGGAAGAATTTGCGCTCGGCGTCGACCTTTTGTCCGCGGCGCACCTCCACGACCTTTTCGGTCGGCACCATGACCTCCTCGAACAGGTGATCGAGGTGGCGCTGCTTGGCCTGCTCGCGGATCGAATCGGCGACCTTGCGCTCGAAATTCGAATAGGCCTGGACGATGTACCAGTGCTTGTCGCTCATTCCGGGCTCCTTCACCCGCCAATCCCGAGAACGAAGGTCACAAACATACGCATGACTTGGTCGGCCACCAGGAAGAATACGGAGGCGACGGCCACCATCACGAAGACCATCGCGGTGGTGATGGCGGTCTCGCGCCGGCTCGGCCACGTGACCTTCTGCGCCTCGGCGCGCACCTCCTGCAAGAATTTAAACGGACTGATCTTCGCCATATAACTTACTTGATAGCCTGCTTGCCGCCATCTCGGGGGGCGGCCACAACCCATTGCGCTGTCTAGACTTTGCTGACCGAGCCGGACTACGCCTGGCAGGAGTGGAGGGACTCGAACCCCCAACCCCCGGTTTTGGAGACCGGTGCTCTAGCCATTGAGCTACACTCCTCCGGAAGCGCTTGCGGCGGCCCCGAGGCCCGCCGCAGGGTTGTAAATGCATGAACGGTAGTACCATTGCAAGCCGCAAGACTAAAGACGCGCCATGGACGAGCCAGCACGATCCTCCGGTCGGCAAAGGAAGTTACCGAGATCCGCTCGTCCCCGCAAAGGCGCCAACCCAGGGCCTTCCCGCGTCTTCCGCGGGCTATGCGCGGGAATGAGCGGAGTCTCGATGTGGCCCTCCTCGCTCGCCGGTCCTCCGTCGTCTATTCCGTGATCGAGACCACCACGCCGGCGCCCACGGTCTTGCCGCCCTCGCGGATGGCAAAGCGCTGCTTCTCCTCCATCGCGATCGGCGTGATCAGCTCCACGTCCATGGTCGCGTTGTCCCCGGGCATGATCATCTCCGTGCCCTCAGGCAGCGTGCATTGCCCGGTCACATCCGTGGTCCGGAAGTAAAACTGCGGACGGTAGTTGTTGAAGAACGGCGTGTGCCGGCCGCCCTCCTCCTTGGTCAGGATATACGCCTCAGCCTTGAACTTCTTGTGCGGCTTCACCGACCCAGGCTTGCACAGAACCTGACCGCGCTCGACCGCGTCCTTGTCGATCCCGCGCAGCAGACATCCCACGTTGTCGCCCGCAACCCCCTCGTCCAAAAGCTTGCGGAACATCTCAACCCCAGTCACCACAGACTTCTGCGTGTCACGCAGCCCCACGATCTCAACTTCCTCCCCAACCTTGATCTTGCCGCGCTCGATGCGCCCCGTCACAACCGTGCCGCGCCCGGAGATCGAGAACACGTCCTCGATCGGCATCAAAAACGGCTGGTCGATCGGACGCTCAGGCAGCGGCACAAACGTGTCCAGCGCCTCGTAAAGCTTCAGGATCGCCTGGTCCGCAAGCTCCCCCTTCTCCCCGTTGAGCGCCTTGATCGCGGCCCCGCGGATCACCGGAACCTTGTCGCCCGGAAACTGGTACTTGGTCAAAAGCTCCCGCACCTCGAGCTCCACCAGGTCCAGAAGCTCGGGGTCGTCCACCACGTCCACCTTGTTGAGGAACACCACGATGTAGGGAACGCCAACCTGGCGCGCGAGCAGAATGTGCTCGCGCGTCTGCGGCATCGGGCCGTCCGCCGCCGACACCACCAGGATCGCACCGTCCATCTGCGCCGCGCCCGTGATCATGTTCTTGACGTAGTCGGCGTGCCCGGGGCAGTCCACGTGCGCGTAGTGGCGCTTCTCGGTGGCGTATTCCACGTGGCTGGTCGCAATCGTCAAAATCTTGGTCGGGTCGCGCCGCCCCTGGCTCTCCGAGGCCTTCGCAACCTGGTCATACGACACGAACGTCGTCGTCCAGCCCTTCTCCGCCGACACCTTCGTCAACGCCGCCGTCAATGTCGTCTTGCCGTGGTCGACGTGACCGATCGTCCCCACGTTGCAATGCGGCTTCGTGCGTTCGAATTTCTGCTTGGCCATGGCTCGGCTCCTCTGAGCTCCTTCTCGACTAAACTCCAACCCCGGGCATCGTTCAGATCATTGCGGTTCGCGTCGCCCGCGGCTTCAGGCGAACTTCGCTTGGATCTCGGCGGCGACCGCCTGGGGCACCTGTTCGTAGTGATCGAATTGCATGGTGAAGGTGGCGCGCCCCTGCGACATGGAGCGCAGATTACTCACATAGCCGAACATGTTGGCGAGCGGCACCATCGCGTTGACGACGTTGGCGTTGCCGCGCATGTCCTGGCCCTGGATCTGCCCGCGGCGCGAGTTGAGGTCGCCGATGACAGAACCGGTATAGTCTTCGGGCGTCACCACCTCGACCTTCATGATCGGCTCGAGCAGGACCGGCGAGCCCTTTTGCAGCGCCTCGCGCAACGCCGCGCGCGCGCAGATTTCGAAGGCGAGCGCCGAGGAGTCAACGTCGTGATAAGCACCGTCGATCAGCGTCACCTTGAGATCGACCACCGGGAACCCCGCCAGGACGCCCGATCCCAAGACCGATTCGAGGCCCTTTTCGACGCCGGGAATGTATTCCTTCGGTACCGTTCCACCGACGACTTCGTTCTCGAACTCGAAGCCTCCGGCCGGCGGCAACGGTTCGGCGACGATCTTGACACGCGCGAACTGGCCCGACCCGCCGGTCTGCTTCTTATGAGTGTAGTCGACGGTGACCCGTTTGTTGATTTTCTCGCGATAGGCGACCTGCGGCGCGCCGATATTGGCGTCGACCCGGTAGCTGCGCTTGAGGATATCGACCTTTATCTCGAGATGAAGCTCGCCCATGCCTTTGAGGATGGTCTGCCCCGATTCCTGGTCGGTCGTAACGCGGAATGACGGATCCTCGGCCACCAGCTTGGCGAGCGCCACGCCGAGCTTC
>DASXNH010000156.1:0-2657 GCA_036495195.1 Candidatus Dormiibacterota bacterium
GGCTGGGCACCGTTCTGGACCCAACGCGGCGCGACCATGAGCGGCAGGGTTTCCACCAGGGCGCGGACGATCTCATAAGAGGCACTGCCGGAGCCAATCACGATCGACGCCCGGAACTCGATCGTCGGGATGCCCGACGATCGAAGGATTTCTCCAACCTCCTGCCGGCTTGCTAGGTGAGCCGAGAGCCTGTGGCCCCTGCCAAGGCCGCCCAGGTAGATGATCCGGCGAACACCAGCCCTCCGGGCTGCACTCGCGAAATTGGACGCGGCGACGCGGTCAAGCTCTTCGAAGGCACCCGACGTGTCCATCGAGTGGATGAGGTAATAGGCCACATGAACGCCATCCATCGCGGATCGAAGCGACGCCCGTGCCAAGGCGTCGCCGGCGGCGATCTGCGTGCCGTCCGCAACGCGGCCGGCGAGCGCCTCCGGGCGTCGCGTCAGGCAGCGCACGCGATGGGCGCCTCCCGCTTCGAGGCGATGCAGGAGGCGCCCGCCGACGTACCCGGTGGCCCCGGTGAGGAGGACCGTGGGTCGATCGAGATCGGTCACTGGGACGGACCTAGGATGTGGTCAGTAGCCGTAGCCGTTTCCGGACGAACTGCTGGCAGCGGCCGGTTTTTTGGGTGTGGAGGTGATCGCCTCTCCGGCAGGCGAGAGCACGTACCAGAGTGCACCAAACTCGTTTAGTCCCTGCCCCTTCGTCTGGCCAGGCCGATGATCGCCGACGAAGTAGTAGAGGGGGTGACCGTTGTAGGCGACCTGGCTGGCGCCACCCGGGCGCTTGATCAGCGTGATGTGAGACGCGGTGACGCCGCTGCCGGCAGCAGGCCGTTTGACCGAGGTGAGCGGCGGCCAGACCGCCTGGCCCGCGGATGAGAGCCTGCTCTGGTTACGCTTGTCCGCCTCAAACAGGTACAGTATGCGGCCGTTTGCGCCCACCAGGGTTTTGCCGAGCGAGGTCTGCTTGAGCGAAATGCTCGAAGCCGGGGCGACCGCACGGCCAGCCGTCTTTGCCGCCCCATAGCTGGTCGCGACGATGATCACCAACATCGAGGCGATAACAACCGCGACAAATCCAAATGACAATCGCTTTCGGTTCATGAGTAACTCCTTTGTTGAATGTGTGAGGGCGTTGGACGGTCGGCGCGTGGTGGCGTCGGCCTTCTCCGTCAGCCTGGGCCTCGTCGCAATCAGATCTACGACGCCGCATAGTAGTTGATATTCCTAACGACGCCGCGGTTCGCAAGAACCTTCCTCGCGCTTACGAAATCCTTCGCCAGGCGAGCGGGAAAGACCAGCACCGGGCCGGCCGCGCTTGACCGGCACAAGCTCGCGGTCGGCGACTACCGGTTCGCGCTCGATTCGTTCGACGAGAAGTAGTGCCGTCGTGAGGTCGAGAGCCGGTTCCGACCTCGACCGGTGCCGCTACCCCCAGTGGGACCAAACACGCTTGAACCGAGAGCGCCGGCGCATTTTGCGACGGGCAACACTCACACAGGCCGCGATTACGAGCATGCCCGGGACCGTGACGCATGGGGCGGAGGAGAGCAGGGGGAGATTGAAGGTTGCGTGCGCTGAGGCCACGGGGCTGAGCGACCAGATGGCAGCAGCGAGCGCCGCTAGAGCGGCGACGGAGCCGGCTAGGAGGAGCAGCGGAACCCGCGGGCTGGCAAATTCTCCGAGTAGAGAATCGACGCGTTCGGGCGAGATCCCCGACACTCCTGGAGGACCATTCTCGTCGAACACGAGCAGTGCCGAGGCCAACGGTGCACTGTTCCCGTCGCTGGCACGTACCGCCGCCTGGTCAGCCCTCAGCTCGGCCAGGTCTGCATATCGCTCGGACAGCGGTCCCGGCCCGGGGAGGAAAACGAGCGCCTCGCCTAGGATCTGTCCGGCTGCGAGGCGGAGCGGGTCGCGTGCTCGGCGGTGGTGATGCTCGTGTGCCAGGACCGCGCCGAGCTCGGGTTCAGTTAGGAGCTCAACCGCACGCTGGGAGACGTATATCCCTGGTCGCAGATACCCGGCGCAGAAGGCCTGTGGCAGCGAGTCCGGGATGACCCTGACACTTGGGTCTCCGTCGAGCGGTGTGGGATGGGCAAGGGCGGCGCGAAGCCGCCTGTAACCCCGCAGCTGGCGCCAACTGGCGCGCGCAACGGCGGCGATCTCGAAGGCGCCGAATGCGCCGACCGCCAACAGCAGTAATGCCGCGCCGTTGGCGGTCGGGTACGTGAGCCGGGCCTGGCCCAACAGGATGTGACCCGCGCCGGTCGAACCGTGATGCACTGAGGCAGCGGCCGTCAAGATCGCGGCCACAACGGCGGACAGGCCGCCGACGCCGAGCGCCAGCGCAACGCTGAACACGCTGCGCGCGCGAATATCAGGTCTCGCGAGCAAGGCGCTCCAGAGCACGTCGGTGTTCGGCGTCGAGCTGCGCCATCTGCCTGGCGATGTGCGCCAGCGCGACTTCGCCAAACTGGTCCACAATCGAGTCGATCGCCGCGCTTGCCCGCAAATCGGCGTAGTCGGCACGCGTGTACACCGGTCGGTAGAAGTCTGTCTTGCCCTCTCGCCGGCGTGCCAGCAGACCCTTGCGATCGAGGCGGCTCATGATCGTCATGTAGGTGGTGTACGCGCGAGGCTTGTCGGCCTGCT
>DASXNH010000157.1:0-2884 GCA_036495195.1 Candidatus Dormiibacterota bacterium
TCTAGGTTGCCCGCTTCAACATCGCGATCTCCCAGAAGGCTCCGGCGCGCGTAACCGATCGCTCGAGGCCGTGCGCCTTGCCGATCGCGGCGATCTGGGCGACCGGGTGGAGAAAGATCCGAAATTCGCGTCGCGTCATCGCCATGCCCACGTTAGCCATCCAGACGAGAACCTTCGTCCACCATCGCTCCTTGGGAAAGCTCATGACGAGGAGCTGTCGCGCATGGTCGGCGGCCGCGCTTTCGAGTCGCGGCAGGTCCGGGTAGCAGCACACCACGCGGTTCATCACCACGATGTCCGCGGCCGCCACCTCGGAGGCGGCATCGGCGAAATCCATGACCTTCCGTTCGACCCGGTCCTCGAAACCTGCCTCGCTCAGCAGCTCGGCGGCGCTCGCTTCGTACGAGGAGGTCAGCTCAACGCTGATCGCCCGTGCGAGGCCCGCTTTCAGGAGCTCGAGCTGGATGGCGCCGATGCCGCCTCCGATCTCGAGCAGGGTGAGACCCTCAACGCCCCGTGTTTTGATCAGGTCGACAATCTGGCGGGAAGTGGTGTCGAGGCCCTTTTGCCGGTAGTCACGCGCCTGGTTCTGCGCGCCACGCTCGCTGAATATCTGTCGGTAGCCCTTTGGAGTGCAGCAGTCGCCCACCGGACCACCCAGGATATGCCGGAAGGGCCACCCTTACATCTCTGGGGTGCCGAGTGCTGGATCGCGCGCCAGCGCTCAGGCGAGTCGCGCGATCGACGCCTTCGCCCGGATCCTGATCGAAGCCTGAGGGGCCCTCAGACCACCTCGTAACGGACGGGCACCATCCTCATAGTGGTCTTCGGGGGCCGGCTGTAACTGCGCTTCTGCCGGGGCGGCAGCTTGAACTCCTTCTCCTGCGGCACCTCGCTGTACGGGATCTGCTTGAGGAAGTGCGTGATCAGGTTCAGGTGGGCGGCGCGCTTGTTGTCCGTCTCAACCACGTGCCACGGCGCCTCTTTGATGTCGCTGAACTTGAACATCTTGTCCTTGGCCTCGGAGTAGTCGACCCAGCGCGCGCGAGCCTGCAGATCCATCGCGCTCAGCTTCCAACGCTTGCTCGGGTCCTTGATTCGCGCCTTGAACCGGAGCTCCTGCTCTTCGTCGCTCACGGACAGCCAGTACTTGATGAGGATGATTCCGGACCTCACCAACATCCGCTCGAACTCAGGGCTGGCTCGTTTGAACTCCTTGTACTCCTCGTCCGTGCAGAACCCCATGACGCGTTCGACGCCCGCACGGTTGTACCAACTTCGATCGAACAGGACCATCTCCCCGGCCGCCGGCAGGTGTTCCACGTACCGTTGGAAGTACCACTGTGTCCGCTCTCTCTCGGTCGGGGCGGTCAGGGCCACGACCCGGCAGAAGCGAGGGTTGAGCAGAGCCGTGATCCGCTTGATGATGCCGCCTTTGCCTGCCGTGTCCCGGCCTTCGAACACCACCACGACGCGAAGGCCATGGTGGCGGATCCATTCCTCCAGCTGGACGAGCTCCACCTGGAGCCGCCGCAGCTCCTTCTCATATTTCTTCTTCGCGAGCTGCTTCGGCGACCCGGCGCGCTTTACAGGTTTTGCCTTTCCGTTCTTCTTCGTAGCCATGTCGGAGCTTCGTAGGCTACTCCGCAGCGCGCCAAAAGTAACCCTACGTAGGCTGCCGCTGGTGATGCTGTATCCGGTCCAGGACCGGGCTACTCGCCCTCGGCCTGCCGGACCCGCTGGCTCAGCACCTGCATGAGGCGAAACGCGACCTCGGGGTGTTCGGCCAGGAACGACTTGAACCCCCACTCGGGGATCGTGGCCAGCGACACCGGCGTGTCGGCCTTCACCGTCGCGCTGCGGCCCTCATGGTCGAGAAGCGCCATCTCTCCGAAGGAGTCGCCGGGCCCGAGCTTTCGCTGCTTGCCCTGCACCGTGGTCACGGTCACCGTGCCGTCCGTGATGATCATGAACCCGACCCCGCCATCTCCTCTCACGACGATATCGTGGCCGGCAGCGTGCTGAACCGCCTTCAGCTGGCGCTCAATCTTCTTGATCTCCCCATCGGGCAAGCCCTGGAACAGCTTGGTCGATTTGATGTCGGTCATGCCCAGATACTATGCGGCCTGGGCCGAATCTGTAACGTAAAAAGCAGACATGGGTAAGACGACGAATCGCACCAGGCGCGGGGCGGCGTCCATGGCAGCCACCACCGGCCCGGACGGCGAGGTGCGTCAGGCACCGTGGCGCACGCTGATCTCCTCCGTCCATCCGAACCCGACTGTAAAGATCAATTACGGCGCCACGTTCATGGTCACGGACCAGTCCTGCGCGGTGCCGCTCGAGGCAGGCGAGCGCGGCCTGTACTCCGCCGACACGCGCTTTGTCTCCCGTCATGAGCTCAGGCTCAACGGGCGTCGCCCAGAATCTGTCGCGTCCGTGCGGCTCTCGTATCGGCACGCGCGTTGGCACCTCATCGCCGACGACGTCGCGGGCGCGGCGGGGGACATGCGCGGAGCGCGTGTCGCGGTCACCGTCGACCGCCTGCTCAGCTCCAACCGCCTCCACGAGGACCTCGTACTGCACACCTACGGACGCACGCCCCTGACGCTCCTCCTCGAGGTAGCGCTCGAGAGTGACTTCGCGGACCTGTTCGAGGTGCGCTTCAAGCAATGGCAACGACGCGCCGACCTGAACACGATGTGGCAGGGACCAAACCGGCTTGAAGCCAGCTACCGGCACGACGACTTCGTGCGGCGCTGTGTGGTTCGAACGCTCACCGACAAGGCCGGCGTCAGCTACGCCAACGGATCCCTGCGATTTCCCGTCGAGCTCACCCCCGGCGAGGACTGGCGTGTCTGCCTGCAGTACGACCTGCTGACCA
>DASXNH010000158.1:0-24345 GCA_036495195.1 Candidatus Dormiibacterota bacterium
GCGCCTTTTCAAATCCCGCCTGCCCCGCCGAGGTGATGTGGGCGTACACGCCTCGGCGATCGCTGGGACAGGATTGGCGGTCGATCAGGCCGGCGTTGACCATCTGCTCCAGCCGTCGGGACGCTCCGCTGTCGCTGAGGCCGGCGACCCTCGCCAGGTCCTGGTACCGCATCAGGCCTTGCGGCGCGCGCGTGAGGTGCAGCAGCACCTCGTACCACGCCGTCGGCATGCCCGCGTCGGGCGTCATGTCTTTCTCGATTGCCGCCCGCATCGCCCCATGTGCGCGGCACAGAACCTCCCATAGTTCCACCGCCTTGGCGCGGCTCAGCTTTGACACCGGGCTCATGGTAAGTCTCGTCTTGTCGATTGGAACAGGGAAGGGGCCGGGATTTCCCCGGCCCCTTCGCTCAGCTCCTTACGAGACCGGGGCTGCCTCCGCCACCTTGACGACGATCTCGGCGTCGATCTCGAGCTTGATGGTATGGCTCGCCATGGGGATTGCCCCCGCGAGGCCGTCCCAGTTGAGACCGAAGTCCATCCGGTTGATCTGTCCCTTGGCGGTGACGCCGAGGCGCTCCTTGCCGCCGAACGGGTCGGCCACGCGGCCCTCGAGAGTGGCCTCCAGCGTGATGGGCTTGGTGGTTTCCTTGATCGTGAGGTCTCCCGTGACCTTGTAGGTGTCACCCTCGACGTGCTGGACGCCGGTGACCTTGTAGGTCATGTAAGGGAACTTCTCGACGTCGAAGAAGTCGGCCGAGCGAAGGTGATTGTCTCTCTGGTCCGTCTTCGTGCTGAGGCTGGCGACGTCGATCTTGACCTCGCCGCGTGCCTGGGTGAAGTCGTCGTCAGGACCCTCAAAGAAGCCGTCGAACTTGCTGAAGTGCCCACGGACGGTGGACACCGCGAGATGCTTCGCCGAGAACCCGACGTTGGTGTGACTCGGATCGATTTCGTACTTGACCATTCTGTTTTCCCTCCTGGAATTTGAAGCGGCCCTTCGCCGCAGCTAAACCTGATACTTGCTTGCGCAGGCAACTATTCCAGGGAGGGGCCGTCGGATAGCCGCCGAACCGGGCGTCTATGAAGTCGAACGTCGGAGGTGGAAAGCTCCGGCTGCCTTGCGCCAGCTGAACCAGATACCCACGACCATCGCCACCACAAAGGTCGCCAGGGCCACAGCGAACACGGTTGGCCCCGCCTTGCCGGCGCCCACCGCGGTACCCAGAGGGCCCCAGTCGACGGTGGCGGCGGCGTTCACCCAGGCGATCAGCCCCGTGGCGAAGGCGGCGGCGGTCAGGATCCAGATCCTTTCGGGCCTCGACATCTGGCCGATGTCGAAGCGCCTCTGCCGCGTCGAGACCGGGATGCGGCCCAGCCGAGTCAGCAACACGATCCACACGACGAGCATCGCCAGCCCGATCCCCAGGGCTATCCACGGGTACGCGGTCTTGTCGATTGGCGAGAGGTCGGCGGAGCCCGCCCAGGCCGCCATCGGCAGCGCCCAGATGAGGCTCGAGAGGGCCGCGAACCCTGTCCGTCCGAACCTATCGACCATGCCGTTCATGTTTGACGAGGGTATCGCTTGTCCAGGTATTGCTCAAACGTCGTGGTGCCGTCCTTGTGATCGGGGGCGAGAAGGCGGCCCTCAGCGAACTGGCGGCCGAACTTGAACGGCAGCTTCAGATCGACCAGCCATTTGCGCGACTGGCGTGCCGCGAGCCAGGGCGCGACGAGGCTTCCCAGGTCCCTGGCCTCGGGACCTCCGAAGTCGGGCAACAAGCCCGCCGGCTCGCCAGTGACAACCCCGACCAGGCGCTCGGCGACGTCGGCGGGATCCACCGGCTGAAATCGCCAGTCTTTGGGGACCATCGCCACGCCGGGCAGCGTGCTGAATGCGGACAGGAAGGTTTCCATCAACGAGTGGAATTGGGTGGCACGCAGGATTGTCCAGGGCACGATGTTCTCACGCACGACCGCCTCCGCCTCGACCTTGTACTTGTAATAGGGGTAGGTGACGCCCTCCATGCCGACGATCGAAACATAGACCGCGTGCCGCACGCCCGCCGCCCGCGCCATGGCGAGGACTCGGCGCGTGCCCACGACATCGGTGGCGCGCAGCTTCCACGGCTGGAGGGCGGCGGTCGCCGCGTGTACCACGGCATCGATTCCGATGAGCGCCTCGACGAGGCCGGCGCCGGTGGCGATGTTGCCCTGTGCCCAGTCGTCTTCGGTACTGGGCTTTCGACTCAGCACCCGCGCTGTGTGGCCCTCCGCTCGAAGCTTCTTGACCACCTCGCGTCCCAGTGCGCCGGTGCCGCCTGTGACCAGGATGTTCATCAGGGATTTGTATCGTGCCGGAAACGGGATGGCGGCGAAACCGGTAGAGTGAGTGCCTCGGCCGGTTCCTGCCGGCCCGCTCGCTCGGGTCCTCTCTCGCCGTAACGAAGTAACGGTGTCCTGATCGTCGCGGCAAACACGACCTTGGAGAGGATCAGGAGAAACCTTGTCATCATTCGCTGACGCGGGCGTGGGCCCGCATACCCTCGCGGCTCTGGCCGCACTCGGAATCGACGAGCCGGTAAAAGTCCAGGCTGAAGCGATTCCCGCCCTCATGCAGGGGCGCGATGTCGTCATCGAAGCGCCCACAGGATCGGGAAAGACGCTCGCCTTCCTCATCCCGATGATCGAGCGGCTGCCACGGCACGGCGCCGGGCCCAAGGCTCTGATCGTCACCCCGACCCGGGAGCTTGCCCTCCAGGTGGAGAAGGTGCTCAGGTCGATGAAGTGCGACCTCCGCTCCACCGTTCTCTATGGCGGTGTCGGATATGCGACGCAGAGGCTTGCCCTCAAAGGTGGGGTCGACGTGGTCGTCGGCACGCCGGGCCGGATCCTCGACCTCGTTGGCCAGGGCAAGGTATCGCTTTCGCGGATCGAGTATCTGGTCCTCGACGAAGCGGACGAGATGCTTGACGCAGGCTTCGCTCCCTCGGTCGAAAAACTGCTCGGCCTCACGTACCAGCCGCAGACAGTGCTGGCATCGGCAACCATGCCGACCTGGGTCAGCAACATGGCGGAGAAGCACACGCAAGATGCGGTGCAGGTGAGGTTGAAGGTCGAAGGCGGTCCGACGCTCGAGCACGGCATGCTGCGTGTCGCGCGCGAGCACAAGCTGCAGACGCTGAGCCGGCTGCTCCACCGCCATGGTGGCACCGCCATCATCTTTGGCCGCACCAAGCATGGCGTGAAAAAGCTCAACCACAACCTTCGTCAGCTCGGCCACAACACGGTCGAGCTGCAGGGCGACCTCTCGCAGGCGATTCGCGACCGGGCGATGGCGTCGTTCCGCGAAGGGCGCACGAAGATCCTTGTCGCCACCAACGTCGCGGCGCGTGGCATCGACGTGAACCACGTCGGGCTGGTCGTCAACTTCGAGCTGCCCGACTCAGCGCAGTGGCTCACTCACAGGGTTGGCCGCACCGCACGCATGGGCGAGGCGGGGCGTGCTCTCACCTTCGTGACCCCCGAAGACGAGCTGGCGTGGACCAAGCTCAGCCGGCAAGGAGCGCCCGACATCCGCGAGCTGGACACCAACCGGCTTCTGGAGGAAGGCGCCTGGCATTACCGCGAGCGCAGCACGCGACCGGTGCAGGTGGCACACCGTCCGTCGCAGCCGGCGACTGTCAACCACGCTCGGCGCAGGCGCTGGCCAGCCCGCACCCGACCATAGGCGGCCGTTCGCTTACGACTTCGGCGCCAGGTGCTTCTCGAAGAAGCTGAGGACACGCGTCCACGAGTCCTCGGCGGCCGGCTTGTTGTAGGCCCGGCCCCGATCGTTGAAGAACGAGTGGCCCGCGCCGGGATAGATCTTGATGTCGTGGGCGATGCCTGACGTATCGAGTGCCTGGTCCAGGGCGCGGCCGGCGCTGGCCGTGAAGTCTTTTTCGGGGTATGACCCGACGACCGGACATGCGCGTTTCACCGCGTCCAGCGGCCGCGGGTTCGCGCCGTAGAAAGGAGCAATCGCCTTCAGCCGTTCGTCGGTGCATGCCCACGCGATCGCAAATCCGCCGCCCATGCAAAAGCCTATGGCCCCGATTCTCTCGGCGTCGACCTCCGGCAGCGCGGCAAGGTGGGTGAGGGCGGCTTTGAGGTCTGAGATTCCATAGCGATCGATCGAACCGCGGAGCATCCCGGCCATGTATCGGGTCATGCAGATGGTGCGGTTGCGGCCGGTGAACAGGTCGACTGCCAGTGCCGCGTAGCCCTGGTCGGCGAAGCGGCCGGCAATGTCCTTGATGTTTTCGTTGAGGCCATAGGCCTCGTGGATGACGACGACTCCGGGATGAGGCCCAGGCTCGTCAGGGAGTGCAAGATATCCTCCGCCCTTGAGAACGGCAGGTTCGATTTCGTTCGTTTTCATTTGGCTCTGATGGATGGTAACGGCGTCGAGGGGTCGGGTTAAAGGTGGGCGGTATCATCTTCTCCTCCCCGTCGTGGGCCCGTGGCGCAGTTGGGAGCGCGTCTGACTGGCAGTCAGAAGGTCAGGGGTTCGAATCCCCTCGGGTCCACCAAATTTTCCAAGTGTTGCGGGGGTGCCGGCCCGCCGGCGACCTCGCATCTTTGATCGCTGGAGCGGTAGCGATCGGTCCCCGACCGAATGACCCAACGCACGTAATTGCGTTCGTCGATTACCTGTTGGAAGAAGTCGGTCGAGCTCGGCGCCGGCCGTAGCCGGGGTGGCCGCTAATGCGACTTGTTGACTGGACGATTCCAGATCGCCAGATCGAGACGTCCGTGGTGCTCGCCAACCCCCCGCTCGCCTAACTGCAAGGCCGCGGCCGAACCTCACAGCAAACTCCCAAGATTCTCTCGCGGGGTTCTGAGCAAGCGTTTTCAGACTTCCTCTGATGGCGGCTCCGTTCGGATCAGCGTCTCCGGGTCGGACCTGGCGTCCCGCAGACCTCCGCAAGTGGCTGGGAATCGCCGTTTCGGCTGGCGTTGCGGGCGTGGTTCTGGCCGCCTGCACCTTCCCCGTCCGTTTTGCGACCCCAGAAGAGGTGGCGCAAGCCACCGCTCCCACCCCTGTGGTGATCAACGGCGGTTCGGCGCCCCCACCTGCGGGCGGGCTGACCCAGCTCCAGGCCGAGCTGCGCCGCCTCGTCGCCGGAGTTGGCCCATCCGTCGTCAAAGTGGCCGCCGGTGCGGTCACCGGCTCCGGCCTCGTGGTCGATTCGCAGGGCACGATCGTGACGCCGGCCAGCCTCGTGGCCGGCTCGCAGCAGGTCACGGTGACGGCCGGAGGCGGCCAGCAGTACGCGGCGATCGTCCTCGGCACAGATTCGGCAAGCGACGTGGCGGTCATTCGCGTGACCGGAGCCACGGGCCTGGCTGCTCTGACCCTCGGAGATTCCAGCGTCGTCCAGCTCGGCGACGTGGTGGTGGCAGTCGGTAACCAGCTGGCCCCGTCCGGCACCGTCAGCCAGGGCATCGTGAGCGGCACCGCCGGGACGATATCCGCAGGCGCGGTCAGCGTTACCGGCCTGATCCAGACCACCGCGCCGATGGCTGCCGGCACCTCCGGCAGCGCGCTGGTGAACATCGCCGGCGAGGTCATCGGGATGACGACCCTCGGGTCCGCAGGGGCCCAGGGACTGGGCCTCGCGATCCCGAGCAATCAGGTCAACACCGTCGTTCAGAAGTTCGCCGGCTCCGGGACACCGTCGGGCACTGCCACCCTCGGGATCACCGCGAGCGACGCCGCCGGTGGAGGCGCTCTGGTGCAGTCGGTCGTCGCCGGCGGCCCAGCGGCCAAATCGGGTGTGCAGGTGGGCTGGACCATCGTCGCGATTGCCGGACACCCGGTTTCGAATGCCGCCGCGATCGGCCAGATCCTGGCCGCGTACAAACCCGGCCAGCAGGTCGTGCTGACGGTCCAGCTGCCAAACGGCGCAACGCGATCGGTTTCGGTGGTGTTGGGCGCTTAGAGCAAACAGGGAGATAAAGAAATGTCACCGCTTCACACAGCCACGACCCAGACGCCAGAGGAGATCTACGCGGCGCGAGTGCCGAAGCCGATCGAGCAGCTGCTGTTCGAGGTGCGCAAGGTCATCGTTGGGCAGGACCGCCTGCTGGAACGCGTGCTTGTGGCACTGCTCGCGAGCGGCCACATCCTCGTCGAGGGCGTGCCGGGTCTGGCGAAGACGGCCACGGTTCGCGCATTTGCGGGTGCTATCGGCGGCAAATTCGGCCGCATTCAGTTCACACCCGACCTCGTTCCATCTGACCTCGTGGGAACCAGGATGTACAACCCGCGCAAGGCTGACTTCTCGACGGAGCTCGGGCCGATCTTCTGCAACCTCCTTCTCGCGGACGAGATCAACCGCGCTCCCGCCAAAGTCCAATCCGCCCTGCTCGAGGTGATGCAGGAACGGCAGGTGACGATCGGCAGGGAGACCTTTCCAGTTGACGATCCGTTCCTGGTGCTTGCCACCCAGAACCCGATCGAGGCGGACGGGACGTACCCGCTGCCGGAGGCGCAGATCGACCGCTTCATGCTCAAGGTGGTCGTCGGTTATCCGTCGACAGGTGAAGAGACGGAGATTGTGAATCGAATGATCGGCCAGACAGTCCAGGTCAAGCAGGTGCTGACGCCGCAAGAGCTGGTCGAGCTGCAGCAACAGGTCCGCAAGGTCTACGTGGATCCGGCGGTTATCGCGTATGGAACCCGGCTGGTGGCGACGACTCGAAGCCTCAAGAGCTCGGGCATTACCGAGTTCGAATCAGCTGTCGCGTACGGCGCGAGTCCGCGCGCGACGATACATCTTGTTACCGCTGGCCGGGCACTCGCTTTCATTCGCGGCCGCGCCTATGTTCTCGGCCAGGACATCGCGGCGGTGGCGCCCGAAGTCTTGCGGCATCGAATCGTGTTGAGCTACGACGGCATCGCGGACAGCGTGGCTCCGGACGCGATCGTGCAGCGTGTCCTGCAAACCACCGAGATGCCGCGGCTCGATCTTGGCGATGGCCGTGTCGTCTGAGGAGCGGCCTCGCCGCCCACGCCGATTCCCAAGGCACGAGGCGCTGGGCCGCCTGCGGTGGCCGGTCTTGAACCGTCTTGGATTCCGCGCATGGGGCGACGAGCGTTCGACCTCGCGAGGCCCGGGGGTCGAGTTCGCCGACGTTCGCGAGTACCAGTTCGGCGAGGACGCCCGCCTGATCGACTGGAACCTGACTGCGCGGTCGGATCGGGTGTTCGTTCGCGAGTCTCATCCAGAGCAGGGCTTGGACGCCTGGCTGATCGTCGATGCCAGCGCCTCGCTCGACTGGGGCACGGCCATGGTTCTGAAGCGGGATGCGGCGCTCGAGATGGCGTCTGCAGCCGCCTCGTTGATCGCCCGCCACGGCAGCCGCGTCGGAGCGATCGTTTTCGACAGCCAGGTACGCCGCGTGCTGCCCCCCGTTGCGGGCCGTTCGGGTCGCCTGCACCTTGTCGGAGGCCTGGACGCGGATCTGTCGTCGCCGCTGGCCGGGGCCGCTGCAGGTCTGGCCGGCGCCCTGCGTCGGGCTGCGGTGATCGTTCAGCGCCCATCTCTATTGATAGTGATCAGCGATTTCCTTGGCGCGGGCGCCTGGCAGCGTCCGATGGCGATCCTCGGCCACAGGCACGAGGTCGTCGCCGCGCGAGTGGTCGACCCGACCGAGCTCGCGATTCCAAACATCGGCTTGGTCACGTTCGAGGACCCCGAGACCGGCGAGCAGCTGCATGTCGATACCTCCGACAGCCGCCTCCGCGCTCGTTTTCAAGAGGCGGCGACCGAGCAGAGCCTCAACATCTCCAGTGACCTGCGTCACGCGCACGCGGCGGAGTTGATGCTCACCACGGCTCAGGCATTCCTTCCGCAGCTGGTCGAGTATCTGCGGCGCCGCAAGGCCGAGCTCGGACGGGGCAGGCCCGCACCCGTCGCATGATCATCTATCAGCCGGCGTTCCTTCTCGGTCTGATTGCCATCCCAATCCTGGTCGCGGGATATGCACTGGCCCAGATGAGACGCCGCCACTACACGTTGCGCTTCACCAACCTGGCCCTGCTCAGCTCCGTGGTGCGCAGAACGCCCGGTGTCCGCCGCCATCTTCCACCGGCGCTGTTCCTGCTGGGCGCAACCGCGCTGGTGAGCGGGCTGGCCGTGCCCGTGCTCAATTTGGAAATTGCAAAGAACAGCGCGGACGTCGTGCTGGTCATGGACGTCTCCGGCTCCATGCAGGCGACGGACGTGGCGCCGTCAAGGCTCGATGCGGCAAAGAATGCTGCCGCGACCCTTGTCGATCAGCTGCCCAGCGATGATCGAATCGCGCTCATCAGCTTCGACACCAAGACCACCATCAACCAAGCTCTCACCACCGATCACAGTGCAGTGAAAGCGGCCCTATCCACACTCAAGCCTGGCAGCGGGACCGCCCTTGGCACCGCCCTTGCCGTCGCGCTGGCCCAGCTGAACCCGACCGCCCGGTCGGCTTCGGGCGCGCGCGAGCGGCCGGCGATGATCGTGGTGCTCACCGACGGCGTTTCGAACGGAGGCGCCGATCCCCTTTCCATCGCCCAGCAGATCGCATCCGCAAAAATACCGGTGGAGGCAATCGGCATCGGGTTGCGCAACGGCTCCGCGACCGTCAACGGCGAGCCCGTCGGCGGAGTGGACGAAGCCACCCTGAGCGCGATCGCTGCGGCGACCGGCGGCAAGTACTTCTACGCCCAGGCCGCGGGCGAGCTTCAGAACATCTACACCACCCTCGCAAGCCAGTTCGGATGGCAGTTCCAGCAGGTCAACCTGATGGTGCCGCTGCTGATTTTCGGGATCAGCCTGGTGGTGATTGGCGCCGCCGTCAGCCTCATCTGGTTCAGGGTCCTGCCATGAAATCGGAAGCCAGCGCCTGGTTGCCGATTCACATTCCTGAGGCCACGCACGCGGCCGCACTCCCTGCGGAGCCCTTCGACGCTGTGATGACGCCGCCGGCCCCCGGGGTGGGTGTGCAGGTGTGGCCGGCTCACCTTCCGGCCGGAGCCAGATGGCTGCCTTACTCGGCGCAGCCCACGCAAGCAGCTCCGGCATTCATCCCGCCGATCGCAGTCCAGCCGCCGGCGCCTCGCCAGAGTGCGCCGCGGCAACCCATGCCTCTCCACTTCTGGCGGCGCCTCCTGGTCGCGGCTACCGGGTCGCTATTGATCGGCGTCGGCATTGGTGTCGTAGGCGGCTTGCTTACCCGTTAGCCGCGTTTTCGTCCGTGTTGAGAATCTCACCTGCTCCGCCGGTGCCGATGGTGAGATCTAGATCTGCCTGTCGATGGTTGAGACCTTCCAGGCGCAGCGGCAACGCCTGCAGAATCGCCAGCTGCCTCGACTGAGTGCGGCGCTGGACGCGGCGCCTGACTGCTGAGCGTGCTTGGAGATCTCAAATCTGGTCGGGTTGAACTGGAGATCACGTCGTCAGAATGTGGCTCGTGCGGAAGGCTTTGGTGGCCGTCGCGATCATCGGGACAGCCATCGCCGGGCTCACCTGGCCGCCCCTCGGGGTAGGGGAATTCAGCGGAGAGTGGGGGATCGCGAGAGAGCTTCTCAGCAGCGGAACTGTTCAGAGCTACCCCCACGGGGCCGTCAATGCCTATCCGCTTCCGCTGGAGCTCTTGTTCGTTCCATCAGGTCTGTTCGGTCCGACAGAAGTTTCCATTCTCGGCCGCGTGGTCACTCTGGTACTGATTGGCGCTGCGCTCTGGATGTGGTCGCCTGGCTTGAAAGTGATCCTTCCAGCGCTGCTCTCCATGCCGGCTATGGAGGCTATCTTCACCGATCACGTCATGTCAGCTGTCGGGCTGTTCGGAATGAGTCTTGCGATGTGGGCCTGGCAACGAAATCGGTGGTTTCTATGTGGCATAGGACTCGGGTTCGGAAGCATCAGATTCGTGAACGCCGTGCCATTTGTGGTGGCCATGATCTTCTGTACCCGATGGTCGGCCGTCTCGTTGTCCAGGTTGGTTCTGGGCGCGGTCAGCCTCATCGCGCCGCTGACGATTGCGGCTTTTTGGTTCGACCCTAACTGGCCACGGGAATATCTATCGAACCTGTCTGTATACGGAGTGGCCGGTGTGGCGCAAGTCGCGATGCACTGGGGGAGCCTGGGCGAGATCGTTCTACTCGCGGCACTCGCCGTGATTTCCGTGATCTTGGTCAGGTTCAGGTCGAGAGACGGTCTGGCGATTGCCCTCGCCCTCTCAGTCATCGCCGCTCCAATGCAGAGCCCGTACGCGGCGATCTTCGGATTGCCCGCGCTGGTCCGCGTCGCTGCACGGACGGGCTACCTCACCGCCGTATGGATCGTAAATGACGCGATTTGGCTGGCCTTCATCGGGACGGTTCTGATGCACGCGGTTTACCTCGCGAGTGCCGCGGGGCTGTTGCTGTTGATCGCCGCGTATCCGCTGGTCCGCTCCTCGGCTACTTCGCCGGCGGATGATCGACCAGTCGGCCCGGAAGCAACAACCGCAGGGACGGCTTGATGGTCAACCTCGCCCCCGGGGTCCGCAGTGCGCCACTGTCGAACGGCGCATCGCGTCCAGCGCGGCTTCGGCGCTAAAGCGCGTGCTAGTGCGTTGGCGACGCAGTCGCGTGCCCTGCTGAGACCTGTGCGGGCGATGCGATTCCGTGTGCGAGCGTTCCAGTGCCGGCTGCCGGTGACGCGATGGGCGCAACGGGCGCGGTGCGTCCCGGCTGTGCCAGCGGGCCTGGAAGCGCGATGCCTGCGGCGCGTGCGACGACAACGCCCAGCACAACCAGCACTATCAGCAATGCGATCAGGCCGAGCAACTCCCACTCGACACGCCGCGCGAGCGTCAACCATGCCGGAGCGTTGGGTGCGCCTTCGGGCCGCCACCCACAGATCGGACACTGACCGTCCGTGTAACGGGGGTCAAACGACCATCTGTCCAACTCACAATATTCGCGCGCACCACGGCTCCCGAACCCGACGCGGCGCAGCGCGATCAAGGCGCCAGCACCTCGTCCGGGACTCCTTCTCGAGGTGTATTGCGAGCCCACACCCACGCCGCGGCCGCACCGAAAACGAGCGCCTCCAGCGTGAAGAAGAGCAGCGCCAGCGGCACCCGGTTCGCCACGATCGCCGCCCCCAGAGCGCCGGCGCCGCCGGTCGAGCCGACGGCGGTAGAACCCCCCGCGCCGAAACCGCCGAATCCCCCAAATCCACCGCCTGGGAAGAAGCCGCCACCGGGGAACCCACCGCCTGCTGACCCGGTGCCGGCGCCGCCGTCCGCGTAACCCTCGCCAAGCACATATTCGGTGCTCTGTTGCGGGACGCCAGGACCCGGCGCCGGGTGGGTGACCAGGATGTGCAGGCCAGTCGCCGACGCCGTACCGTGCGCTCCGCTAACCGTCTTGGTCGGCTTCGCGGTGAACAACTTCACGAAGGTGATGTCCACGCCGGGAACGCAGCTGCCGCTGGCGCCGTGGTAGGGCGGCGCCACGGGAGGCAGGATGCCGGGAGGCGACGGAACGGGCTGGGGTTGGGGCGATGGCGCCGGCACGGACGGGACTGATGGACAGGGAAGCGGTTTGGTCTGCTGCACCGTGATGCCCTGGTCGGTGACGTTGACCGGTTGGCCGTTGACGGTCACCTGGCCGACAACAACATGCGCATCAGCCGTGGCGGAGCTGACTGTGCTCGTGACGATGGTGTCAACCACAACCTTGCTCACGTGCACATTTCCCATGACGAAGTTGTGCACTTCCGAATGTGTCGTCACGGTTAGCGTGCCATCGACCGTGACGTACGTGTGGCTCTCGCCCGTGGCTCCACTGAAGGGCTGGGTGCCACCACCGGCGTAATAGCCGGTCGCATCTGAATTGAGCTGCGACGCATCGCTGTCGGCTCGCGATGCCGCATCGCCGGCGGGGCACGGATTCTTCTGGTGTGATGCCGCAAAGGACGGCGAACAGCTGTCGACGTGCGCCTTGCCGGGACCGCCGGGGTAGGTCGAGGTTGCATACGGAACGTTGTTGTTCGGATTCTGGCAAGCGCTTGGCGGCGGCGGCGGATTGCCGGCACTGCAGCTCTGGTTGTACTGAGAGCCGCCCGTCGCGGCCAACGGCCCACTGTCTGAGTAGGTTGCACGGGCCGCAGACGATGGCGAGCCATCCTGCTCCACCTGGGCCAGTGGGTAATGATTGTTGATCGCGCCGTTTTGGAAGTTGGGAAACGCGTTGCTGCCGGCGATCGTGTGCACGCCGGTGCCGTACCCATAGCTGGTGTACGTGCCAGGCACCGCCGCGCTCGCAACAATCGAGCCCAACAACAGGTTGATACCGAGCAGTGCGCCCGCACCCGCGCACGTGACGAGCCGCTTCACCGCCCGCCTCCCGGTTTGGAGCCCTCGAGCAGCTCGATGGCGATCGAACCCGCCGTGCGGCCCTCACGCTCGGCCCGATCTTCCAGGCCGCGCTTCACGTTCGCCGGCACCTTGATAGCGAGGACCTCGAGCAAGTCTGGATGGACCCGCCTGCCAGCGTCATTCGCGGCGCGTCCCGACGCGGGCGCCTCGGCACTCGAGCCCAAATAGGAACGAGTGACCAGCTTGCGGTCCCTCTTCAGCTCAGCCGCCGTCCATTCGGGGCCGACGGTTCCGTGCTCAAACACATAGGCACGATCAGCCACGTCGAGCGCGGACTCAACGAATTGCTCGACCAGCAAGACGGCCGTGCCCTGCCGGCGAAGTACCTCAAGCATCTCAAACAGCTGGCGGACGATTGTCGGAGCGAGGCCTTGGGACATCTCGTCCACCATCAACAGGCGTGGACGGGCGATCAATGCGCGCGCCATTGCCACCATCTGCTGCTCGCCCCCCGAGAGCGTGCCGACCGCCTGGCGTCGCCGCTGCGCGAGTCGTGGAAACGCCTCATAGGCCGCGGCCGTACCAGCGCCACCTGGAGCACTGTCGGCCGCAAGCTTCAGCGTGTCGTCCACGCTCAACCTCGGAAACAGGCCTCTCCCTTCTGGTATGTGAGCAAGGCCGAGTCGTGCGATCCATTCGGGTCGCCGTCCAGTGACATCGTGCCCGTCGAAGACGACGCGACCTGAATGCGGCCGGACAACCCCTGAGATCGCTCGCAACGTCGTCGTCTTCCCTGCCCCGTTGGCGCCAATGCATGCGACCACCTCTGCCTGGTGGACGACGAGGTTGACGTTGCGAATCACCTCGAGATGTCCGTATCCGGCCGCCAGCTGGCTCACCTCTAGCAGCGGGCCCGACTCCGGAGGAACCCGCTCGGACCTCGGTTCTACCGCGTTGATCGTCACCGCAACTTCGTCGGATGCCAGGTCGGGGTGCTCCTCGCCGAGATATGCGGAAATCACCTTGGGATCTTTGCGGATCTCAGCCGGCCTGCCTCGGGCCAGCAGCTTTCCAAAATCCAGCACGTACACGAAGTCGCAGACGCGCATGACGAGTTCCATGTCGTGGTCGACGAGCAGCATCGATACATGGAAGCGATCCCGGACATTTCGCAGCATTTCGACCAGGCGCGTCGTTTCTTGCGCATCAAGGCCGGCCGCCGGCTCGTCGAGCAACAGCAGCTTTGGTCGCATCGACAACGCGCGAGCGATCTCGATTCGGCGCTGGATTCCAGCGGGCAGATCGCCGGCAAGCGTGTCAGCGAACTGCCCGAGGTCGAGGGAGTGGAGAATCGCCCCGACCCGTTCCAAGGCGACGCGCTCAGCGAAGACGGAAAGCGGCGCACCGACCGCATCGCCCAAGGTGTTGCGACGGCCAAGCGCGTCGATAGGGACCGCAAGATTTTCCGCCACGGTCATCGAACCCCATAGTTGAAGGTTCTGAAACGTCCTCGCGATGCCGCGGCGAGCGCGCTCGTGCGGGCTGACGCCACGCAACGAGCGGTTCTCGAAGACAAGCGTTCCCATATCTGGCGCGACCACCCCGGAGATGCAGTTGAACAACGTGGTCTTGCCTGCGCCGTTGGGGCCTATCAACCCGAGGATTTCCCCCCGATTGAGATCTAGGCTCACCCCATCAAGGGCGACGACGCCACCAAAGCGAATCGCCAAGTCGCGGACGCGGAGCATCGTCATGCCACGCTCACCCGCCGGGACGTTCTTGCTCGCAACCCGCTCCAGGTACGGTGGGCTCGGCTGCGAAGGTCGCCCCACACGCCGTCAGGCAACAGGATCAGCTGGATCACGAGCAGCAGGCCAACCGCTAGCTGGAACCAGTCGTACGAAATGTCGTAGCTGTATTTGTTGAGAAAGGTGCCATGGCCGTAGCGCGTCAGCACGTCGGGTACGAAAGCCATGAAGGCGCCGCCAAGGGCAGCGGCCGGCACATAACGCACGCCCATCAACACGGCGATCGCCGCGAATTGCAATGACGTGAACACCCAGAACGGTTGCGGGCTGACTGAGCCCGCGACCAGGGGATAGAAGGAGCCGCCGAGGCCCGCGATGGCAGCCGACAGACCGAAGGCCAGGAGCTTGTAACGCGTGAGGTCGACTCCCATCGTCGCCGCCGCCAGCTCTGAGTCACGGATGGCGCGGAATCGCCGTCCGGCACCTGACTGATGCAGGTTGACCATCAGCAGAGCCACGATGCAGAAGAGTGCGAGGAGGATCTCGTAGGCCGCGAGAAGGTGCGAGGAGGAATCCACGCGGATCCCAAACAGCGAGGCACCATCCACCTGCCATCCACCGCTGCCGCCGGTGAGCCAATCGAAGATATGGTCCTGGAAGACGTAGCGGTCGAACACCAATGCGATGCCCAGGGTCACGATCGCGAGCGTGATTCCCTTTAGGCGGAGGGCAGGCAGGCCGACAAGCAAACCAAGCGCAAATGCCGCCACCACGCCGACGACGATTGCGATGACGTAAGCCGCGTGGAATGTGGAAACCATCATGCCGGCGGCATAGGCGCCGACACCCGCGAAAGTCGCCTGGCACAGCGAAACCTGGCCAACGTACCCGGTGAGCAGGACAACGCTCAGGAGGCAAAAGCCCCAAACCAGCGCCAGCGCTGCGTCGAATTGAAATCCGACGTCGAGACCGACGGGGATCCAGGCAAGAGCGGCAAAGGCGATGACCGCCGCGACAAGGTGCCGAAGGTAGCCCTGTCTCATCGCCCAGTGACGCTCATGCCGCGCGGGGCCCTGAAGATGAGGACGAACAGGATGACCACCAGCGCGACGAGACGCGGGAAGCCCAACGATTGAATCCACATCGTGGGATAGGTTTCGAGAAGTCCGAGCATGAAGCCGCCGAGCACTGTCAGAGGCAGCGAAACCAGTCCCCCAATGAGGGCTGCGGCAAGCGCGTCGAGGATCAGCAGGGTGAGGCTCGTCGTGTCGAAGTTGATAAAAGGCGTGATGAGAATGCCGGCCACCGCGGCGATGAGGCTGCCGAGCATCCAGCTCACCACCCCGACTTTGTCCACGGGTACCGCCCACAACGACGCCGACACCGGGTCGTCTGAGACTGCTCGCATCGCTCGGCCGAGTGCTGTGTATTTCAAGAACGCGCCGAGCCCGAACGCGAGCGCCAGGGCGACGACGACGATGACTATGGAATTCGCCCCAATCGGCACGCCGGCGACCATGAACGTGGCGGTCTCCGGCGCAATGTAGATCGGCAGGTGATATTGGTTGTTCTTCCAGATCAGCGAAGCAGCCGACTGAAGGGCGAGCAGGATTCCGATCGTGATCACCGCCTTCACAACTGGCTCTCGCGTCCGGATCCAGCGGAACACGGCAAGCTCGAGGACAAGGCCCAGCAGCACCGCGAATACGAGCCCCACAGCGATCGCCGCGGCGGTCACCGCCCACTGCGGCATCCAGGCTGGATGGTCCCAGCCGTAGAAAACCTGCCAGGCGACGAACGTCGAAAACATGCCCATCGCCCCATGGGCGAAGTTCAGGACCCCTGTTGCGCGAAATATGAGGACGATGCCCAGAGCGGCGAGGGCAAAGATCCCACCAAGGCTCAATCCGATCACGGTGTACGCGGCAAGCTCAGACATTGCAGCCCCTAGGAACAGATCCAGCCGGAAGCGGTGGTCCACGTACCGCGCGGCGCCCTGTTCGCCGTGTACGTGAAACAGCGATTGGGGTCGTGAGGTCCGGCGCCGTACGAGAGCGGCACCGACCATCCGGTATTGAAGTTACTGATGCTCTGCAGTGCCTTGATCAGCGTCGATCGGTTGAGGCTTGTGCCTGCGCGTTTAGCCGCTTCGGCGAAGACCATAGCCGCTGTCCACGCATGCTGCGTGTAGATGTCAAGCGCCTGGAATTGCGCCGGGTAGTAACGCCTGACGCTGCCGAGGTAGGCGCCCACTGTCGGGTTTGACTGGTGGTCATATGGCGACAGAAACGGGACCAGCGAATGGGCGCCGTAGATCTCGCGGTCATATGACCGCTGAACATTGAACTTGTCGAGGCCTGCGCCGAGGACATGCGGATACCAATTCGCCGCTTCCATTGCGGAGAACAGGCGGTGGTAGCTGAAGGGGTCGAGGGCGGCGATCACGAAATCGGGGCAGCCGCGTTCGGTCACCCCACATTGGTGGTTTGGCGCCGCGCCGCCGCTGCTCGGCCCGTGATGAGCGTGCTGCAGGTTGAAAACCGTCGCGGTATAGCTGGCCTGCGTCGCCGAAACTTCCTCCACGTCCGTGTAGCCGACGCCGAGGGCGCTCAGACGGTTGAGCAGATTCGCTTCAACCGGTTTGACCCATGGCACATCGGCGAGCACGACCACTGCGGGATGTTTTGCACCTAGCGCCTTCGCCTCGGCGGCGATGGCGCTCCCGTATCGATTGAAGCTCGTTGAAACCGGGAAGCTGAGCGGGTTGGTGTACTCAGCGGGCGTACCCAGACCGCCGATGATCGGAATGCCGGCATTGGTGAGCGTGTGGACCTCGTTGTTCTCGCCCAAAGGCGCGGTCAATCCCACCACTGCGAGCACGTTCTGCGCGATCAGGTACTGCGCGCACGCATGTGCGGAGCTCGCGTCGTACTTGGAATCACACCACACGTACTGCACCTGGCGACCGTTGATGCCGCCTGCCGCATTGACGCTCTGCATGTACGCGCGAACGGTGTCTCGTTCGACCGATGAGTCGATCGGGCCGGTGATGTCAAAGAAACCGCCGATAACGATCTTGCCGCCCACCGGAGCACCGCCCGTTGACCCGGCTGTGGGCCCTGTTGAACCCGACGTCGACGGACCAGTTCCCTGGGTCGAGGCGATGGGTCCGGCGGCCGCGCCGGTTCCGGAGTCGGCAAATGAAGCAGACGAGGGCTGTGTGAGAGATCGCACCGTCATCACGCCAAGGGTGCAGGCGACCACGACGGCGGCTGCGGTCAGCGCGACGGCCACCCGGGCCCGGGTATCTCGTGTTACCACTGGGCAATCCTCCTGCCGCAGGACTACTTCAGCGAGCGGTCACCCGTTCGCATAGAGATATACACGCGCAGGTACCCCGAAGTACCCGAAACCCACCCAGGCCTCAGTCGGTCTCAGAATCCAGGGGGAGCGATACAGCCCAAGGCACACTGGTTGGCCGTGTCCTTACGCTCGCGAATCGAAGCCGCCGTCACGTGTGCCTCGGCGCAGGCTACAGCTCGGTTTCGTCCAGGGATTCGTCGTCGGTCTGCTGGCCTACCGCTTCTTCACCGTTCTCGATGAGGGGATCCTCGTCGCTCGCCGAGTAGCGATCGCGGATCTCGGCCCCGCCCGTCTCAGAGTCGCCGATGCCCTCTTCGGAGTCGGTGGCCACGAGCTCCCCGGCCTTTCGATCTTCCTCGAGCAGCTGTGAGTACGCGAGCTGGGCTGCGTCCAGCGTCGGATATTCCCAGAACTCTGTTCCGGGCGGAACCTCCGCGCCCTCGGTCTCATCCAGTCCATGCTGAAAGACGTACGCCTTCCCATTGTTTGGATCCTGAATCAGGGAGATGAACCGCTCGCCGGTGAGCTCAGCTCGCTGCGCCGCCTGGCCGTCGTTCTCCAGGTCGAACAGACGACCGATGGTTTGCTCTTCGCTTCTTTCTTCCATGTCCTCTCATTCTGGATCAATTGGGAGTACTGCCTGCGGGCACCCGCTCATTGGGCGCGGATCAACCGCCGGTGATGACGTTGACCCTCACCTGGAACGTGTATCGACCGTCGGCTGACGTGGCGTCCACCCTCGAGGTGCCCGCCTGACGGGCCATGAAAACCGCGATCGGGGAAGCACCCGCCGAGGGAAGCCGGTCCACGCTGAGGACGCTTGGGTTGCTGGTCTTGAACGAGGCCCCCGCCCACTCCGAAGACGGCCACGACGACAGGTCGGCGGTCAGGTCGCCGCCGACGGCCACAAAGGAGTCGCTGCCGTCGTCGGTGGCAGTGACAGTGACATGCGTGTATTGGCTCTGGACGGCAGGCTGGGCGTTGTTTCGCTCGAGAGCGGGGATCACCCCATCCAGCACCACCGCCAGCCCGATCATGATCGCCCCGTACCCGATCCAGGCGAGAGTTCGAGTGCGAGGCACAGGGCTCGAGAAGCCGGGCATCCGAAAGCCCAGGTTGCTGATGTTGAACAGCACTCCGATGCCGAGCCCGATGCCAACCAAGATCAGCACGTTGACCAGGATCGCGCCGTAGATCAGGAGCTTGCCCCCTGGCAATCCGGCCAGGGTTTCGGGCGAGCTCAGGGCTGCGCCCAATACCTCGAGGCTCGTCAGAGCCCCCAATCCGTAGCGCAGCGCGAAGATCACCAACAGGATGCCGACAACGCCCCCCAGCGCTTGAGGCATCGCGACCGTACGCGTCTGCATGATCTCCCGCTCGGCGTGGTCGAGCTCGCCAAGCGACGGCGCCGGCAAGCCCTGCGCCATGGCGGCCCCCGCGCGCCGCACCTCGGCGCCCGAGGGCGAGCCCGGCGGCTGGCCCGCGGTATCGGCACGACCGCTCTCCGAGTCGACCGTCCAGATGGCGGCCGGCACCGCGGTTGAAGCCACCAGTCCTGGCGTGGTCAGCTCACCGGCCGGCGCAACCTGCACCACCACCACGCCCGGCCGCACGCTTCGTTGGATCGCGTTCGGCCGCCAGTTGGCCTGGGCCCACGCGGCCGCGACGGTGGCGGCGGCGCGGGGGTCGTGGCCGGACCCAGAGAAGATTAGGAAGGCGGGGGTGGCGCCTTGCTGGCGGTACGCGATTCTGGCTGAGTTGCCGGCAAAGGACGCGAAACGTGCATCGGTCGGGGCGGCGAGGCGGTAGCGGCTGCGCGGAAGGATCCGGACAAGGGCGGTGCGGGCCAGGTCTTCAACGGAAAATGCCACGATGGGGGGATCATAGGGTCGCCGGCCGCCTTCTCGACTTTATGACGTCAGCGCACTACCAACGAAATGTCCAAGCAACGGGCCAAGGCCGGAACGGTGCACGCTTCGCCGGGGTTGCGATTCGCCGGACCTGCTCGATCACGCGGCGAATTTTCGTACCTGAGCCATCAAATGGGGTGGGTCAATGCCGGTCGTTTTGGGGATGTCACCCGAGGGCGCACGGCGTATACGTTGTGAATCAAGCCCCCAAATGACGTCTATGTGGACGAGCCTTACCTGTCCATCCGCTGGGACGGCGTTCACAAGCACGTCCTCTCGGAATGGAAAGGCTTTGCCAACAGCGACGAGCTGAGGGCCGGTCTCTTGAAAGGAATCCAAGCGATCAGCGACAACCACGCGGTCGGGTATGTGAGCGACGCCAGGAAACTGAAGGTGATCGTTCATGAGGATCAGAAGTGGATCCAGGAGAAGTGGCTGCCGCTCGCCATCCAGGCTGGGCTCAAGCGGCTCGCGTTTGTGACCGCCGGTACCGGCCTCGGAAAGGGCACGATCGAGGATACGGTCGTTCTTGTCGACAAGCACGGTTTGGAATCGCGCACTTTTCCTACTGTTGACGCCGCCAGGCGCTGGGTCGCGCAGCCGGCAGCCGCCCGATGACTGCCGATGCCGCTCTGCAGGGCGACCTATCGCGTCGAATCGATCTGTACTTCAGCCGGGCCGGCGTCGCCGACGTTACGTGGGACGCCAACTGGAACGTGGTCCACATCGAAGCCACGGGGTGGGCGGACCAGGCTGAGTCGCATGCCGTGCTTGATGCGGCGATTCGCGCCATGGCGGATCATCAGGGTTCTCGATGGCTTTTCGACGGGCGCGACATGAAGGCCATCAAGCAATCCGACCTGAAGCGGATCACGGAAGTCTGGCTGCCGCGTGCGCTGGCAGCGGGTTTGCGGGTGGCGGCGATCGTGATGCCGACCACCCGCACGGCGAGGAGGAACATCGACGATATGGCCAAGGCCGCCGAAAACGAGATCGAGGTTAGATATTTCTCGGCTGTCGAAAATGCCAGGCAGTGGCTCCGGGAGTGCGCTAGTCGGTGAGCTCCTCGGCGAGGAGGTCCATCAGCAGTCCGTCGTGCCAGGTACCGTCTGAGCCGCGCTCGTACTTGCGCATGACGCCGACGGGGCGGAAGCCCACCTTGGCGTAACAGTTGATGGCCGCGGCGTTGTCCGCCGCCGGATCGATGACCAGGCGGTGGAAGCCTTGATCGACCATCAGGTGACGGGCGAGCGTCCTGACGGCGTCCGTGCCCAAGCCTCGCCCATGCACGGACGGATCCAGATAGATGTCGATGCTGGCGTGTCGGTAATCGGTCTCCACCTCTTCGCTCCATTGAATCGCGCCGACGATGTCGCGACCGAGCTCAACGGCAAGTGTCTTTGCTTCGGGGTCGGCGATATCGGCGGCCACCTCGGAGGACATGTCAGCCTCACCGCGCCACCATCGATACACCTCGGGCTTCGCTCGGATCTTGGCCAGCGCCGGTATATCGTCGGCGGTGACCGGCCTCAGCGACACCATGGAGCCGCGCAGGATGCTATCCATCAGCTCTCGCTCGCCGCAGGCTCCTCGCGCAGCTTCTTGATCACCTGGGTGAACGATTCGTATGGCTGCGCGCCGAGAACGAGATAGCGCCTTCCAAAGATGTGGGCGGGAATCGCATTGATCCCCACCGACTCGGCCAGCCGCCGGTTTTCATCAAGGACCGGCTCGTAAAGGCCTTCTTCGATCGCCTTCCTTAGCTCGACCGAATCGAGCCCGACATCGGTCCCTATGCGCGTGAGATCTTCGACGTCCTCGAGCTTGCCGGTCAGCTCCCAGTGCGCTTTGAAAAGCGCGCGGTGCATCTCCTCGAACTTGCCGTGCTCGCGGGCAAACTCTGCGGCACCGAGTGCTTTTCGTGAGTTGATGAGCACATCGCGCTGCTTCATCACCAGGCCCACCTCGTCGGCGATGTCATCGAGCCGGCTCCTCATCTGGTCCGAGCGCGTCTTGCCGAAATACGCCTCGCGAGGGATCCCTTCGATGGGAGCTTCGGGGTGCAGCTCGAAAGGAAGCCAGGTCAGATCGACGAGACCCTCATGCTCCAGCCGGTCGACTCTGACCGAGTCGATGTAGCACCAGGGTCAAACGTAGTCGGAGAAGATGACCAGATCCGCGGGTGCCGGAGTCGCGCTCATTGCAGATCAGCCTACCGGGTGGCGGGAGTGGCACGATGACCGCCGGCACCTACACGCCCACCACGACCCCCCAGAGCAGGTCGACCTGCCACGGTTGGTTCATTACTCACGAGAGGGCGGAAATGCAGTGAGCCGGGACGACGATCGCCCCGGCTCACCTGAAACCAACAGCAGGGTGGCGGCTAGTTGATGCCCTCCTGTGAAGTGTTGGCCTGGACGTTGTCGGCGTCGGCGAAACCGCCGCCGGGCAGCGCAGGCTCATTCGCCTCGACCGCGTCGGTCGAGGACTCAGCCGGCTCGGCCGGTGTCGCAGCAGTTTTCACGACGGCCGCCTTGTGGACGGGCGCCGCCATTGCCACCACCGATCCGTACGAAACGACGCCGAGCGCCAGTACCGCCGGAACTGTGATGAACGCCAATTTGCGTTGCAGCTTGATCAATTGACTTAAACCTCCTTTCCGGCTTCTCGCCGGCAAATTTCGGCGCATCGATGACCGATGCGCTCAGGTTGCCGGTGGTCCTTGAACCAGCCATAAAGGCGGACTGTGGATGTGCTGAGTGCCCTCAGTGGTCAAGCAACAAAAAAAGCGACAGCACCTTGCGGTGCTGCCGCTTACGCGGGGTGTGAGCTTCTACTCTTGACCGTCGAACTGGTGGTCGACAGTCGACTCGGTCGTGCTGCCCGCCACTTCGTCTGAGTGACCGGTGTCGGTTCCCGTCTCCGCGGGATCGGTTGTCGGGTCTGTCGCCTCGACCGGCTCCGTGGCGGCGGCCTTGGCGGCCACCTTTGGCGCTGCCGCATGAACGTGCTTGACGGCGACTGTTCGAGTGACGTGAACAGTGGCTGCCGCCGCTGCGTGGCCCTGAACGGTGCCGTGCGCATGGGCGATTCCGACCGGTACGGCGGCAACGGCAAGGATCGTCGGAACTGCGAGGAGGACGAGCTTCCTACGCAGTGTCAGGCCGGGCTTGACAGGAGGCCAGCCATCGCGGTCGTCGGCAGAAAACGGCGTCTGTGATTGCGTCATATGTGGTTAACACCTCCTCGTGTGGGTGCATGGTCACCACCGAACCTGAACCCTTCCTAAACCGTGGCCACGCTCCGCATTTAGGAAATCTTTAGAAAGCCGGCCGAGACTATGGACATGCGCGTGCTCCTCGTCGAAGACGATCAGCGCCTGGCGAGCAGCCTCCGGCGTGGGCTCGGCGAATCTGGGATGGCCGTCGATGCGGTTCACCGCGGCGACGATGCCCTCGCCGCGGCGAGCTCAACAACCTATGACGTGATCGTGCTCGACGTCTTGCTGCCGGGGAAGAGTGGCCTCGAGGTCGCCCGCGAGATCCGATCTCGCAAGGTGGGCACGCCAATCCTGATGCTAACCGCGCTCGATGCCGTGGAGGATCGGGTGCGGGGACTGGAAGCGGGCGCCGACGACTACCTCGTCAAGCCCTTCGCGGTACGCGAGCTGATCGCACGCCTGCGCGCGCTCGCCCGCCGCCACCTGCCCGACCGCTCAGCGGTCCTGCAGGTCGGCCTCATGCTTCTCGATACAGGTGCTCACTCGCTGACGGTCCACGGCCTGGACGTCGCGCTGACCGCGAAGGAGTTCGCGATCCTCGAGTTTTTCATGCACAACCCGGGCCGCCTTCTCACTCGAAGCCAGGTTCTCGAGCACGCCTGGGACTACGACTTCGATGGCGGTCGCAACCTGATCGAGGTCTACATGGCGCGGCTGCGACGCAAGCTCAGCAATGCGGGGGTCAAGGATCCATTCGTCACCGTCCGAGGCGCGGGATACCGCCTGGAGGCGACTCCGTCATGAGGCGCTTCTTCCAGGGAACACGTGGCCGGCTCACGATCACCCATGCGGTTGTGCTCACAGCGGCGCTGCTCATCGCCGACGTGGCGCTGTATTTCATAGTGCTGCAGGTCGAGCAAAACGCCGCCGACAACCTGCTCCGGGCGCAAGCGTCAACCATCGCGGCGGGTATCGAAGACGTCAACGGCCAGGTCACGTTCGGCGGAGGCGATCTCCCCAACGAGACTCAGCAGGGGGTCCCAGTCGAGGCTGCGATCGTCAGCGTTGGTGGCCCCCCGAAGCTGCAGACCCCGACACAGTCGATTCGGCCGGATGACCTCGCGCGAATCGTGGCAGCGGCCCGGCAGGCTGGCGCGCCGGTTCTGTCTGACGTGACCGATGCGCACGGGGCGGCTCGGCGCGTTTTTGCGGAACCGCTGGTCACCGCTCAGTCCAACCCGGTCCTCGTCGTCAGTCGGTCGATGGGTGAGGTGCTGGCGTCGATGGCCACTGTCAAATTGCTGCTCGTGCTGCTCACGGCGCTGGTAGTCGTGACCGCCACACTGCTCGCCTATCGTCAGACCGGCCGAGTCCTCGAGCCCGTGCGCTCGATTGCATCGATGGCGCGCTCGATCAGCGAGCACGATCTGCACCGCAGGGTTGACATTTCAGTGCCACCCGATGAGCTGGGAGAGCTCGTTGCGACCTTCAATGCAATGCTTGCGCGCCTCGACGACAGTTTCGAGGGCCTGCGTCGCTTCACGGCCGACGCCTCCCACGAGCTGCGCACGCCGCTGGCGCTGATGCGGACCGAGCTCGATGGTGCCCTCGCCCGGACGCGCGAGCCGGCGGAGTACCGGCGCGTGCTCAAGGAGATGCACCAAGAGGTAGAGCGAATGTCGCGGTTGGTCGACCGCCTGCTCATGCTGGC
>DASXNH010000159.1:0-3333 GCA_036495195.1 Candidatus Dormiibacterota bacterium
AGACTCACTGGCCCAGAGCGATCAGCAACTGATCGACGATCTGATCGCCATCTACAAGGCGCTCGGCGGCGGTTGGGAAACCGACGCGCAACTTCGCCCGGTTTTGGAGCCGGTTCCAACGGCGCGCGGGCAGGCATCGCCGAGCACATCATCGAGCGGTTTAACGGGCCGAAACAGTCCATCCGATCAGCCGAAAATTTGACCGGCCAAAGTGCCACGTCGGAGGTAGGTAACTTGAGCAGCGAATCTCCTTCAGCGCCTGGTGAGGCGCCGAACCGGAACCAGGATCATGACGGCCGCGTCGAACCCACATTCGACGGCGGCGACCCTCAGCCGGGCATTGCGGATCGCGATAGCACTGATCGTCCGGCAGCGCCAGAATTAGAAGCATCCTCAGCGTCACGATCTCGTCGCCGCCGAAATCTCATTTTAGTGATCTTGCTCTTTTTCGTCGGGGCGGCGGTCGCGGTACCAGTGTGGAGCTATCTGTCCTCTTATGAACATACCGACGATGCACAGGTCGACGGACATATCATCGCGGTCAGTTCCCGGATCAACGGCACTATCGCACACGTCTACGTGATCGATACCCAGCCGGTCCACGAAGGACAGCTTCTGGCGGAAATCGACCCAGACGACTATGTGGTCGCGCTCGAGGGTGCTCGCGCGAGGCTGGCTCAGACCAAAGCGCAGGTGGAATCAGCTAAGGCGGACTACCAAACAGCGCTCAACAAAGTCAGTCAGGACGAAGCGACCAGGGCAAAGGCTGAATATGATGTGCCTCGACTCGCAATCCTTGCGGCCCAAGGCGCCGCCCGGCGAGAGGACTACCAGGAGAGCTTGCGTATCGCGAAGGTGGCGCGGGCGACGGTCGATGCCGATCGAGCCGGCGCCAACGCGGCGCTGAAGAACATTGCTTCCCGTGAAGCGGCAGTTGCGATGGCTCAGGCCGACCTCGATCAGGCCTTACTCAATTACGGTTACACCAAAATCACCGCACCAATGAGTGGAGTGATCGGTAAGAAAAGCGTCGAGCCGGGGCAGCGCGTGCAGCAAGGCGAATCACTCTTGGCACTCGTGCCGCTCGACGATGTCTGGGTCACCGCCAATTTCAAAGAAGACCAGCTGCGCCGGATGCAGCCAGGCCAACCGGTCGACATCCACATCGATGCGATGGGCCGGACCTACAAGGGTCACGTCGATGGTTTGGGCTCAGCTTCGGGGGAACGCTTCAGCCTGCTCCCGCCGGAAAACGCGACCGGCAACTACGTCAAGGTGGTGCAGCGGATTCCCATCCGCATCGACTTCGACCCCGGCCAGAACGCCACTCATCGTCTGGTCCCTGGCATGTCCGTTGAACCCACGGTGTGGCTCAAATGAGCGCGGCTCCCGCTGGAGGTCCGTCCGCACCCGCCACCGGTCCCAAGTACGCGATCAATCCATGGCCGATCGCATTCACCGTGACCATCGCGACCTTCATGGAGGCGCTCGACACGAGCATCGCCAACGTCGCGCTGCCGCATATCGCGGGCAATCTGTCGGCGAGCAACGACGAGGCCACCTGGGTGCTGACCTCGTATCTCGTCTCCAACGGAATCATTCTGCCTCTCGGCGGATGGCTGTCGGAAGTCATGGGACGCAAGCGCTTCTATATGACCTGCGTGGCGCTTTTCACGGTCTGTTCATTTCTATGCGGAATCGCTCCCTCGCTTGGCATGCTCATCGTGTTTCGCGTCCTGCAGGGAGCCGGCGGTGGCGGACTACAGCCCAGCGAGCAGGCCATCCTCGCAGACACGTTTCCGCCTGAACGCCTGGGCATGGCGTTCGCCATCTATGGAATGGCGGTCGTGCTAGCGCCGTCAATCGGACCGACACTAGGCGGTTGGATTACAGACAACTACAGCTGGCGATGGATTTTCTATATCAACGTTCCGATCGGAATCATCTCGCTACTGCTCACCAATCATTTCGTCCAGGATCCGCCCTATCTTAAAGAGCACATGGCGAAACAGCGTCGCAGCCATCGCCCGCTTCGTATCGATTACATCGGGATAGGTCTAATTGCGCTCGGGATCGGCTGCCTGCAGGTGGTACTCGACAAGGGTCAGGAGGATGACTGGTTTGCATCTCACTTCATTGCGATTCTTTCCGCGATCTCGCTCACCTCGATTGTGGCTCTGGTTATCTGGGAGCTGCGGCATAAGTCGCCGGTAATAGAGCTGCGACTACTGAAGAACTTCAACTTTGCCGCTGCCAGTCTGATGATGTTCGTTTTAGGCGTCGCACTCTACGCGGCCACCGCCTTGCTGCCGCTGTTTCTGCAATCGCTTGCGGGATATACCGCCGAGTTGGCGGGTCTGGTGCTGTCGCCCGGCGGTCTGGTGATGATAGTGACGATGCCAATGGTCGGAAAACTGTCATCACGCGTGCAGGCGCGCTGGCTCGCTGCTACGGGGTTTTTGCTCACCGGGCTCGCGCTATGGCACATGACTCGTCTCGACCTGGATGCCAGCTTCAACACCTATACGCTCGACTACGTCTTCCAACGCTTGGGCGTTGCCTTCATGTTCATTCCAATCAACACGCTGGCCTATATCGACGTTCCACCTGGGAAAAACAATCAAATCTCAAGCATGATCAATATGTTCCGTAACGTCGGCGCCAGCGTCGGCATCTCGATGGTGTCGACGTTGACTCAGCGACGGGCGCAGATACATCAGGACACCTTCAGCATGCATCTGAGTCCCTTCGACTCGGCGGTGCGCGACCGGCTCTCGGGGCTTACGAATGACCTGTTCCATGCGGGGATGAGCCGCCCCGACGCCACCCATCAGGCCCTTGGGCGGATGTACAACCTGGTGCAAACACAGGCGAGCACCGAGGCTTATCTGGATACGCTTAAGATCCTCGCGATCATCTGCTTCTGCGTCCTGCCGCTCATGCTGCTCGTTAAGAAAAACGACCCACACGCGAAGAAGGCTGCGGCGGTGCACTAACCGGTCCGGTCAGCTGAAGTTTCAACTTTTTACATCTCAAACTTGGCTCATTCATGAATCCCTCCATTATCTCCGCCGCCTCGGGGCTCATTGGCTCGCTCATCGGTGCGTTGTCGTCTCTCGCCAGCACCTGGCTCGGCCAGCAAGGCCAACTTCGTGCGCAGCTGCGCGCTCAGGATGCCGCGAAGCGAGAAGCGCTATACGTCGACTTCATGGCCGAGGCATCCAAGCGCCTCGCGGAAGCTGTCTTCCATCAGACCCAGGACCCGGCGGTGATCGTGGGACTCTATGCCGACATCGAGCGCATGCGCCTGATGTCGTCGCGCCAGGTGATCCA
>DASXNH010000160.1:0-4749 GCA_036495195.1 Candidatus Dormiibacterota bacterium
ACTGAGGGCGCTGCTGAATCGCGTGCCTCGACTTGAGGAGCGTGATCACGCATGTGCCGAGTGCTTTCCTACGGACCCAGGGTTGACGGACGGATGGCGCTGCGCGCGACATGCTGCACTAGCCCTGCTCGCGACGAAAGGCAGCGTGAGCGATGGGTGACTCGGCTGCCACTCGACGCGTCAAGGAACTGGAAGCCGAGTGGGACCGCGGCTACCGAGCGGGGATCGAAGCGGCCGAGGCTAAGCTCGCCGAATACTCCAAGGACCGATTTTCTGCAGCGCAGGCGGCCGATGAGGATAGGGACGATCTGCAGCGCGGTGTCTATGAGGGAGCTAACGCGGCCCTGTATCTTGTGCGTACCCTGCTCGCCGCGCCGGGGAGGGGGAAGGAAACAGGATGAGCCGCCAAGTATTTAGCGATAAGTGCCGCCACTTCAACGGCATCCAGCACGACTGCTGTAGAGCAGGCGTACGATATAAGGACGTCGAGTTTCCAGAGGGCAAAGCCTTTCAGCGTCTACCTTGTCTGGAGCACCACGCGACTCCTCCAGACACATGTCCGAAGCGGTCCTTTCTCACGCAGGAGGAGCACGCGGCGCATGAGGCCGAGGTAAGGGCCGCCATCGACAAGGCGCTCGCTGACATTGCGGCTGGCAAGTGTCACGTGTGCGGAGCGCCGGCCGAACCGTCGACCGTCGTCGGGCGTTGCCGATACGCGGCATGCGGCCATCGCGTCGGTCAAGTTGCCGACCCGGATGATCACTACCCGTAAATAAACGAAAACCCGCGCCAGCTCGTGCGCGAGCCGGGCGGGTGGAGGAGTGCGGGGCGGACAGGTCAGGCGACGGCGGGCAGGTCCTAGGCCGGTTTGCAATGACCCCGTTCACCTGGCTATGTGAGAGACTGGTGCAGCTTCTAGAGCAAGGGAAACCGGCCACCGGCTACCCTCCCGAGGAGGCATACAAGGCACGCGTTGCCGCAAATGCAGAGTTCCAGCGAGTCGAACGCGAGCGAAGATTTCAAGCCACAAAGCGCTAGGCCACGTCGGGCGATGGCGGCACGTCGCTCAGGAACATCTTGCGTTCCGCAACGCGCCTAGCGAGCAGGCCCCCATCCTCGACGAGCTGGCCGCGTCGCATCACGCGATCCCACATCAGCAGCGCATCCGCGGCCCCCTGGTAGTCCCCCGCGTTGAGTCGCCGCAGCGTCGTGGAGCCAGAGAAGGCATCCATCCCCTCGTTGTAGACGAAGTCGACGAGGGCATCGAATTGCGCCTGGGTGATGTCCACCTGCACCTTGCTGTTGACGCATGCCTCACGGGGCCTCAGGTCCGCCGACAAGAGCGCGTCGGCCTCGTCCTGGGTGATGCCGTTCGCGTAGGTCTCCCCGGCGTCTAGGAGGTGCCCGAAGCCGATGCTGAATTGCGTGCTCTGACCCGGCGGATCCGGGTACGCGGTGAGGCTGCAGCCCTCGTTGTGCTCGATGAAGGCGCGGCCCTGGACGCTCGTGGTGCGGGTCATGGCTTCCCCGGGAACTTGGCGTCAATGGCCGCCTGCGTGCTGGCGTCGATGATCGCCTTCTCTTCCTGCGGCGTGACGTTGCGGGCCGACAGCTCCGACTCAGCGGCCGACACCAGCGTCTTGGCGAGGTCGAGAGCCGTTTGGATGTCCGCCACGTTGCAGACACAGAACATGGAGACCAGGCCCGGGACGATGGTCTCAAGCTCCTGCACGAGCAGTTCAGTGGTCATTGCAAACCCCTCCGTCTGAGGCGGACCAGAGGCCGCCGTCGCCGCACCAAGTCTCCAGTACGCGCCGCACGCAGAGCTCCGCTTGCGCCTTGCTCTGCGCCAGCGAGACGCAGGATGCGTTCGCGGTCGCATAGGCCCCATCGGGCACCTGCGCGCAGGCGGACTGCAGGCAGGCCGCATAGAGGGCCACGAAGGCCCATTCCGTCCAGGTGCCCCATCGGATGGTCATGGCTTGGTGACCTCAGGATCGGACTCAAAGCCCTTCATGGCCGCCGCGAAGCCCACGAGGGCCGCGCTGGCAAGCACCTTCGCCAGCTCGGCGAGGGTCAGAAGGGGCTGCCCCTGCAGCCATGTGGTGACGACCGGGAGCGCGGCTCCAAGCCCGGTGACGAGTATGTGTTTCCAATTCATGGTGTACCTCAGTGGTGTGTGGCGATGTACTTCACGAGTTCGGCGAGCCCTGCCACGGATAGACCCCCCAGGACGGTCTCAGCCCATCGGCGGACGCTCTTCTTGCGGTCGTTGATGGCCTGCACTGCCTTGGCGCCCTCGCGCCGCTCGGCTTCCTCGGCGAATAGGCGCCGAATCTCGTCCTCGGGCGTCTTCGTGGGGCTCTCGATACCCTCTCTGACGGCGACCACCGCCCTTTCCCCGAGCTCGCGGAAGTCGACCACGGACGCGCTCTCGGGGCGCATGGGGGGCGGTGGTGGGGTGGTGGCGACGCGCATCGCATGCCGGACGTCCGTACTGAGGTCGTCCACCTTCTTTTCCAGCCTGGCCATGTCGCCGCCCTGCAGGCTGAGCATGTTCTCGACGCGTTCGACGCCGGCGAACAGGTCTGAGATGTCCGCGTCATGGCGCGCGCTCTTGCCCGCGAGGACTTTGAGCGTAGGGACAACGCCGTGCGGCGGCGTATCGTCTCCGTTGGCTCCCATGGTCATTCAGAAGTCCTTCCCGACGACGAGCCAGAGTTGCTCCTTCAACGCGTTCTGACTCACGAGGCTCCCGGTGCTAGTCCAGCGCTCCACCCAGTATCCAGGCGTCGCGCCGAGCGGCAGTAGCTGATCGGAGTGGTAGGCCGCGGTCGAATCGAGGATCGGGGCAAGGTCCACGATCGGCGCGTCTGCGGCGCCGATGGGCGGATTGAAGCTCATCGTGACCGTGCCGCTCGAGCTCGTCGAGAGCCCATTGATCGTCGACGTCATCTGCAGGTGAAGGCTCGACCCTGGCTTCACGCCGTACCGCGGCGGCTCGGACAACAGAAGGTCGAGGAGAAGGCTCATTAGTATTCCAGGTTGACTGTCATGGACGTCGAGCCGGTGCCGGTGCCACCGATGCGAGTGATGTTGCCGTCGATGTAGCCGCCGGCGGTCACGGTGTAGGAATACAGGTTCACGCCGTCGTTGGCCCTGGACAGGAAGAGAGTTCCCGAGGTGTTGCAATAGATCCTACGGGCGTAACCCGAATTGAAGACTGTGGACATCAGGGTATCTGTTCCAGGGATCGCAAAGGCGTAGGTACATGTCGTGAGAAGGTCGTTCGGCGAGATGGCCGAGGGGCCGAAGGGGATGGCTTGGCTCATGGGTTGCTCCTGTTCAGTCGGTTGCTATGCTCGGTGGCATGTTCCGAAGCCGCCGCCCCGACCCTCGAACGCGCGGTATGAAAAGCGCCGCGGTTCCATGCCCCCACTGCGACGGAGTCGTTGAGGAGAGGCCGGCTGCCGGAAAGCCAGGGATGGTGCTCATCAGGCACAAGGGCGAGGCTTGCGCGGGCTTCATCGACCAGACGAGCCGCGAAGGGACCATCCTGCGCTCGTGAGTCCGGCCCATCAGAGGGCCCCGTTCGTGATCTTGTGGTGGAACTGGTAGATCCCAGCGTTATTATTCTGGGCGACGGTCCACACTGCGGAGTCGTACAGACCGCCGTTGAGCGCCTCACTACCTGCACTTGCCGCCCCCAGCGTCAAGAACGCAGACGGCGCCGCGCACGTGGCGGACGCGGGCGAGGGGGTGTGAGCCACGCCGTTGACCATGAGCGTCAGGTTCCCGGACGCGTCGCTGTTCAGTACCCACGACTCCCAACTCGTCGTCGCGAGGCTCGTCGTGTCGCTGACGGCTACCACGCCATTGGCATTGAAGTCGCGGGCGCTGCTCGCGTTGATGTCGACTCCGAGCACGATCCCGTTCGCGGTGGTCCCGACGGACACGAATGATTGAACCGACGCCGTCGACGTGACCTTGCCGATAATGGCGATTGTGAAGTTCGTGGTCCCGATAAGCGCATTCAGTAGCTGCAGGTTATTGATGTTGGCGGCTACGAACTGCATCGATGGCAGGCCGCCGCCAGGCCCAGTGTTCGCGGTATTCGTGGGCCGCCTACCGACAGTCGCCTGCGTCGGCGAATGCCCTAGGCCTGTCAAGTCTGTCCAGGTTTGAGTAACGCCCAAGGGCTGCCGGCTCGCGTTCACCCACATCCCCAGCTGGGCAAAGCCCGGCGGCTGAATCGTGACTCGGTTATTGCCTAGGCCTAGACCAAGCCCGAGCGTTCTCACGTCAGCACCGTCGAGTCGAGCGTCCCTCGCTCCCACCCGGCGCCGTTGCTCAGAAGCAAGGCGGTCTTGCCCGCGGCCACCGTGATCTTCGAGCCAGTCGACGCGCCGAAGATCAGCGGCTGCAGCGTCGAATTGACCAGCCGTCTCTCATGCCCGGCGAACGTCGTCGGTACGAGGATGTTTGTACCTGTGCTCAAGTGCGAGCCGGTATCGGTGATCACGATGGACCGACATGAAAAGTCCGGGCCCGTCGGCGTGATGGCTTTGAACCACTGGCAGGTAATCGTCCCTGAGCCCGTGGCATCCCACAAGCTTCGCCCGTTCTTTTCGAGCGGTTCGATGATGACGTCGACCGAGCCATCCGACCATGGCACCGGCGGCTCGAGTCCCTTGCCCTGGTAGCTTCCGAGCACGCGTAGCGGGTTCGCGGGTGGTGAGATTGCCTTGA
>DASXNH010000161.1:0-3443 GCA_036495195.1 Candidatus Dormiibacterota bacterium
CTGGACTGTTTTCGCCTGTTCTTCGGTGATGTCGGGGAAGACGTTTCGGAAGAGACCTGTGTGCTTCGGAATGACTTCGACCATAAAGTCAGCCATCAACTGGGGATCTAGCCGGTTTTCGTCGACGCCGAGCAGCTGGTCAAAATAGGTCTGGACGGCGCGAGCACGGCCAGACCGACGGCGCCGCCAACCTGCTGGCTCGTGTTGAAGATGCCGGAGGCGAGACCTTGGTCATCCGGTTTGGCCGCGGAGGTCGCGGTCATCGTGAGCGGCACGAAGGCCAGGCCGAGTCCTGTGGCCACACACAAAATCCCGAGCAAGAAGCCGCTCAGGTAGCTGTCGCTCACCTGCAGCCTAGGCAGGTAGTGCGTATCCGGTTGCGTCAGGTGGTGGCGTTACGGTGCGCCGATGAGTCGGCCAGACTTTCCGCGATCGATCATGGAGTTTCAAAACCGTTTCGCGTCGGAGGCGGCGTGTTTGGAGTATCTGGCGGCGTGTCGTTGGCCTGAGGGGTTCGCGTGTCCTGGTTGCGGCGGCCGCCGGGCGTGGGCGCTGGAGCGCCGGCATCTGTGGGAGTGCTCGGACTGTGGGCTGCAAACATCGGTGACCGCGGGGACGGTGATGCATGCCACGCGCACGCCGCTGCGGACGTGGTTCTGGGCGGCCTATCTGGTCGCGACGCATCATCCCGGGATCTCGGCTAAGCAGCTCCAGCGGCAGCTGGCGCTGTCGCGCTATGAGACCGCGTGGCTGATCTTGCAGAAGCTGCGGCGCGCGATGATCGCCCCGGAGCGTGGCCTGCTGACGGGCGAGGTCGAGATCGACGAGTTCTTCCTCGGCGGCCACGAGGACAACCTCAAGGGCGGCCGCCAGCACGGCAAGAAGGCTCTGATCGGCGCCGCGATCGAGGTCCGTGGCCAGGGCTCAGGACGCCTCCGGCTGCAGGTGCTGCCCAACTCGCAAGCCACGACGCTGGAAGCGTTTACGACTGCCACGACGGCGCCCGGAGCGATCGTCCACACCGACGGGCTGTTCTCCTACAGCGGTCTACCCAAGCTCGGCTATCAGCACCGTCCACGCAAGGTCGCAAGCGTCCCGAAGGGCGAGCAATTGCTCCCGCGCGTGCACCGCGCGACCTCCAATCTCAAAGCATGGATGCACGGCACTCACCGAAGCGTTTCGGCGGAGCACCTGCCGGTCTACCTCGACGAGTACGTCTTTCGCCACAACCGCCGCGGCACGCCGATGGCCGCCTTCCAGACCCTGCTCGGCCTCAGCGCCCTCCACGACCCAACCACCTACGCGCAAATCACCGACCACACCAGGGCAGCCTGAGCCAACCGGATACGCACTAGGCAGCTTGAGTCGGCGAAGCCGGTATGGATGAGTCGTGTTTCAGGCGGCGAGGTTGAGTTGGTCGATTCGGTTGTTGATTGCTTGGTCGAGTCGGTCGAACTGGCGGCTCAGCGGTGTGTTGATTGGTGCTGCGTCGCAGATCTCGGCGAGACCGGTGCGCAGCAGGCGGCTGTAGGTGCGGCTGCCCGACTTCCGCACGAAGTAGGCCGATTTGGCGCTTTGGTGGCGTGAATTGCCCGTGAATGCTGGGGTTGTGGTCGTGGTAGGCTGAAATCGTGTAGGCACACGTTTTGCGTGGCACGGCTTGCGTTTATAGTCGTCTGGCGCGTATGGTGTAGGCAGGATGTATCTGCGGAGGACGGTGCGGCGGACGAAGGGCGGCGAGGTCGTTGGCTACCTGGCGTTGGCGCACAACGAGCGCAACGAGCGTGGTGTGCCGGTCGCGCGGGTGGTCCACAATTTCGGTCGCGAGGATCTCGTCGATCGCGAGGCGCTGGTGCGCCTGGTGCGCTCGATCCAGCGCTTCCTCGGCGGCGAGGAGGCGCTGCGCGCGGGGATGCCGCACGGGTTCGAGTTCGTCGCGGCGCCGGAGGCGGGCGGGCCGCACGTGGTCGGCTGCCTGTGGCAGCAGTTGGGGATCGGCAAGGCGATCGCGCGTGTCGCCAGCTCGGGTCGCGGGCGTTCTGCTGTTGAGCGGGCGATCTTCGCGATGGTCTGCCAGCGCGCGCTTGAGCCGGCGTCGAAGCTCGAAGCGACACGCTGGGTCGGGCGGGATGTCGTAATCGATGGCGTCGATGGCGTCAGTGACGATCAGCTCTACCGGGCGATGGACTTCCTGCTCGCCTGCTCGGAACGGGTGCAGGAGTCGGTGTTCTTCAGTGTCGCGCACCTGCTCAACCTCGAGGTCGACGTGATCTTCTTCGACACCACCTCGACCTACTGGGAGACCGAGCCATCTGACGAGCCGGCCGAGGAGGACGAGGACGCCTCGGAGGAGAACGCCGAGGCTGAGGGGCCGTTGCGGCGCCTGGGTCACTCCAAGGATCACCGTCCCGACCTGCCGCAGGTCGTGATCGGCCTGGCCGTCACGCGCGAGGGGATCCCGGTGCGCTGCTGGGTCTGGCCGGGCAACACCAACGACCAGTCGGTCGTCGAGCAGGTCAAGGGCGACCTGGTCGGTTGGCGGCTGGGCCGCGCGATCTACGTCGTCGACTCCGGGTTCTCAGGCCAGGCGAACCTGCGGGCGCTGCGCTCCGCCGGCGGGCACTACATCGCCGGGATGAAGCTGCGCAGCGGGATGAAGGAGACCGAGGCCGTGCTGGCCCGCCAGGGCCGCTACCGCCAAGTCAAGGACAACCTGCGCGTCAAGGAGGTCAAGCTCTCAGACGACCCGGCCGCCGAGCGCTTCGTCGTCTGTCACAACCCGATCGAAGCCGAGCGCGACCGCACCCGACGCGAGCAGCAAATCACACGCATCGAAACAGAGCTCGACCGCCTTGCGCTTCAGCGCGAGCGCGCGAAGACCAAGACCGAACGCGACGCGCACCTGCGCGGCGAGTGCGCGCTGCGCGATCACAAGACGCTCTCGCGCTACCTGCGCCAGACCAAGACCGGCCGGCTCGTCATCGACCGCGAACGGATCGCCGCCGAGGAACGCCTCGACGGCAAGTACCTCCTCACCACCTCAGACCCATCCCTCACGGCCGAAGACACAGCGCTCGGCTACAAGCAGCTACTCGAAGCCGAGCGCTCCTTCCGCGACCTCAAGGGCGTCCTGCGCCTGCGCCCCGTCTACCACAGCAAGGACGAGCGCATCCAAGCCCACGTCCTGATCTGCTTCCTCGCGCTCGTCATCATCCGCGTCGCCGAGACCCGCACCGGCGAAACCTGGCGCACGATCCGCGCCGAACTCGGCACCATCCGCCAAGGCCTCTTCCGCGGCCACGACGGCGAGTTCGCCCAAACCAGCGAGCTCACCGCCCGCCAGCGCGAACTCCACTCCGCGCTCGACGCCCCCGAACCACCCCGCCTGGGACGCATCACCCCGCCTGACACGACCCTCAACGCGTAGGCACACACGCACAAGC
>DASXNH010000162.1:0-2479 GCA_036495195.1 Candidatus Dormiibacterota bacterium
GCCGACTTACAGGTCTTCGATCGCGACCCTCTCAGCGAGCCGATGGCGACATGGGATCAGGTCCGCCCGAGAGCGGTCCTCGTGGGCGGAGCCAAGGTGTTCGGCTCGATTTAACCGAGAGGTTCACCGATGTCGGGGCGCTCGGGCTTCGGCGCCGTCTTGCGCGCAGCCGGCTTGCGGGCTGCCGGCTTGGTCGCAGGAACCTGTCTGGTGGCGGGTTTGCGGGTCACGGACTTGCGAGGGGCAGCCCTGCGCGTCACCGCCGGGGCCGGCCTCGTGCGCGAAGCAGCGGCGCCGGCGGCCATGTTGCGAACCTGGCGGCTCAGCTCGTCCAGGCGCTTCATCGCCCTTTCGAGGTCGGCCTGCCGCGCCGTGCGGTCGAGTCGAGTCTCCACCTGCTTGATCGCGACGTGGATGGTTTTCTGGCCCTCTTTGACAGTTCTGTCGATCTGCTTGCGGATGTCGGGAGGCAGGCGCCTCTTGGCTTGACGCAGCGCCGACGTGCCTGCCTTGACTGCGCGGTTTAAGAGGTCTGACTGAGTCGACGGGCGCTTCTTGGCGGCCATTTGACCAACCTCCATGAATCCTCGGAGCCCATAACGCAGCGCATTAGAATTGGGCGCGACGATCATGTCCACGCCCGAGCGACACATTATCAAGAAGTACGCGAATCGCAAGCTGTACGACACACGCACGAGCAGGTACGTGACGCTCGAGGGCATCGCGGGCCTCGTGCGCGATGGCCATGAGATCAAGGTGGTGGATCGCGAGACCGGCCAGGACCTGACACAGGTCACGCTTTCGCAGATCGTGCTGTCGGAGGAGAAGCGCGGGCCGTCGCACACGGTTGACGGAGGCCTTCTCCAGGAGCGCGGCCAGGCGCTGCTCGACTATGTCCGCAAGACGCTCAACGTTCCATCAGATCTGGTCAATCAGATGGAGCGCCGCAGGGGCGACCTCGAAGCCATGGTGGACGAGGCGATCGAGCGAGCGCTGCACCGCTTACGAATCCCGAGCCACACCGACATCGACAAGATCAACCAACGGCTCGAGCGGCTGTCGGTGCAGCTCAAGGCTCTGGCCTCGGACGAGCGACCTACGGCACCGTCCCGTAAACGAAAGGTCGCTCGCTGACGACAGCTCGTATCACGACATCGGCCTCGACCCGGTAGGTCGCCTGGCGAACGCGGCGATCGGCGCGCAGCGATTGCGTCATCAGGTCGGCGGCTTGCGCCAGGCGATTCGCGTCGCCGATCACGGAGATCGTCCATGGCTCAGGCACGAGCACCCCGGCGATGGTGACTCCGCCTTGCGTCTGTTCGATCGGCACGCCCACCACGAATCTCCGATCGTTGACCGCGATCCCTTCCGCCCCGCCGATGCCGAGGTTGTTGAGAGCGTTCTGTAGGTCAAGGGCTCCGAGGCCGGTCGCACTCACGACGAGGACCACGCCAGGCCCGTGGACGGGCACCAAGCCTTCCGCGGCTCGCAGCTGGTTGGCTTCATCGGTGAGCACCTGGGCCGCTGCCGTGTCGCCACCGGCCTGGAGCCTGGCCCGCTGCAGAGCGAGGTCGGCGCCCTCAGTCTGGAGCGAGTCGTTGACGCGATGCAGATTGTCGATGAGAAACGCGAGGGAGGCAGTGTCGGTGCCCACGAAGCTGCGTTCGACGTCCGCCTCGCTGCGGATCTGGACGGTGGCCACCAGCGCGACCAGCAACGCAATCAGCCACAGGCCGATCGCGCGACTCGCCCGGGGCTTAGAGCGGGCTGACATGGCGTGTATCCAGGATGGAGTCGTAAGCAGGGAGGGCGAAGTCGGGGCCGCCGCTGAAGCTGACCTGAAGCTGGAACTGCACCTCGCGCGCCCGGATGTCGGGCAGCACTGAAGGATCGGCAAGGACCGCCTCCATCCGCGTTCGATTGCCGACAGCCTGCAGCTTGATGGGAGCGCTGATGGGTGGCCCCTGGTCGACGATCACCTCGCCGCCCGAACCCGAGAAGTAGCTCAAGGGTGTGATGCGGTGGCCGTTCACGGCAATACCCTCCGCGCCTTGAGCAAACAGAAGGTTGACCAGGTCCTGCACGTCTTTGAAGTTGATGCGGTAGCCGGCATCGCTGCCCGGATTGAGTCCGGGGACGCCGTCGCCGAGATCGACCTCAACACCAGGGCCAGTCAGCCGTGTCAAGCCGGCGCGCGCCCGCAGGTCGGCAACCTTGCTTTGCAGTGCCTGCGTCGCGGCGGACCGCTGAGCGGCAGCGGCCTCGAGGGCGTCGATTTGTGCACGAAGGGCGGCGATCTTCTGGCGCGACTCGGCGTTGCTGGCCTCCAGCTCTTGCACGCTGCGTACGAGAGCTTGGTACCGGGCCACCTGGTTGGAGGGGGTCAGGAGCTGCACTTTGGCCTGCCCGGCGACGAGAAATCCGGTGGCCATGGCGACCGCCGCCACCACGAATATGCTGACCACCCGACGCCTGGACA
>DASXNH010000163.1:0-56561 GCA_036495195.1 Candidatus Dormiibacterota bacterium
TAGCACAGCTCGCGCTCGTTGTCCTTGTTCGAGAAGGAGATGTCGTAGGCCTTGGCGAAGTTCTGGCCGAAGTAGTGCGAGGTCCCCATCTGAAGCGCCATGCCGTCGCGCATCAGGCCTTCGAGCGTGAGCGTGTAGACGGCGCCGGGAAAAGTCTCGGCTGGCGATTTCTTCCCGGAGAGCACGGGCACGGCGAGCCAGCTCTGGGCGATGTCGAGGTAATAGCCGAGGATCATCTCGACCTCGTCCATCGCCTCTTGAGCGTTGGCGTGGAACGTGTGGCCCTCCTGCCACCAGAACTCGCGCGAGCGCAGGAACAGCCGCGAGCGCATCTCCCAGCGCACCACGCTGTTCCACTGGTTGGTGAGCTTCGGCAGGTCGCGGTGGCTCTGGATGTACCGCTTGATCAGCGACCCGATGATGGTCTCGGACGTCGGGCGGACCGCCAGCGGCTCCTCGAGCTCCTCGTTGCTCGAACCCGCCCTCGTCACCCATGCAACCTCGGGAGCGAAGCCCTGGACGTGCTCAGCTTCCTTCATCAGGTACTCGCGTGGGATGAGCAGCGGAAAGGCCCAGTTCTCGTGGCCGCTTTCCTTGATCATGTCGTCGAAGGCGCGCTGGATCGCCTCCCACATCGCCCATCCATAGGGACGTACGACCATCATGCCGCGGATTCCGGACCAGTCCGCAAGCTCGGCTTTGCGCACGACGTCGGTGTACCAGCGGTCGAAGTCGGCGGACATCTTGGTGATGTCCTTCACGAAGTCCTGCTGCTCCTCAGCCAACTCTTTCACCCGACGCGTTCGGCGGCGATCGCGTCGATTTCGGCGAGCAGGACGGGCAGCAGATCCTCCTGCGGCACTGTCTTGAAGAGCTTGCCCTTCTTGAAGATCACGCCCTTGCCGCGGCCGCCTGTCACGCCAATGTCCGCGTGACGCGCCTCTGCGGGTCCGTTGACCACGCAGCCCATGACGGCGACGGTGACTGGGATCTTCAGCCTCGCGATGTGGGCCTCGACTGCCTTGACGGTCGGCACCATGTCGTACTCGAGTCTGCCGCACGTCGGACAGGCGACGAGCGTCGCGCTTTCGTTTCGGATTGCGAGGGTCTTCAGGATCTCATGCGCGACGCGAATCTCTTCGCGAGGGTCGGACGTGGCAAGCGACACGCGAATGGTGTCGCCGATGCCCTCGCTGAGGAGGATCCCCATGCCGACCGCGCTGCGGATGCTGCCCGCCTCAACGGGACCAGATTCGGTCACGCCGAGGTGGATCGGATAAGGCCGCGCCGCCGCGAACTTGCGGTTCGCCATGATGTTCGTCCACACATCGGTCGCTTTCAGCGACACCTTGACGAACCCCGGGCCGTAGTCGAGCTCCTCGAGGATCCTGCAGTGGCCGAGCGCCACCTCGACCATGCGGTCCGCGGTCTGCTCGCGGTTGTCCCGGTCGATGTGATGCTCTTCGCGCATCGTCTTGTGGACCTCCTCCGGGAGAGAGCCCGCGTTGACGCCGATGCGGAAAGGTATTTGACGCTCCTTGGCGGCAGTGACGACCTTGATGACTTTGTCGCGGTCCGGGATGTTGCCGGGGTTCAAGCGAAGGCAGTGGACTCCGGCCTCGATGGCCATGAGCGCGAGGGTGTGGTCGTAGTGGATGTCAGCGATGACGGGCAGTGGCGAGCCCTTGACGATCTCCTTCAGCGCCTCGGCCGCTTCGCGGTCCGGTACCGCGGGGCGCACGATCTCACAGCCCGCTTCTTTGAGCTCGTGGATCTGGCGCAGCGTGGCCTTGACGTCGCGGGTGTCGGTCTTGGTCATCGTCTGGACGGCAATTGGCGCCGCCCCGCCGATCACCACGCCACCGACGTTGACGGGTATGGATTTACGTCTCGGGACCATCTAATGAATGCCCGTGAACTGGCCCGCCGCAAGTCTTTGGATGTCAAGGAAGCTGATGATCGCCGCCAGGGCGAGCAGGGCGACGAGGCCCCAACGCTGGAAGTTCAGCTCCATGTTCCTGTCGAACGGCCGGCGGCGGATCCACTCGATGACAACGATCACGATCCGGCCGCCGTCCAGCGCGAGCAGCGGCAGCAGGTTGGTGAACCCAAGGGCGACTGAGAGCAATGCGACCAGGAAGATGTAGGTGGGCGGACCCTGAGTCACGGATTCGGCCGTGATGGCGCCGATACCGATCGGACCGGTAAGCCCTTGCGGCCCCAGCAGGCCGCCTTTGACCTGGCCGTTGACCAGCGCGTCGACGCCCTGAACGATGCTGCTGACAGCCACGAACGGAAAGGTGACGCCGTCCTGAATCGCCGTTTGCACAGTCAGGACTCTGGGCGCGACCCCGACGCCGATCAGGCAGGTAGGTGGCGACGTCGTGATATTGCAGATGGGGGTCACGGTGACCGTGAAAGGCCTGCCGTCAGGGTGGACGCCCGTCAGCACCAGGGGCTGGCCCGGGTGATCCCTTTCCTCCTTCGCGATGAAGCCAGGCGCCGTCACGGGCTTGCCGTTGACGGTGCGCACGCTGTCGCCGACCTGGAGTCCGGCGAGCGCGGCGGGCTGGCCGGCCAGGACCCTCTGGATCTTGCCCGGGTCGTCGTTCAGCTGAGTCAACTCGAAGCCGGTGATCAGGAGCATGGCGAGCAGGAAGTTGGCGAGCGGCCCGGCGGCGAGGATTCCTATCCTCTGCAGCGGATGCTTGGAGTGGAACCCGTTCGGTTCGTCGAAATCGCCGGCCTCCATCCCGCCCATGCGCACGTACCCGAGGATCGGGAACGCCCTGATCGCGTACAGGGTGCCGCCCCGAACGAAGGAAAGCAGCTTCGGGCCGGCTCCGACCGAGAACTCGATCACCCGTACCTTGAACAGCTTGGCCACCAGGAAATGACCGCCTTCGTGAGGCGCGATCAAGAGCAGGAACATCCCGCAGATGCCGACGGCGATCAGTAGCCAGTTGAGCATGGTGTTACGTCTTCAGCCTACCGGAGTTGGCTTTCACGTACTCCCTGGCCCAGCGATCGGCCTCGAGGATCTCCTGCAGGGATTCCCCCGTGCCCGGGAACGCGTGGAGGGCTCTGTCAACTGTGCGCACGATCCCACTGAATGGGATGGAGCCGGCGAGGAAGGCGTTCACGGCCTCCTCGTTGGCGGCGTTCAGCACCGCCGGGCGACCGCCGCCCCCCATCGCCGCCTCTCGTGCCAGGCCGACGCTGGGGAAACGCTCCTCGTCGAGGGAGTGGAAGTCCAGGGCGCCGAGCTCCTCGACCACAGTTCCGGGAACGGCATCGGCCAGCCGGTCCGGGTACCCGAGCGCCACCGCGATCGGCAGCCGCATGTCCGGGCGGCCGAGCTGTGCCTTGAGGGAGCCGTCGACGAACTCCACCATGGAATGCACCACGCTCTGGGGGTGGATGACCACGGAGATCATCTCCAACGGGACGGCGAACAGGTGGTGTGCCTCGATGACCTCGAGCCCTTTGTTCATGAGGGTCGCCGAGTCGATGGTCACCTTGGGGCCCATGGACCAGCGGGGGTGATTCAGCGCCTCCTCCAGCGTCACCTGGTCCAGGTCGAGATCGGGGTGCGACCAGAACGGGCCACCGCTGGCGGTGAGAATCAGTCTTCGCACGCTGTCGCGGCGCTCGCCCCACAAGCACTGCCAGATCGCGCTGTGCTCGGAGTCGACGGGCCGGATGCCCTTCTCCCCCGCGGCCTCCATCACCAACGCTCCCGCCATGACGAGGACTTCCTTCGTCGCCAGCGCGATCTCCTTGCCGGCCTTCAGCGCGGCGAGGGTTGGCGCGAGCGCGCGAGCACCAGGGATGGCGACGAGCACGAGGTCGCACCGCGGGTCGGTGACCATGGCCTCGACCCGGGCGTCGAAGTCGGCCTCTCCGGCCTGGCCCTGGATGAGGTAGTCGGCGGTGCGCTTGGCCGACCTGCGTCCTTCGGTAAGGCCGAACAATCGCAGCCGGGCGGGGTTGCGGTCGATGACGTCGAGGGTCTGCTGGCCGATCGATCCCGTCGCCCCGAGAACGGCAACGTTGGTGGGTCGCCCAAGGGGCTCCCGCGAAGTCACGGCGAAGCCTCTGGCTTGGTGGGGATCCTCATTGCAGGACGTGGAAGATCGCGACATAGAAGTAAACGAGAATCGGAGGAAACAGGATGGAGTCGAGGCGGTCGAGGACGCCGCCGTGTCCCGGGATCAAGTTCGAAGAGTCCTTGACCTCGGCGATGCGCTTCATCTGGGACTCGACCAGGTCGCCGACCTGGGCGCTGACGCCGACGAGGATGCCGATCGCAATCGCATGAATCGGCTTGAGGCCAATGATCACCGAGACACCGACAAACATCACGATTACCGCGCCCACCACGCCGGCAACGGCACCCTCGAGCGTCTTGCGCGGGCTGATCGCCGGGAAGAACGGGGTGCGCCCGATCCGGCTGCCGACCAGCAGGGCGGCCGCGTCGTTGGCCACCACCGCGAAGATGATGAACAGCGCCCAGACCATGCCATGGGATTTCGACGAATAGAGGACCAGGTAGTAGTTGAAGGGCATGCCGATGTAGAGGGCACCCGCCATGCCCATCGCCCACCGGCCGAGACCCTGGCGGCGGCCAGGTACGAACAGGAACGCCGCGAGGCCGCCGACCAGAGCCAGCGCCAGGACCAGGTTGACGTCGATCCCCTTGAGCAATGTGCCGCTGAAGGCGAAGAAGGCTCCGAGGGGGAACAGCAGCCAGCTGGGAGCGCGCGAGCCCATGCCGTCCGACAGGTTTCGAAACTCCCAGAGGGCCAACCCGGCGAGCAGGATGACGAGCGCATAAGCGCCATAGGTGCCGATGTAGATCGCGCCGATGACAACCGCCAGCAGCACAAAGGCGCTGAGGATTCTCACCAGCAACGGGCTTGGTTTCCAGCGGGTGGGGAACAGCCGGCTTTCGGTGGTCATCCCGTGGCCGCCTGGTCAGGGCGTCCGCCGAATTTGCGGACTCGCGAACCAAAGTCGGCGATGGCCGCCTTCAGATCCGGGACGTCGAAGTCGGGCCAGAGGGTGTCGCTCACCAGCATCTCCGAGTAAGCCGACTGCCACAGAAGGAAGTTGCTGACGCGCGACTCTCCTGCGGTGCGAATGATGAGGTCGGGCTCCGGCAGATCGGGAACGTAAAGGCGCCTCGCGATCGCTGCCTCATCGACGTCGCCTGCGCTCACGCCCTCTTCGATCAGCTGGCGAACCGCGTCGACGATCTCCGCTCGCCCGCCATAGTTGAGGCAGACATTGAGCACGCCGCCCTGGTTGCCGGCCGTGCGCTCCATTGCCTCGTCGATGCGCTCGCGCATCTTGGGCGAGAGCTCGTCGCGCCGCCCGCTGACGACGATGCGAACGCCGCGCCTGTGCATCTCGTCGATCTCACGCTGCATGGTCTCGTGGAAGAGCCTCATGAGCGCGCGAACCTCGGCCCGAGGGCGCGACCAGTTCTCAGTCGAGAATGCATACACCGAGAGCACCTTGACCCCGAGGTCCTCGCAGCCCTGGAGGACCCTCTTGATGGCTCGGACGCCGGCCCGGTGGCCGAAGCTGGCGGGGTGGCCACGCTGGCGGGCCCAGCGGCCATTCCCATCCATGATGATCCCGATATGAGTAGGAACTGCAGAGCCCAAGGGCTTTACAGCGTACCTACGTAGCTCCCAACCTGAACTAACAGAAGCGTGGCAGGCGCTCGACTATACCTCCATCACCTCGGCTTCCTTTCTGGCCGCGATCGCATCGACCTTTTCGATTTGGCCTTCGGTCACCTTCTGCAGTCGAGCGCTTCCTCGCTTCGCCTCGTCCTCGGCCACGGCACCGTCTTTGGACATCTGGTCGACGCGGTGGATCTCATCTCGCCGGATGTTGCGGATGGCGACTCGCGCCTCCTCCGCCTTCTGCTTCACGAGCTTGACGAACTCCTTGCGGCGCTCCTCGGTGAGCGGCGGGATCGGCACCCTGATGACCTGACCGTCGCTCGCGGGATTGAGTCCCTGGTCCCCAGTGCGCAGCGCTTTCTCGATCGCACCGATCTGACTCTTGTCGTAGACCTGCACGATGAGCAGCCGCGGCTCGGGGGCGCTGATCTGCGCGAGCTGGTTGAGAGGAGTGGGCGTCCCGTAGTACGGGACCATGATCTTGTCGATCAAGGCGGGGTTGGCGCGGCCGGTGCGGATGGTCGCCAGGTCGGCGGCGAAATGGTCGACCGACTTGCTCATCTTGGACTCGGCGTCGCGAAGGATCGGATCGATCACCGGAGGTGAGGCCGGAGGGCCGGCCGAGAGATTCGGTGTACAGGGGGTTCGGCTGCTAGGCGCCGCTGAGCAACGAACCGGAGCGCATCCACAGGATTCGTGAGGATCGTCGCGGAGGCGGCAACGACGCAGACGGGCCCCATGGGCGCCGAAGATCCGGTCGGCATCTCAGGCCTCACCTCAAGCGGCATCTCAGGCGGCATCTCAGGCCTCACCTCTGCGCCGCTCCCACCAACGTGCCGATCTCCTCGCCGAGGATCACGCGCTCGATGTTGCCAGGAATCAGCAGGTTGAACACCAGAATCGGAACGTCATTGTCCATGCACAGGGTGACGGCCGTGTTGTCCATCACCTCGATGCCGCGGTTGAGCACCTCCAGGTAGTCGAGGTGGTCGAGCTTCACCGCCGTGGGATCGAGCTTGGGGTCAGCCGTGTAGACGCCGTCGACCTTGGTGGCCTTGAGAATGATGTCGGCCTCGATCTCCACCGCGCGCAGAGCGGCCGTGGTGTCGGTGGTGAAGTAAGGGTTTCCGGTCCCCGCGGCCATGATCACCACCCTCCCCTTCTCGAGGTGGCGCACCGCGCGCCGGCGGATGTACGGCTCGGCCACCTGCGGCATCTGAATCGCGGTCATCGTGCGGGCCGGTATGCCGGTGCGCTCCAACGCGTCCTGCAGCGCCAGCGCGTTGATCACCGTGGCCAGCATGCCCATGTAGTCGCCGGTGGCGCGGTCGAATCCGAGCTCGCTCGCGGCCATCCCGCGGAAGATGTTGCCCCCACCCACGACAAGGGCGATCTGCACGCCCATCTCGTGCACCCGCTTCACCTGTCCGGCGATGGTCTGGACGACCGAGAGATCGATGCCGTAGTCGCGAGCTCCGCCAAGGGCTTCGCCGCTCAGCTTGAGCAGGACGCGGTTGTACTTTGGCGAGCGGTCGAGCGTGTCGCTCAATGCCTGGTCGATCTGACGGGGCGATACCCCCCCAGACGCGGCGGGCCCGACGGATCCGGATACCGGCACTCCCCCATCATGCCTCCCTGACGTTGAATCGGGCGAACCTGCGAACGACGATGTTCTCCTGCAGCTTGGAGATGTTCACGGAGATGAGCTCCTGAACCGTGGTCTTTGGGTCGCGCCAGTGGGGCTGCTCCAGCAGGCAGTTCTCTTTGAGAAAGGCTTCCACCTGGCCCTCGACGATCTTCGGGATGACCTGCTCGGGCTTCCCGTCCTGCTGAGCCTTCGCCTCGAACACAGCCCTTTCGGCGACCAGGACCTCGTCGGGCACCTCGTCGCGTGACACCCAGCGCGGGTTCGTCGCCGCGATCTGGAGGGCGAGCTCCTTCGCCAGCTTGCGGAAGTCGTCGCCCTTGGCGACAAAGTCCGTCTCGCAGTCGACCTCCACCAGCACTCCCACCTGGGGCGGAAAGTCGTTGCCCAGCTTGTGCAGGTAGGCCTCGACCACGCCCTGCCCAGTCGCGCGCCCGGCCTTCTTCACAGCTTTCGCGATGCCCTTCTCGCGAAGGATCGTGAAAGCCTTCTCAATGTCCCCGTCGGCCTCCTCGAGCGCGTTCTTGCAATCGAGCATGCCCGCGCCGGACATCTCGCGGAGCTTCTTGACGAGCTCCATCGGAACCTTGGCCACTAGCGAGCCTCCTCGTCGTCGACGGTCCGGCCGCTGAACTCCTCCTCGGAAACCGTCGGCAGGAAATCGTCCTCATCTTCGAGGTACTCCTCGATTTCCTCGTAGCGCGGGGTCTCCAGGAACTCGCGCTCCTCGACCTCGGGCAGGATCTCGCCACGCGCCTGCGCCTCCTGGCGACCTTCCTGGCACGCGTCGGCGATCTTGGCGGTGAGCAATTTCACCGCGCGGATGGCGTCGTCGTTGCCGGGGATCACGTAAGTGATCAAATCGGGGTCGCAGTTGGAGTCGGTGATCGCCACCACTGGAATTTTCAGGCGGTTGGCCTCGGTGACCGCGATGTGCTCCTTGCGGGGGTCCACCACGTAGAGGGCCCCGGGCAGGCGCTTCATGTCCGCGATCCCATCGAAGTGGAACATCAGACGATCGAGCTCGTCCGTCAGGCGCTTGGCCTCCTTCTTGGAGATCGTTTCGAAGGCGCCTTCCTGCTGCATCTTCCGGAGCTCCTGAAGGCGCTCGATCCTCTTCTTGACGGTGCTGAAGTTGGTGAGCATCCCACCCATCCAGCGCCGGTTGACGAAGTACATCCCGCAGCGCGCGGCCTCGGTCTGGATCGTCTCCTGAGCCTGCTTCTTGGTGCCCACGAAAAGGACGGGCCTGCCGCTGGCGGCGACGCTTCTGGTGAAATCCCAGGCCTCGTCCAGGAGCCGGACCGTCTTCTGCAGGTCGATGATGTGAATACCGTTGCGGGCCGTGAAGATATAGGCGCGCATCTTTGGATTCCAACGGCTGGTCTGATGTCCGAAGTGGACACCTGCCTCCAGCAGCTGTTTGAGCGTCACTTGAGCCACGTCGATTGCCTCCCTGTTGAACTTCCGCCCGGTTCCGGCCTTCTCGCGAAGGACAGGGGTCATGCCCCGGGCGTGCTAACTCAGTCGAGTGGACTGGCTAGAGGAGTATACCCGTCACAGTCCGCCGGGAAACCGGCCCGCGCACTGGCCGCTGGCGGGGAGCGCGGTGACCTTGGAGGCGACAGTCGCTGTCGTCGCGGTGCTCGACGGGAATGTGATCACCGCATCGGGCGCCAGGAGGTGGTCCTCGTCGATCCAGAGGCACGCTGAATGGCCCGCCACCGATGACCCCCCGCCAGTTCCCAGGACGACGATCCGGGTCGCCGGAGGCGGCGCGCCGATTCCGAGGCCCGGCGTCAAGAAGATGCTCCGGCCAGAGGGTGAGAGGCCTGACTGGAACTCCGAGGCCTGGGCAGTGGCGGAGCCGGTTATGTGCGCGGCCCAGTCATACCGGTTGGCCACCTTACCGCTGAGGTCGATGCACGCGAGGCCTGCCGGCGAAGGCCAGTAGCTCGGGATGCAGGGGTTTCCGATTTTGGCGACGCGCACCGCCGTGACCGCGTTGGAGACGTGCCACTCGATCGGCACGATGCCGGCAGGCTCGAACGTGCACGGCGGAAACACCGCCAGCGCCAGCAATCCGTTGTGCCAGCCCATCGGCCACAGGGTGGTGCTGTTCTTGAACTTCGGCACGGTGTTCGTGAAGATCACTGAGTGGTTGGTGTGGCCGGTGAGGTCCTCGACGTACAGCGTCAGCTTGATCGTCGTTGCCGGTGAAAGGTCTTCGACCAGGACCGCGATTCGCGAGTCGTCGGGGCTGACCGAGAAGAAGCTGACAGTCGTGGCGCTGCCGGGCACCGTCGTCACAGCTCCGGTCTGTCCAGCGGGCGTCAGGAACTTGATCTTGGTGTTGCCGTCCCGGTAGTAGACCTTGTTGTCGCTGGCGCTGACCGGCGGTTGGAGAACGGCGCCGGTGCTCTGCCCGCACGTGTGGACGGACGGCGCGGCCACCTTGGCGTGCGCGGCGATCGTGCCGGCGGGCGTGATCATCTCGAGTGTTCCCGCCGTCAGGAGCAGGCCATAGTTCGCGGCCGTGGGACCGCCGGACGGCGAGGATGAGGGACTCGCGGTCGCGGCCCCCGATGCCGCGGGGCTTGGACTGTGTCCTGTGTTCCCGCCGCACGAAACCGCCAGCAGGATGATCGCCAGGGCCGCCACTGATCGCATCGGTGGCACCACTGTAATCGGCTTAGGCTTCGACCTTCTTCGCGCCCTTGGGTCCTGGGCACTTCGGATAGTCCGAGCACGACTTGAACATGCCGTAGCGTCCTCGGCGCTCCATCATCGGCTTGCCGCAAACCGGACATGGCTCGTCCAGCATCTTGGGGCCCTCCTTCGGCTTGCCATCCTTGCCGATGTTGGCCCGGTACTTGCACTCGGGATAGCGCGAGCAGGCGACGAATGGGCCGAAGCGTCCCGTCCTCTCGACGACGTTGCCCTCGCCACACATCGGGCACTTCTCGCCCGTGAGCTTTTCCGGCTGCGCATCCTTCTTTATGTACTTGCAGTCGGGGTAGCCGGAGCAGCCGACAAACTCGCCGAAGCGACCGGTCCGCAGCTGCAGCGGCTTGCCGCAGGTGGGGCAGGCCTCGTCCAGCAGCTTGGGCTCAGGCAGCTCGCCATTCGGCGTCAGCGCGCGGCGGAACTTGCACTTCGGGTAGCGCGAGCAACCCATGAAGGGACCGAACCTGCTGGCCTTGAGCACGAGATGGCCTTCGTTGCACAGCGGACAGACCTCGTCCGTGTCGGAGGGCATCGCCTCTTCGGCATCGGTGAGCATCTTCTGGAGCGGTCCGTAGAAGTCGCTGACCACAGGCACCCATTCCTGGTTGCCCTGCTCGACCTCGTCGAGTCGCTTCTCGAGCGTCGCCGTGTAGTCGTCGTCGGAGATGACCTTGAAGTGTTCGACCATGATCGTGTTGACGGCCTCGCCAATCCGCGTCGGGTGCAGGCGCCGTTCCTTGATCTCGACGTAACCGTGATCCTTGATCGTCTCGACGATCGGGGCATAGGTCGAGGGTCGCCCGATGCCGCGCTGCTCGAGCTCCTTGATGAGCGTCGCCTCCGAATAGCGCGGAGGTGGCTGGGTGAAGTGCTGCTCCGGCTTGAGCCCGTGATAGTCGAGGTCCTCGCCCTCCGCCATCTGCGGCAGGTCCGGCTCCTCTTTCTCGTCGCGCTCCCACACCTTGTAGAAACCGTCGAAGGCGAGCACCGAGCCGGTGACCCGGAACACGTAGTCGCCACCCTCGATCTCGACCTGGGTCTGGTCGTAGACGGCAGGCGCCATCCGGCTCGCGACAAAGCGGCGCCAGATGAGGTCGTACAGCTTCTGCTGGTCTGAGCTCAGGTACTGGCGCAGTGACTCGGGCGTCCGGTTGACGTCGGTCGGCCGGATCCCTTCATGCGCATCCTGCGCACCCGGGCTCACCTTGCCTGTGCGCGGACCGCCGAGGTACTTGTCCCCGTGCTTCTCCTTGATCCAGCTCTTGACCTTGGCCTCGGCCTCGGGCGAGATGCGCGTCGAATCGGTACGCATGTAGGTGATCAGACCCGTCGAGCCATCGGCTCCGAGCTCGATACCTTCATAGAGGTCCTGGGCCACGCGCATGGTGCGACGTGGCGCAAAGCGCAGCCGGCTGGAGGCATCCTGCTGCAGCGTCGAGGTGATGTAAGGCAGGTAGGAGCTCTTGGTGCGACGCTTCTTTTCGACGCCGATGACCTTGTAGCTCGCGCCCTGGAGCTTGCGCACGATCTCTTTGGCTTCGGCCTCCGTCCTGACCACCAGCTTGGTGTCGGCCTTGGCCTCGCCTTCACCATCGCCGTTGGTGTCGCCATTCGTGGCCGCCTCGGGGGGTTCGGCGCGCAGGCGGTTGAGCCGCGCAAAAAAGTGCTGGTCGGCCTTCTGCTTCGCGAGCTCGACGTCGATCGTCCACGACTCGACGGGGACGAACTTTCGGATCTCCTCCTCGCGGTCGACGACGAGGCGCAGCGCGACCGATGAGACACGGCCTGCGCCGATCCCCTTCTGCACCTTGCTCCAAAGGAAAGGACTCAACCGGTAGCCGACCAGGCGGTCGACCACACGGCGCGCCTGCTGGGCGTTGACGAGGCGCATGTCGATCTCTCGCGGCGACTCGAGGGCCCGGCGCACCGCCTCGGCCGTGATCTCGTGGAACTCGATCCGCCTGGGGGAGCGCAGCTTGAGCACCTCCGACAGGTGCCAGGCGATCGCCTCCCCTTCCCGATCGGGGTCGGAGGCGAGGATCACCTCGGTCTCATTCTTGGAGGCGGTCCGCAGCTCGCCGATGGTCTTTTTTCGGCTCTCCACCACCTCGTAGTGGGGCTTGAAGCCCGCGTCCACGTCGATCGCGAGCTCGCTCTTTGGCAGGTCGCGGACGTGGCCCATCGAGGCAAGAACGTCGAAACGGTCACCCAGGAACCGCTTCAGAGTCCTCGCCTTGGCCGGCGACTCGACGATGATCAAACCTTCTGGCACTTCGCTCCTCTATATACCCAGCCAGCCCTGTTTCTTCCCCGGGGGCCTTCTGGGCGGGCAATCCTACGCCCGTTCTTTGCCGCGGCGCAATGCCCGTACGTAGCCGGCCTCCTGACGGCGCACAGCGCCGTCCAGCTCGAGGGCCGTCAGCCGCCCGAGCACCTCGGAGACCGGGAGCTGCAGCTTTCGGGCGATGTCGGCAGCGCTCAGGGCCAGCACGTCGGACAGGTGCGCGACTATCCCGTCACGCTCCGGGCGAAGGGCAAAACCAAGCCGTTCCGGCGGCAACAGCGGGTCGTCCAGGACCTCCCTTGACAGGCCGATCACGGCCAGGATGTCCCGGGCGTTCTGGACCAACCCGGCGCCGTCCCTGAGCAGTCCATGCGTACCCACCGAGAGCGGAGAGAAAACGCTGCCTGGCACCGCCATCACCTCCTTATGTAGGTGCAGCGCGGCTTCGGACGTGATGAGAGCGCCCGAGCGCTCCCCCGCCTCGACCACCACCACGACGTCAGAGATCGCGGCCATGGTCCAGTTGCGGGCGGGGAAGTTCTGGCGCCGCGGGATGCTGCCGTCGGGGAACTGGCTCACGAGCGCGCCACCGCCGGCGAGGATCGCCTCGGCCAGGCGGCTGTGGGCCGCGGGGTAGATGATGTCAACGCCGGTGCCCATGACCGCAACCGTGACGCCGGCACCGTTCAGGGCCCCGCGGTGGGCGGCGGCGTCGATGCCCAGGGCCAGGCCGCTGACAACGACCACTCCGGCCCTGGCCAGGTCGGTCGCGAGCTGCTCGGCGACCGCCTCTCCGTACGGAGAAGGGCGGCGCGAGCCGACGATGGCCACGCGTGGCCCTTCGGGAGGCGGCCAGCGGCCGCGGGCGCGCAGGTTCGCGGTGTCAGGCGGCGGCATCGTTGAGCCGGTAACCGAGCGCTTCGAGAATGTGTCGCTCCGCGATGTGCTCGGAATGGTCGAGGTCGGCCGCAGTCCTGGCCACGCGCCAGGCGCGGTGGAAGCCCCTCGCGGTGAGACCGCGCTGCTCGGCCCAGCGCTCGAGGGTTTGTCTGGAGGCTGAATCGAGGGCGGCCAGCTGGCGGAGGCGGGCGGGTTTGAGCTGAGCGTTGAGGCAGCCCTGGCGGTCGAGCTGGCGGCGTCTGGCGGCGACGACACGTTCCCTCACCGAGGCAGAGGGCTCGCCTCTTGGTTCGGACGCCAGGGCTTCGAGGGGGACGCGCCTGACCCCAACCTTCAGGTCGATTCGGTCGAGCAGGGGGCCTGAAAGCCTTCTCTGGTAGGCGTCGACCATCGCGGGGGTGCAGCGGCACGAGCGGCGGCCGTCGCCGGCCCACCCGCAGGGGCAGGGATTGGTGGCGGCAACCAGGGCGAAGCGAGCCGGATAAGTCACGGACCCGCCCGATCTGGTGATCGCCACGCGGCCGATCTCCAGCGGCTGGCGCAGGGCCTGCAGGACGTTCGCCTGAAACTCCGCGAGCTCGTCCAGAAATAGAACACCCTGATGTGCCCTGGAGATCTCGCCCGGCTGTGCAAGGCCGGCTCCGCCGCCGATGAGGCCCGCCATCGATACGCCGTGGTGCGGCGCGCGAAAGGGCCTGGACCAATCGAGAGGGTTCGTGGCCGACAGATCGCCAAGCAGGCTTCGAACCTGGGCGACCTCGAGCGCCTCCGATAGCTCTAGCGGCGGGAGGATGCCGGGGAGGCAGCGAGCGAGCATGGTCTTGCCGGCGCCGGGAGGGCCGGTCATTAAAAGGTGGTGGCCGCCGGCCGCGGCTACTTCTAGTGCGCGACGCGCCTCCTCCTGACCGTGCACCTCGTTGAGGTCGTGCTCGGCGGCGTCGACCTCCGCACCGATGACTGGTTGCGTGGGAGGCTGCGGTTGGATTGGCTGCGTGCGCGTGATGTGCGCAATCACACCAGCGAGATTTATGCAGGGGATCACCTCGAGGCCTTCGATCAGCGCCGCTTCCACCGCGTCCGTCGCAGGAACGAACACCCTCTCGAATCCATGCCGGCGAAGCCAGCGAGCCGCGACCAACACGCCGTCGACGTGACACAGAGTGCCGTTGAGGGCGAGCTCACCCAGGAATGCGGAGCGAGGGGGCGCGGCTTTACGCATCATCGCCAACGCGACCGCGACGGCCATCGGCAGATCGAGGCCGCTGCCTTCCTTTCGAAGCTCAGCCGGCGCCAAATTGACGGTGAGCCTTTGGTGCGGAAACTCAAGTCCGCTGTTCCGGATTGCGGACCGAACGCGCTCACGCGCTTCTTTCACCGATGTCGCCGCCAGGCCAACGATGTTGAAGACGACCTTGCCAGTCGATGCGTCGGCCTGCACCTCCACGCGTCGTGCCTCCAGGCCGACGAGCACGCATGAGTCGACCGCTGCCAGCACGCCAGGGACGCTAGACGGATCTGGTGACTGAGACAGCCCAGGCTGTTAAGGCGGTTCCGCGATCAGCTCTGTGCCTGCACCCCACGCCAAAGGCGCTCTTCATGCACCCGGTGGCGATGCCGCCGGCACAGCCGGTAGCTCACCCGTCGCGTCCGCCGCAGGCCACGGCGCAGAGGCATCCCGGGCCCTCCCCACCTCCATCGCGTCTGTTGCGCACGCGAGGCGGCGATGCGGATGGGCCTTACTGAATCCCTCCCCCTCAGCACACGCACCTGACGCGCACTCTAGAAACGACCGTGCCGCCGAGCAACCCCGCCTGTTAAGCCAGTCTGGGTTCCGGCCTCCACCTGCCCCCCTCGTCCAAATATCCCGCCGGTTGGTCCGGCTCATGGCTCAACACCAGCAGCCACCGGTGCCTCTCCGCCTCCTCGAACAACCTTGCCTTCTGCTCCAGCACCCGGATCGGGTCCAGGTCCGCGGCCATGGTCCACGGCACCCTCAGATGTGGCGTCTGGCACACGAGGTCCCCCGTCACCGCACACGCGAGCTCCCCCGACCGAAACACGATGACCTGGCTCCCCGGCGTATGCCCCCCGACGTGCCTCACGTGCACACCGGGCAAAACCTCAGTGTCCCCATCCAGCAGCTCCACCACCCGATTCCCATCGGCCAGGGGCGTGAAGTCATCGTGGTAATAGGCGGACTCGCTCCGCTGGTCGGGGTGCAGCGCAAAGTCCCACTCGCTCCGCTGGATGAAATGCCGCGCCTTCTTGAATGTCAGCTCCAGCCCTCCCCTCCGATCGCGCCTCGTCAACCCCCCCGCATGATCCCAATGCAGGTGCGTGGTGATCACCGCGTCCACCTCATCCGGCGTGATCCCCACCTTGTGCAACGAGTGCAGCAGACCCTCGGGCTCGCGCAACGCGACCTGCCGCGCCCTCTTCTCATCGAGCTTTGTCCCAATGCCCGTCTCGCACACGATGACGCGCCCATTGATCCGCGCAATGAGCCCCACGCAAGCCATGTCGATCATGTTGTTACCGTCCGCGGCGCGCTTCTTCTCCCACATCACCTTGGGCACCACGCCGAACATCAGGCCCCCATCCGCTTTCCAGTGGCCCGCGATGAGGAGATATAGCTCGAGATCGCCCAGCTTCACCTGACTAATATGCTCCCGAGCGCCGAGGCTTACGAAAAGTAGCCAGCGGCTGCGCGTTTACCTATAAACTCACCAACATGCCGAGATCAATGTGGAAAGGCGTCGTCTCTTTCGGGATGGTCTCGATACCGATTCGCCTGTACAACGCGACGGAATCGAGCGCCAAGGTGTCCTTCCGCCAGCTCTGCCCCGACCACAAGTCCCCCATCACCTACAAGCGCTGGTGCTCCGAGGGTGACCACGAGGTCGCCTATGGCGAGATCCTCAAGGGCTACGAAGTCGGCAAGGACCGCTACGTGATCATCGACGACAAAGACCTGGACAACCTCCCGCTGGCGACTGCGCACAGCATCGACATCACCGAGTTCGTGCCCGCCGACGACATCGAGCCCGGCCTCTATTTCAAGAACGCCTACTACATGGAACCCGAGGAGCTGGGCAAGAAGCCATATCAGCTCCTGCGCAAGGCGCTCGAGGCGACAGGCCGGATGGCCATCGCGAAAATCGCGTTGCGCGACCGCGAGCACCTCGCCGCCCTGCACTCCCACGGACCCGGCCTCCTGATGAACACGCTCAACTGGCCTGATGAGATCCGCTCGGTCGAAGGCCTGAAAGGCCTCGACGGCGAGGTGAAGATCAACCCGAAAGAGCTCGAAATGGCCAAGGCCTTGATCGAAAGCCTGGCCGATTCGTTCGATCCCGCGCGGTACAAGGACGACTACAAGGAAGCGGTGATGAAGGTCGTCCAGGCCAAGATCGACGGCGAGGTGATCGAAGCCCCGGCAGCGCCGCAGACTGCGAAGGTGATGGACCTGATGGAGGCTCTGCGAGCTTCGGTCGAGCAGGCCAAGAAGTCGCGAAAGACAGGAGGCCGGGAAGCCCCGGCAGCCGAAGCGAAGAAGGCTCGCCGCAAGGCCAGCTGATTCAAGCGCGACTCTCCCCCCTTGCCGGGAGATGTCGCTCCGAGAGCGACAAAGGGGGCGCAGGAGGCCCGCCATCCCTAATCTGAGCACGTGGATCCTGATCAGCTTCAGATCGAGCTCGAGAGCTTTCCCGCGGAGCTCCGGCCCATGCAGGCCGCCTCCGCCGAGGCCCCCTTCAGCTCCCCCGACTACCTCTTCGAGGTCAAGTGGGACGGCCTCCGCTGCCTTGTGTTCCGCGACACCGACGGCACCATCCGTCTCCAGGACCGCGGCCTCAACGACCTGACCGCGGACGTGCCCGAGGTCATCGCGGCAGCCAAGCGCGTGCCGCCCGGCAGCGTCATCGACGGTGAGCTCGTGGCCACCGACAACGACGGGCGCCCCGACTACCCGCGGCTGCGCCGGCGTCTGGCCGGCGGCGCCGCTCTCCGTGAGCAGATCCCCGTGGCCTACCTCGCCTTCGATGCGCTTTACCTCGAGGAGAAGCCGCTGATGCGCCAGCCCGTGCTGCGGAGGCGCGCGCGCTTGCAGAAGGCGGTCGAGCCCGGCGGCCACATCTTCGTACCCGACCACATTGATGAGGACGGCGTCGAGCTTTTCGAGGCCTGCCTCGAGCGCGGCCTCGAGGGCGTGGTCGCCAAGCACAAGCAGAGCCCTTATGTCGCCGGTCAGCGCAGCCCCTTCTGGCTCAAAGTGAAAGCCGTAAAGTCGGATGACTTCGTAGTCATCGGATGGACGGGTGAAAAACCATTCGACGCCCTGGTCGTCGGCTATCACGAGGACGGCCGCATGCTGCCATGCGGCACCGTTGGTGGCGGCTATGACGACGCCGCGACCAAAGCCGTCGCCGATGCGCTGGCGGCCCTAGCCACCAGGACCTCGCCACTGGAGCCGCCGCCGATCATGACCAGACCCGTGCACTGGGTGCGGCCCGAGCTCGTGGTCAGTGTGCGTTACTCGGAATGGTCGCCGGACGGCACGTTGCGCTTTCCGATCTTCAACGGACTGCGCCCCGAGGTCCATCCCGCGGAAGCGGTGCGGCATCGCCCGCGTGTCGTGATCTCGGGTCGTGTCAAACCCGGCTCACTCGCCTACGACCTCACACGTTTCCCGTTCTGATGGAGCCCGGCTTCGACGTTGTCACCGGCGCGTTCAGCTACACCGGGCGCTTCATCGCGCGGAAACTGCTCGACGACGGCCGTCGCGTGCGGACGCTCACCAATCATCCCCAGCGCCCTGGCGCGCAGGAGATCGACGTCGACGTGGCGCCACTCAACTTCGCCGATCGCGCGGCCCTCGTGCAAAGCTTTCGCGGCGCCGACACCTTTTACAACACCTACTGGGTTCGCTTCCCTCACGGCGGCATCGGTTTCGGCGACGCGGTGGCCAACACGCGAATCTTGATGTCGGTCGCCGCGGAAGCCGGCGTGCGCAAGGTGGTGCACATCAGCGTCAGCAACCCATCGCTCGACTCGCCCCTCGACTACTACGCGGGCAAGGCGCGCACCGAGGACATCGTCCGCGAGTCCAGCATGCCGTGGGCCATCGTGAGACCGACCCTGATCTTCGGTCCCGGCGACATCCTCATCAACAACATCGCTTGGCTGCTGCGGAACATGCCGTTCTTCGTGATCCCCGAGAGGGGCCGCTACCGCGTGCAGCCCGTCGCCGGCGAGGATGTGGCCGAGATCGCAACGTGGGCCGCCGCTCAACCCGAGAACGTGGTGGTCGACGCCGCCGGCCCGGAGATCGTCACCTACGCCGAGATGGTGGACAGCGTCGCGATCGCCGTGCATCGCCGGCGGCGCATGGTGCACATGCAAGCTGCGCTGACGCTGGCGGCGGGCGATGTGGTCGGCCTGTTCGTGCGGGACGTCGTGCTCACCCGCCAGGAGCTGGAAGGCCTGATGCAAGAGCTTCTGGTGTCCGGCGAGGCGCCCCGCGGAGCCCGCCGTCTGGACGATTGGCTCCTTCGCAGCGGCGATTCGCTGGGTCGGAGTTATGCATCGGAGCTGAGCCGCCACTTCCGGTAACGTGCTGGCGATGACCTCGAGCCCGCCGGATGCGTCGGCGGCCGTCGAGGCCAGGCAGCTGGTCAAGAGATATGGCGTGGTCACGGCTGTCGACAACGTGAGCTTTGGGGTCGGCCGCGGCGAGATCTTCGGTTTTCTCGGCGCCAACGGCGCAGGCAAGACCACGACCCTGCGCATGCTGTGCGGGCTGCTCACCCCCACGTCAGGCACGGCCTTGATCGAGGGGATCGACATGCTCAAAGACCCCCTGGGCGCGAAGGCGCGCATTGGTTACCTCGACGAAGAGCCGTTCGTCCATGCTCATCTCACCGGTCGCGAGTTCCTCAACTTCGTGGCGGACCTGTACCGCATGCCGCGCGGCGCTCAGCGCGAGCAGAGGATGGAGCGACTGCTCGGGCTGTTCGAGCTCGCGAATCGCGATGGCGAGCTGATTGGCGCCTACAGCCATGGCATGAAGCAGAAGATCGGACTGGCCTCGCTGCTGATCCGCGAACCCTCGGTGCTCTTGCTCGACGAGCCGACGAATGGTCTCGACCCAAGGTCGGCGCGACTCGTCAAGGATCTTCTCGAGGAGCTGGCCAGCCGCGGCACGACAGTGATCCTTTCCACCCACATCCTGGAGGTGGCGCAGGCGCTCTGCCGCCGAGTCGCCATCATCGACCGCGGCCGCATCACGGCCACGGGGACGATGGATGAGCTGCGCGCCCAGGCCGGCAGCGAGCATGCCAGTCTCGAGGAGCTCTTCCTCAAACTCACCGCGGGTCCAGAGTCCAAAGCGCTCATCGACCGCCTCCTGGCGTGACCGTCTTTTCGGCGACACGAACCATCCTTGGCGCCGAGATACTGGCGCTGCGCCATCGCCTGCTGAAGCGGGGGTCTGTACGAATCGCGCTGCTGGCCATCTTCTTGAGCGCAGCAGGAGTTTTCATCGGGGGCGGCGCCTTCAGCCTCGGCGCCGGCGCGGCCCACTTCCTGCCGACTGCCATCGACCCTCTGCTCGTGGGCGGATTCACGGGGCTGTCGGTCCTGATGCTGGTCATCGGATTCCCGACGGTGATCGCCACCTTTTTTGTTGGGCGCGACCTGCTGCTCCTGACACTCGCGCCCGTGCGCACGGTGGAGATCTTTGCGGCCCGGTTGACCCTGGCAATTGCAGCCAACCTGCTCATCAGTTCGATCCTTCTCGCGGTCATCCTCGGTATCGGCGCGGGGGCGGGCGCTCCCCTCATCTACTTCGTGATCGTGGTGCCGCTGATCTTCGTGCAGGTGCTCGCCGTCACGTGCGTGCAGGCGGCGCTCATGTCGGTGGTGCTCCAGTGGGTGCCCGCGCGGCGGGCGCGCGACGTCGCCGCAGCGGTGGCGGGTCTGACCGGTGCGGGGCTTTACCTCGCCTGGAACCTGAGCCTGCGCCAGTCCTTTGCCGGCCGGTCCCGCCAGGACATCGCCAACCTCAACACCTTGCTCCAACGCATCGACTGGCTGCCGCCGGCGTGGCCGGGCCACGCGCTGAGCGCGGTGATCGACGGCAACCCGAGCGCGGCCGCAGTCTGGGCGCTGCTGTCGCTTGCCCTGGGTCTCGCGCTGGTGGTGTTGGCAGCGGCCCTCTACCAGCGCACGTTGCTCGCGGGCCTCGGCGTCTTCGGCAGCCCACAGGCGATCTGGAGCCGGAAGGCGCGCCATGTCCCGGCGAGATCTGTGAGCGGGAACCCTTCTCCCGCACTGGCCATCGCGCGCAAGGATTGGCTCGGCTTCAGGCGCGATATCAGGCGCTTGAGCAGGCTGCTGCCCGCGCTGCTGTTCCCCATCGGCTACGTGTTTGCGGTCGCCAGGCCCTCGCAGCGGATGGGCGGGTTCTGGGCTGAGGTCTTCCTGGTCGGTTTCATGTCCATGTTCATGGCGACATCGCTCGCCACTCCGTCGATTCCGAGCGAGCGGCGCGGTTTCCAGCTGCTGCGGATGGCGCCGCTGCCGATGTGGCAGGTGCTGCGCGCAAAGATCCTGTTGACACTGCCGCCGGTGCTCACGCTCACGATCGTGTTCAGCATCGTCGTCGCGATCGTCAGCCATGAGAGCGCTGGTCGCGCGATCGAGCTTTCGACCCTCGTGGTCTGGCTCGGCTGCGGATTCGTGGCCATCGGGGTGTCGGCCGGCGGCATCGATCCGCGCTTCGACGCCCTGGACGACAGGCGGTCTGTGGGGCTGGTCGGCACGCTGGCGGGTCTCGGCGGCTCGCTGGGGTTCGGGCTGCTCAGCGCCGGCGCGCTCGCGCTCTTCGAGTTCGGCGGCGAAGCGATTGACGGCGCCGCCAGCCTGGGCCCCATCCCGTCCACACCTGAGCTCGGCGCTGTCATGTGGGGCGCGGGAATCGTCATGGTAGCGGGCTCGCTCGCGATCGTCGGCATTCTGTTGTGGCTCGCCGACTCTCGATTGCGATCGAACGAGGTGGCAGTAGCCAACACCTAGGCGTCAGGTGAAAGGGTCTTCGATCAGCTCGGCCTCGAACTTGCCCTCGCCGATCACCGTCAGGCCGACCACGGCGTAACGGATCGGGCCACGCCATTCCGCGAGGGCGCGGTACTCGGCCCCGGCGGCCATCAACGCACGTCGCTTCCGCGGGCCCACCGCCTCGGCCGGCGTGCCAAAGGTGTCGTCGGTTCGTGTCTTGACCTCCACCACCACGAGGTTGGGCCCGCGCCGGCAGATGAGGTCGAGCTCGCCCCGCCGGGCCCGAAAGCCAGAACCGACGACCTCGTAGCCGCGGCGCCTCAGGAGGTCGGCTGCCGCTTTCTCGCCGGCCCGGCCGAGCTCTAGCCGGCGGGCTGCGCCGGCTCGCGAAACGGAGCCCACGATGTCCTATGTATCGGGCTGGGCCCGAGGCGGCGGATGGCTGCGCGGTGGGCGGGAGTCGCGTAGCCCTTGTGGCCGGCGAACCCGTACCCGGGGTAGAGCTTGTCGTACTCGATCATCGCTCGATCTCGCGCCACCTTGGCCACGATGCTGGCCGCCATGATCGAGGCGCAGATGCGATCGCCTCGCACGACCGCCATCTGGGCGATCATCGCGTCGGGCACGTCCCACGCATCCACCAGCAGGTATTCGGCGGGAGTTTTGAGGCCGGCCACTGCCCCGGCCGTGGCAAGGTGGCGCGCACGGAGCAGGCCAAGTCTGTCGACCTGCGCGTGGTCCACCGCGCAGACCGACACCGCCATGGCCCGCCGGCGAATGGCGCGATCGAGGCGGTCGCGCTGGTCGGGGGTCAAGAGCTTCGAGTCGTCGAGTCCCGGAATCCGGATCCCGATGGGCAGCACCACAGCGCCGCCCACCACCGGACCGGCCAGCGGCCCCATCCCGACCTCATCCACGCCGGCGACCACCTGGTAGCCCATCGCGCTTGCCATCCGCTCGTATCGCCAGAGCATGTGGCGGCTCACCGGCTCTCAGCCATGACGCGAGGTTACGGGAGCCCAGCCCAATCGCGCCAGGCTCTTAACAGGGCCTCCTACTCGTCGGTTTCTTCCGCCGGCTCCGCTGCAGCTTGCGCCGGTGCCGCAATATTGGTCCGGCGCTCGCGGATGCGGGCGGCCCTGCCGACCTTGCCGCGCAGGTAGTAGAGACGCCCCTGGCGCACATCGCCGTGGCGGAGGACGTCGATCCTGTCGATGCGCGGCGAATGGATCATGAAGGTCCTCTCGACTCCAACGCCGTGCGTGACGCGTCGCACGGTGAAGTTCTGGCGAAGTCCTCCACCTGTCACCCGGATGACCGTGCCCTCGAAGACCTGGATGCGCTCGCGCGTGCCCTCGACGACCTTCGCGTGCACCTTCACGGTGTCGCCGGCGCGAAGGGCAGGGACCTTTTCCTTCTGCTGCTCCTTCTCGAGCTGCTGGATAACGTTCATTTCTTCTTCCACTCCTTGATTTGTGAACCATGTCTTGCTGCTGCTTGCTGGCGGCGCCACTGGCGGATCCGCGCGTGGTCGCCGGATAGGAGCACATCTGGCACGCCCAGGCCTCGATACTCGGCCGGCCTGGTGAACTGGGGCCATCCAGAGGGCTCGCTCGAAAAGGTGTCCTGCGCGAGCGACTCGGGATCGCCAACAACCCCGGGCACCAAGCGCGCGACCGCATCGATCAGCACCATGGCCGGGATCTCCCCCCCGCTCAGCACATAATCGCCGATCGATACCTCGCGCGTCGCAAGGCCGGTGCGCACGCGGTCGTCGATACCTTCATAGCGGCCGCACACGATGATGAGTCCGGGTTCGGCGGACAGCTCGGCCGCGAGCTTCTGGTCGAGCGGCTCACCCCATGGTTCCATCAGCACGATGGGCCCCGCGTTGTGCGGCCGGATCGACTCGACCGCCTCGAACACCGGCTCAGGCTTGAGCACCATACCTGGCCCGCCTCCGAAGGGCATGTCGTCCACCTGCCGGTGACGGTCGTGCGTGTGATCACGCAGATCGTGCGCATGCAATTCAATCAGCCGGTGGTCCAGAGCGCGGCCGACGACGCCCTGCCCGAACACCGGCGCGAACATGCCCGGAAAGATGGTGATCACATCAAATCGCATCGGGGTCATGCGTCCTCGACCTGGACCAGCCAGTCGGCGACCACCACTCGGCCCCCGGGCACATCCACCTCGACCACGGCGTCTCTTGTCGCCGGGATCAGGTGCTCGACCACGCCTTCCCGGCTGACCCACACATCGTTGGCCGGCCGCTCGAGGATCTCGGCAATGGTGCCGAGGGGCCGGCCCGAGCTGGTGAGAACGGCAAGACCCACCACCTGGTGGTGGTAGAAGCGGCCTTCGGCCAGCGGCCTGGCCGCCTCCTCAGGAACCTCGATGTACTGGCCGCGGATCATGTCTGCCAATGTGCGGCTGCCGACACCACGCAGCTTGACCACCAGACCCGGATGTCCAGGCCGGCTCCACTCGACCTGACGTTCAGCGCCTGCGATCACGAACGTGGCTCCGGCGTCGAACCGGTCGGCGAAGTCTGTCAAGGGAATAACCTTTACAGCGCCCTCCAATCCGTACGCGCCTGCGACCTGACCGACCCTGATCAATCCCTGATGCCGCCTCCCGAATGCCTACCACCGCGCGGCGCGGTATCCGTGTCCGCCGCCAGGTCGACGAAGACGCGCTTTCGGTCGCGCAACGATGCCACGCGAACGAGCGTCCGCACGGCCTCGATGTTGCGGCCGGCTTTGCCGATGAACCTGCCCACGTCCCCTTCGGCCAGCTTCACCTTGATCGCGATGGTTCCACCGCCACGCTCGACCGTCTCGACCACCACCTCATCCGGTTTGTCTGCCAATGATTTCGCGACGTACTCGACCAGGGCCTTGTAGTCGATCGGCGGTCCCGGTGGACCGGCTGGTCCTTCACGCCTGAACCCCCGGTTGAACGGAGCGCGGCCACCCCCACCGGGGCGCTCACGCCTGGGTGGTCGACTTCCGTGTTTCTGCAAGTCGCTCAAGGATTCCCTCCCGCTTCAACAAGCTCCGCGCCGCTTCGGTGGGCTGAGCGCCCTGCTGCAGCCAGCGCACGATTTTGTCGCCGTCGATCTTGATCACCACCGGGTCGGTCATCGGATCGTAGTACCCGAGGTGCTCGATGAACCGGCCGTCGCGCGGTGACCGCGCGTCCGCCACAACGAGGCGGTAGAAGGGGTGTTTCTTGGCCCCCATCCGCCTCAACCTGATCTTTACCAACCTGGACCTCCTTGTCCAAACAGCCGGGCCACCCCGGCTTTTCCACCGCGACCGCCGAATTGCTTGGCGAGCTTCTGCATCGTCTCGCGCGCCTTCAAGAGCCGGTTGACGTCGGCGGGCTGCACGCCGCTGCCTCGCGCAATGCGCCGCTTGCGAGCTCCATCGATCAGCTCGGGGTGCGCACGCTCGCGAGCGGTCATCGAAAGGATGATGGCCTCCATCCGCCGAACCTCTTGGTCGGTGTCCTGGCCCGCGACCTGGCTCTTCAGCGCCTTGCCTCCCGGGAGCATGTCGAGCATGCCCTCCAGGGGACCCATCGTCCGAACCTGGCGGATCTGGGCGAGGAAGTCGTCGAAGGTAAGGTGGCCGGAGCGCATGCGGCGCTCGACCTCGGCGACTTTTTCCCTGTCGACGGTCTGCTCGACGCGCTCGATCAGGGTCAGGACGTCGCCCATGCCGAGGATTCGCGAGGCCATTCGCTCGGCGTGGAAAACCTCGAGGTCCAGCGGTTTCTCGCCGGTTCCCGCGAACCTGATCTGCTGGCCGGTGGCGCTCCGCAGCGACAGGGCCGCCCCACCTCGTGCGTCACCGTCGAGCTTGGTGAGGATCACGCCATCGAGGCCGATGTTGGAGAAGGCCTCCCCCACCTTCACGGCCTCCTGGCCGGTCATCGAGTCGGCGACCAGGAACGTCTCTGTCACGGGCACCGCGGCCTTGAGGCGCTTGAGCTCGTCCATCAGCTCACCATCGACGTGCAGGCGGCCGGCGGTGTCGAGGATCACGATGTCGTTGCCGAGGCGCTGGGCTTCGCCAATCGCGGCTTTGGCGATCTCCTCGACTTTTCCGGAGCCTGAGTGGAAGGCCACCTTCTCTCTATCCGCGAGCGTGCGGAGCTGGTCGACGGCGGCGGGGCGCCGCAGGTCGAGCGCGGCCAGGAGGGGGCGGTGACCGTCGCGTCTGGCCAGGAGGGCAAGCTTGATCGCCGTGGTCGTCTTGCCGGACCCCTGCAGGCCCACGAGCATCACCACCGTGGGGGAGCCGCCGTACCGCAGGCCTTCGGCATTGCCGCCAAGGAGGTCGACCAGCCCCTCATTCACCGCCTTCACCACTTGCTGTGGAGCGGTCAGGCCTGGTGCGATCTCCCCCCCGGTGATCCTCGCCCGCACGCGCTCGATGAAATCCTTGACGACCTTGAAGTTGACGTCAGCCTCGAGGAGGGCCATGCGCACCTCGCGGAGACCGGCGTCGACGTCTTCGGGCCGGAGGACGCCGCGGCCGGAGATCTTCTTGAGGGCAGCGGCGAGACGATCGCCGAGGGTTTCGAACATCAGGCGCCCAACCGAGCCATTCGATCTTTCAGGCCGGCCAGCTCGCGCTCCAGCGAAGCGATGGCGCGGCGGCGGCGGCCGGCCTCTTTGAGGAGGCCGAGGCGCGCCTCGTAGTCTTCGAGGGAGCGAGTGGAGCGGCGCACTATGTCGTGGACCGCGGCGCGTGAGGTGCCCTGGTTCGAGGCGATCTCCGCGAGGGACCAGTCGTTTCGCAGGTGCAGGTCGAGGACCTGGCGCTGGTGGTCCGTCAGCAGAGAGCCGTAGCGGTCGTAGAGAGCCAGCGAGCGGTTGCGAACCTGAAGGGTGTCAAGGGCCATGCCTTGACAGCTTACCAAGACATGGAATCGAGCGGTTTTGGGGCCGGTGTGGATTGACGGTCTTTGCCATCACCTCATCAAGTCCGGCGCCCTCATGGTTGCTGTGCCGGCCGAAGGGCTAGACTCCGCCTCGTGCTGACCGCCGTGATCCTTGTCAAGGCCAGTCGGGAGGGGCTTGGGCAACTGGGGCCCCGGCTCGCCGATGTGGCAGGGGTCGCGGAGGTTTACACGGTCACTGGGGAATGGGACTTCGTGGCCATCGTGCGAGTGCGCGAGCATGACGAGCTGGCCAAGGTGGTAACGCACGAGCTGGCCCGGTTGGAAGGGATCGAGAGGACGCAGACGATGGTGGCGTTTCAGCAGTTCTCCGCGCACGACCTGGAGTCGATGTTCGGGCTGGGCCTGGAGGAGAAGTCGGGCTGATCCATCTGGTCACACGGATGTCGATTCGACGCGGGTAACGGCTAGCCGCGGCGCATCCTTTCGATCGGCACCTCGACGAGGGCACGCCATTGTTGACGCAAGGCGATTCCCGTTGGAATCCGGCGACGCACTCCTACCACCGGCTTGGTCCTGCACTCCATGACTGCCGTCCGGAAGTCACCCTCGTACTCCGTCATCGCCCGTGCCATGTCACCGTCGCCGAAGTGGCAGTCGCTCGCGCCAATCGGTGCGCCCAGGCGTTCGCGGTTGGCGTCCCAGAACTCACGCAGTAATTTCCTGCGCCTCGCGCCGATGGCAACTGTCGAGAGCATCTCGATTGCGTCAATGCTTTGCTTCTCGATCAGCCGCCTCAGCGCTCCCGGCTGGATCGAGGCGAAGTACACCGGCATGAAGGGATGCGGCACCATGACAAGCCCGCCCTGGGCGTGAATCGCGGCGACGGTGTTCTCGACCGACATCCCGCGCTTGATCGGCTTCTCCAGGAACCAGCCCACGATGTGGGTCAGCGCCGGCCACCCCGTCGTCACCTCTTGTCCCGCGACCACAGTCAAACCTGCAGCCTCACCCCGCGATTGCGTCTCCTTGACCGATGCCATCGTGTCGTGATCGGTGACTGCAATCAGGTCGACGCCGGCTTTCACCGCGGCAGCGACCAGCTCGGCCGGCGAAACCATGCCGTCTGAGGCGGTCGTGTGGCAGTGAGGATCAGCGAGCGCCAACCTCAGGCCTCGAAGAGTGCACGCAGGAAGGCTTCGGGCTCAAAGGGCGCGATGTCGTCGATACCCTCCCCCACTCCCACCAGCTTGACCGGCACGTCGAGCTCAGCTTCGATCGCGATCACGGCGCCACCCTTCGCACTGCTGTCCAGCTTCGACACCACCAGCCCCGTCATCGGGATCGCCTGGTTGAAGGCGCGCGCCTGGACAAGGCTCGTCAGGCCGGCGTTCGCATCGAGCACCAGCAGCGATTCAAATGGCCGGCCGTCCAATGCTTTGGCGGCGACCCGCCCAACCTTGGCCAGCTCCTCAACCAGGTTGCGTTGCGTCTGCATACGGCCCGCAGTGTCGACGAGCACCACGTCGCTGTCACGTCCGCGCGCGGCCTGCAGCCCATCGAAGACCACCGATGCGGGGTCGGCACCGGACTTGCCCGAAAAGCTCTCGACACCTGCGCGCTCCGCCCACGCCACCATCTGCTCGATCGCGGCGGCCCTGTAGGTGTCGGCGGCAACCACCAGCGGCTTGCGGCCCTGTCGCTTCAGGCGGTGAGCGAGCTTGCCGATCGTCGTGGTCTTGCCCGCGCCGTTAACGCCGTAGAACAGCAGGCAGGCAGGTCGAGAGCTCAGGTCCAGCTCTCGAGGTTTGGATGACATCACCGGGATCGCCGTCACGACCAGCGCCTCAATCGCTTCCTCGCGTGTGCGCGGCGCGCGCTTGCGTACGCCCGCAGTGAGGCGAGCCGCCATGGTGGGGCCGAGGTCCGCCGAAACGAGCAGCTCCTCCAGCTCTTCGTAGTAGCTCGGCTCGAGCGGAGGGCTGAGAGCGCGAAGTCCGGCCGCGAGAGCGGTGCGCGTCCGTCCGGTGACGCGGCTCCAGACGCCTGCGCGCCTTTCGTCAGCCAGCTTGGGCGGCGCTTGCGCTTCTAACGCCTGGCTTCCGGATGTCTTCGAGCCGTACCGACACCAGGTGCGACGAACCGCTCTCGTCGAGATGAATGCCGTACAGGCTCGACGCGTGCGACATCGTTACGTGGTTGTGAGTGATGACGAGGAACTGGCGCTGCAAGCCCAGCCGCTCGAGCATCTCCCCAAACCGGCCGACGTTCGCATCGTCGAGGGCCGCGTCCACCTCATCGAGAATCGTGAACGGGCTCGGGTTGACCTCATCGAGCGCCAGCACCAGCGCCAGGGCGGCGAGCGACCGCTCACCGGACGATAGAAGAGTCACGTTCTGCAGCCGCTTGCGCGCCGGCTGCACCAGGATCTCGACCCCCGACCTCGGACCGTCGTCGCCATCGGCGTGCTTGAGAGTCGCGCGGCCGCCGGGGGCCAGCTGCGAGAAGTACTCATGGAAGTTGGCGGCGACAGCGCCGAAGACGGCCTCGTATCGAGATTCCTCCTCTTCTCTGAGCTTGGCAATGAGCTGCTCGAGGTCCGCCCGGGCCGCGGCGATGTCGTCCAGCTGTGTGCGCAGCGTCTCGAAGCGTTCTTCCAGCTCGCGGCACTCAGTCTCGGCCAGCGCGTTGGTGGGGCCGATCTCCTCGAGCCTCCGCTCGAGCGCCCGCATCTCGCGCTCGCGCGCCTTGCCGCCTGGCACCTCTTCCGGCGCCACACCATCAGGCATCCGGGAGCGAATCTCCTCCATTCGCGCCTGCAGGAGCTCGGCCTCACGTGCCACGAGCTCTAGGTTCCCCTCCAGGGTGCCGGTCTTGAGCCTGGCCTCCATGCGCGCCTCATCCAGGAGACCGAGGCGCCGCGCGCCCTCTTCGAGCTCGGCCTCTTCCTCAGGCGATTCGCCCTCGGCCTCGACGAGAGCAGCCTTTGCGAGCTCCGCCGCGCTCCTCAGCCCGGGCAGAATCTCGACCGCAGCTGTCGCCAGCCCTTCGGCCTCCGCCAGCCGCCTCGCCCTCTGATCGGCTGCGGCCCTCAGGCCGGCGAGGTCCTGCTCCACCGAGCCAAGTTGCCGCCTCAGGTCCTCGATCCGATCGCGCCATCGAGCCCTCTCGAGCTCCGCCTGATGCGACGCCGTCCGGTGAGCGCCAAGTGCCTCGAGATGGATCTCCAGCTCTCTGGCCACCGATGCCGCCCGCTCCTCGGCCCCATTGGCGAGCCGATCGAGCTCTGGAAGCCGCTCGGCCTCCTTCTTCTCCGCGGCGCGAGCCGCCTCCATCATTCGCTCCGATTCCTCAAGCCTGGTTGCCCCCGCGGCGCGAGCCCGCAGCTCGGCCAGCGCGGACTCCGCTGCCTTCAGCCGGTGGCCGGCGGCCTCGCCCTCGAGCATTTTGGGCTCGAGCTCTGAGATACGCGCTTTCAGGCGTGAGCGCCTTGCGTCGATCTCCACCCTCGGGTCGGAGCCCGCGCGAACCAGCCCCACCTCTCGATACACCCCTGACATCGTCACGTCTCGCCCGACGACGACATGTCCGAGGAGGCGCCGCGCCAGGACCTCATACCCCTTTCGGACCGTGACGTGCTCGATCAGCGAGCCTGGCTCGGGAGCGCCGGCAGCCGGCCCGGGGTAGAGCACGGTCCGCTGGGGTTCGGTTGGCGGTGCGGCCGCCGTCGCGGCGTCGGCGTCCGCGGCAACGAGCGCATCGACGAGCGCGCCCAGCGCGGCCGACAGCGCCGCCTCATAGCCATCCGCCGGCGTGATCACCTCGCCGAGGCGGACAAGGCCCACAGCGCTTGCGGGCCGCAAGGTATCGAGGCCCTCCAGCTCGGAGCGCAGGCGCCCAACCGCAATGGCAGCCGCTTCCGCGGCGTCGGCCGCCTCCATCTCGATCGCGACCGCCGCCTCGGCGCCGGGGATCTGCTCCGCGGTTGCCGCGAGCGCAATGTTCCGCGCCACCTGTTCTTCCAGAAACTCGCGCCTTGTGCGCAGGCCGGCCACCGATGATGTGGCGGCCGTGACTGCGCGCCTGGCGGCCTCGGCCTCGCGGCGAGCCTGCTGCACGACCGCGGGGTCGAGGGCGGGCGGGGGCGGAGGCGCTTCGGGCACCGCCTCGAGGGCGGCCCTCGCCTGCTCGAACTCCTCGGTCAGCTGGGTTTGCAGCGCCTCGGCCGCAGCCGACTTGGTCTGATTGCTGGCGTCTTCGTGGCGGACGGCCTCGGCGAGGGCTCGCTGCCCGCCGGCCCGCTCTTCGGCCAGCTGGAGGGCGTGCTCCGCGGCGGCCAGCTCGAGACCCAGCTTGCCCAGCTTGCGCTGCCGGCCGAGGCGCCGGTCCTGGGCCGCCTGGACCTCGGCTCGCGATGCCTGGAACTCGTCCTCCGCCGCCTTGGCCAGCTCGCGCGCCTCCGCCAGCTTTCGCTCCAGAGATTGCGCCTGGCCGGTGGCGCGGCGATGCGCATCTCGCGCCTCTCGCCATTCCTCCCACACGATGCTGCCTCGCAGCAGGTCGAGCCTGGCGGCGGCCTCGGCGCCCTCTCGGGCCGCGGCTGCCTGCGCGCGGACAATCTCGAGGCGAGGCTCGATCTCCGATCGGAGATCCTCCAGGCGCAGCAGGTTCTGGGCGAGCTCGTTCAGCCGCTGCCCGGCTTCCTGCCGGCGCTGCTTGACGCCCCGGACCTGGGCCGCCTCCTCGAGCAGCTGGCGGCGCTCCGCGGGCGAGCAGACGACGATGTGCTCGATGTCGTGCTGGTCGATGATCGCGTACGAGTCGAGGGTCAGGCCGGTCGACGAGAGGAGATGGATCAGGTCCCGGCGCCGTACGCGGCTGCCGTTCATGAAATAGTCGCTCTCCCCGTCGCGCTCGACGCGGCGCTTGATCGCCACCTCGTGGTAGTCGACGGGCAGCCGGCCCGCTGTGTTGTCGAAGACCAGGGTCACCTCGGCGAAGGAGGACCTCGAGCGTCTCTCGCCCCCCACGTAGATGACCTCCTCCATTTTTTTGCCCCGGAGGTCGCGGGCGGTGCCAGCGCCCAGCACCCACTTCACGGCATCGACGATGTTCGTCTTGCCGGAGCCGTTGGGGCCGACGATCGCCGTCACGCCGCCCTCAAACCGGATCTCGGTCGGCCGCGCGAAGGTCTTGAAACCCAGCAGGTGGAGCGAGCGGAGGAACAAGTTCGGTTTAGGGTATCAGAGGAGGCAGATTTAGGGGTTGTTGCGGGGTGGCATACAACCTGTGGATGCCTCTATTCGATTGGCTCCCCGAATTGCCGGCTGCGCCTCGGGGGCGGGGGTGCCGGCGGCGGCGGCTCTGGCGCCTCAGGGGCCGGCTCTGTGAGAGTTTTCGGCGCCTCGGCCGGCAGCACCGCGGGCGCCTCCGATGGAGGCAACACGGCGAGCCCACCCCCACCTCCTGTGGGCGCCGGCGCGCGTGGCGTTCGCGGCGCGCGAGGCGCGCGCGGACGGGGGGTCCTCGGCTGGGGCACGACCTTTGGGCTCGAGGTTCCCGTGAGCTTCTCCAGGGCCACCCGCGCAGCCTCCTGCTCCGCCTCCTGCTTGGTTGGACCGTGGCCCGTGCCGAGGGGCTCTGACCCGGCAAAGACCACCGAGGTGTACTCGCGGTGGTTGCCGACCCGGGCGCCCTCGCTGTCGTAGAAAGGCGTCTCGCCGAATCGCTCCTGGGCGACCTGCTGCAAGCGACCTTTGAAGTTTTCGTCCTGCGCCGGCGAGGGCAGCGAGCGGTACCGGTTGAGGTAGTAGTGATACGCGGCGTCGTAACCCGCGTCGAGGAAGACCGCGCCGAGCACGGCCTCGAACATGTTGGCGAGCAGCGACTTCAGGTTGCGTCCGCCGCCTTTCGCAATCCCCTTGCCGAGGTAGAGGTAAGAGCCCATGTCGAGTTGCTCGGCCAACAGGGCGAGCGTGTTCGTGTTGACCATGGCCGAGCGTGTTTGCGTCAACTCGCCCTCGGCCGCTCCGGGATGGTGCTTGTACAGGTACTCGGCGGTGATGAGCTGCAGCACCGCATCGCCGAGATATTCGAGGCGTTCGTTGTCACGCGGCGAAAGGTGCGGGCTCTCGTTGGCAAACGAGCTGTGGGTCACCGCCTCCAGCAAAAGGCTGGGGTCGCGAAAATGGATGCCGATCTTCTGCTGCAGCAGCTGGAGGTTGGGAGCGGGAGGCGCCGAAGTCTGTGCTATGAGCCGGACTTCTCCTGGATGTATTCCCAAGCCTGGCCGACGGTCGTGATCTTCTCGGCGTCTTCGTCGGGGATCTCGAGGCCCGTGTTCTCTTCGAACGCGTAGATGAGCTCGACCAGGTCGAGCGAGTCCGCGTTGAGGTCCTCCTGGAACGACGCGTCCATCGTCACCTGCTCTGGCTCGCAGCCAAGACGCTCGACAACGATGTTCTTGAAGTCTTCGAAGCTTAGTTTCTGAGTTTCCAAATCTCGCCTCCGGTGCGCGTGGGCGGGGTGCGTCGCTACTTTACCAGCCCCGACGGGACCCGGGCTCCCGGCCGCCTTGACCTATTGCGAGACCGACAGCTCGATCACGGCGGCTGGAGTTGCGACCGCGACGGCGGCAGCGCCTGGCGCGAGCTCGCGCATCATCCCCGTCAGAGCGCGCCTGGGCCCCACCTCGACGAACATGTCGCAGCCCAGCTCGACCAGCGATCCGACGCAGGCCGCCCAACGCACGGGAGACCTCAGCTGCATCTCCATCACGTGCGGGATCCGATCGCCGCCCTGGTGCTCGCGCCCCGTGAGGTTGGCCATGACCGGGAGCTTCGGGGCTCGCCACTCGATGCGGTCGAGGGCGGCTCGCAGGCGTTCCGCGGCCGGCGCCATCAGGGGCGTATGGAACCCGGCGCTCACGTTCAAAGGGACGATCCGCCTCGCGCCGGCTGCCTGGAGGGCTGTTGTGGCGGCCTCGAGTGCAGCGACCGTGCCCGCGATCACCGTCTGCGTGGGGGTGTTGTAGTTGGCGGGCCACACATCGTCGATCCCGGCCAGCGCCTCCTCAATTGCCTCTGCGTCCAGGCCGAGGACTGCGACCATCGAGCTGGCGCCCGCGGGCAGAGCTTCCGCCATCGCCCGGCCACGCTCGACCACCGCCTTGATCACCTGGGGAGCGCCGACAGCGCCCGATGCCGCCAGGGCCGCGTATTCGCCGACCGAGTGGCCCGCTGCGGCGGCGGGTTCGATCCCGCGGCGCCTCAGGAGCACGGTCAAGGCGACGCCGACGAAGCAGAGGCCGGGTTGCGCGTTCTGGGTGAGCTTCAGCTCATCGTCGTCGGCGGTGGTGAGCAGGCGCCTGAGGTCGACATCGGACGCAGCGCCGCACTTCTCGCAAAGCTCAGCGATCTCGGGGTCGTCGAGGAGCTCCTTGCCCATTCCGGCGTGCTGGGAGCCCTGGCCGGGGAAGACGAAAGCGATCTTGGGCATGACCCTCACCTAGCTCTCCCAGAAGAAGGAGAGCGAACGCACTAGTCGGTCTTGATCACCTCGCGGCCCGCGTATTGGCCGCAGCTCGGGCAGATCGAGTGCTGGCGCCTGGGCTTCTTACAGTTGGGACACGGCTGAAGCTGGACGAGGGCCAGGGCCAGGTGGGAACGGCGCCGACCCTTCTTGGATTTGGATAGCTTGACCTTCGGTAGAGCCATTGGTGGGGAATTTTACCGGAAGCGGCTCGCTGGCCCCTGGACGCTACCTGTCGGACGTGCTGGGTTCCTCGGCTGCAGGCGTCGTGGACTGGAGGGCTTCCACCCCGCGGCGGACGGTGGCGAGCGTTCTGCCCAGGTGCGCTTCCAGCTGCTTCAGCTGCTCCATGGCGTAGCTCTCGGCCTCCTGGACGATGCGGTCGGACTTCGCCTGGGCCTCCTTGACGAGCTGCGTCGCCTGCCGCTCCGCCCGGCGCAGCACCTCATGGTCGGACGACGTCTCCTCGGCCCGCTCGTTGGCGCGGGACATGATCCGCGCCGCCTCGGCATGTGCCTCCGTGATGATTCGCTGCTGCTCCGAGACCGTCCAGTTGGCCTGCTTGATCTCATCGGGGAGGTTGAAGCGAATCTGATCGATGAGCTCCATCGCCTCGTCCTCGTTGACCATGACGTTGTTGGATAGAGGGACGTGGCGTGCGTTGTGCACCAGCTGCTCGAAGTGGTCAAGAAGCTCGTCGACCTTTATCTGTACTTCTCCTTCAGCGCCTTGGCCACCGCCGGCGGTACGAGGTCCGAGACGTTGCCGCCGTAGCTCGCGATGTCCTTCAAGATACTTGACGACACGAAGATGTGGGCGAAGCCCGACATCAGGAACACCGTGTGGATGTCGGGCGCCAGCTTACGGTTCATCAGCGCCTGCTGAAGCTCGGCGTCGAAGTCGGAGTACGCGCGCAGACCCTTGACCAGCGTGGTCGCGCCGCGGGACCTCGCGTACTCGACGGTGAGCCCGGTGAAGCTCGCGACCGTGACCCGTTCTCGTCCCTTGAGAGATTGCGAGATGAGATGGATGCGCTCTTCGACGCTGAACAACGGTTGGCGCTTCTCCGGGTTCGCGGCGACGGCGATTATGAGCTCGTCGAAGATCTTGAGAGCGCGCTCGACGACGTCGAGGTGGCCATTGGTGAAAGGGTCGAAGCTTCCCGGATAGACGGCGGTCTTGGGTTCGTGGTTCACGCGCGCAGCACGCTCACCACCGTGTCGCCGTATTTGCGCTGCCTGTCGACATGCATGCGTGTGAGCGCCGGCAGCTCCTGGCGCTTCGAATGCTCCACCACCACAGTGGCCCCCGATGTTCCGCGATCGATCGCCTTCAGCGCGCGGTCGAGTATCGGGTCCTCGTAGGGCGGGTCCATGAACACGAAGCCCGCCTGCTTAAGAAGGTCCGGCGAGCTCTCGAGCCAGCGCACGACGTCAGCCCTGACGACCTGTGCGCGCGATTTGAGATCGAGGACTTCCAAGTTCTGGCGCAGGATAGCAAGACCTCGCGGCTCGCGGTCCACGAAGGTCACCCCGGCCGCTCCCCGTGAGAGAGCCTCGATGCCGATGGCCCCCGAGCCGGCGAAGAGGTCCACGACCTGCTCGCCGTCGATGGCGGGGCCGACCAGGTTGAACATCGCCGCCTTGACCATGCCCTGTGTGGGCCGGATTCCCTTTGGTGTCTTGAGCCGGCGGCCGCGCGCCTCTCCCCCGGCGACGCGCAGCTTGCCCATGCCTAAACTCGCCCGCGGACTCGTATGGAGCCGGTGCCGTTGATGGTGCCGATTCTCGCGGCCGGATACGGGCTGGAGCGCAGAGCCGACTCGAAGCCGGCTGCGTTCTGCGGCGGGATCGCCACGAGCAGGCCCCCGCTCGTCTGCGCGTCACAGAGGATGAGCTGGTCGATCTCTCGTGCGTCGCCCCAATCCACCTGCTCCCGATGGGCCGCGTGGTTGCGCCGGCTGCCGCCCGAGAAGAGGTCGCGATCTGCCAGGTCTCGCAGGCCTTCCATCAGAGGAATCGAGGCCATATCGATGTCCGCGCCGCCGACGATGTTGCTGAGGTGGCCGATCAAGCCGAAGCCCGTGACGTCGGTCGCTGCGGTCGCCCCGCTCTGGACCATCGCCGCCGAGGCGTCACGGTTGAGGTGCGACATGACGGCCACGGCCTGGCGTTCAAGCGCGGGTGGGCAGAGGCCGCGCTTGATGGCGGTGGTGACGAGCCCCGAGCCAAGCGGCTTGGTGAGGTAGAGGATGTCACCGACCTGCGCGCCCTCGTGGCTGATGATGCCGTCGGGATGGACCTCGCCGATCACCGCGTAGCCGAACTTGGGCTCCGAATCGTCGACCGAGTGGCCGCCGACCACGGCGATGCCCGCCTCGCCCATCTTGGCCGCGCCTCCGGACACGATCTTCTCAAGGAGGCCGCTGCCCAGCTTCTCGCGCGGGAAGGCGGTCATGCCAAGGGCGAAGAGGGGGCGCGCGCCCATCGCGTAGACGTCGCTGACTGCGTTCGCGGCGGCGATGGCGCCGAACTCGGAGGGGTCGTCGACGATGGGAGTGAAGAAGTCGACGGTGGCGACGAGGGCACGGTCGGGGGCGATGCGGTAGGCGGCTGCGTCGTCGCGCGGTCCGCCGAGCATGACGTTGGGGTCGACGATCGCGGGCAGGGCGCCCAGCACAAGGCCCAGCTCGATCGAGCTCAGCTTGCAGGCGCAGCCCGCGCCGTGGCTGTACTCGGTCAGCCGCAGGGGTGAAAGCTCCTTCATTGGGTCGCACTTAGTATGGCCATGCCAACCCCACCGCTCCGGCCGGGCCGCGGAGTCCCCCGCGCACCACGGGCGTGGGGACCCGAAGGACGAGGGAGGACAATCTCTGTCCAGTGGGACTCGTCTTCGCGGCCATCGCTCCTCACGGTGGGCTTGCGATCGAGGAGGCCTGTGCTCCTGCGGAACGCCAGCTTGCGGCCGCCACCCGCGCCGGCATGATCGAGCTCGGGCGACTTTTTGACGAGGCGCGGCCGCAGGCCGTGATCGTCGCGACGCCACACAACGTCCACCTGCCCGCCTCGATGGGTGTGATCGTCTCTGGCCACGTCGCGGGCCAGCTCGCCGGTGCGCCTCCATCGATCGCGCTCGACGTTCCAACCGAGATGACTCTCGCCTGGCTCGTACTCCAGGCCATGGCGAAAGGCGGCGTGCCTGCTTCCGGCGTCAGCTTTGGCGGGAATGACCCCGCCGAGGCGGTGGCGCCGATGGACTGGGGTGTGCTGATTCCGCTGTGGTTCATGGGCGGCCGCGCCGAGCCACCCATACCGCTGGTCGTGATCACCCCGTCACGGGATCTCTCCGCCGAGGATCACGTCAATGCCGGCGCCGCAGTCGCTGCGGCGGCTGCCAAATCAGGGCTCCGGGTGGCATTTATCGCCAGCGCCGACCACGGACACGCTCACGACCCGCAGGGTCCCTATGGCTTCGACCCGGCCGCCAAGCGCTACGACGACCTGATCTGCGAGCTCGTCCGCAAAGAGCGTCTCGACCGCCTTGCGAACATTCCCCCCGAGCTGGTGGAGAGCGCAAAAGCTGATAGCTGGTGGCAGATGATGATCCTGCACGGCGCCATCGCCGAGGGCTGGAACGGCAGGCTCGTCTCATACGAGGCGCCGACCTATTTCGGCATGCTGACGGCGGCCTACGTGCCTGAGGCTAACCCCGGTACCGCATCACAGCCTCGTAAACGCAGTGCGCTCCGAACTCGAGGGCGCTGACCGGGACCCGCTCGTCGGCCGCATGGATGGTGGTCGAGCCGTTGAATTCGGCTGGATTGTTCAGAGGCAAGAAACCGTAAGTGCGTATGCCGAGCCTTGCGAAGTGGCGGGCGTCAGTGCCGCCGGTGACGAGGAAGGGCACGGGCACGCAGCCGGGATCCGCCTCGCGAAGCACTGAGGCCAGCAGCTCGAACTGGGTGAGGTCGAGCTCCGGCTGCGCCGGGCCGACCAGCTGTACCGCAAGCTCCGGATCGGGTCCGATCACGTCCCGCAGCTCCTTCAGCATGTCGTCGGGCCCGAAGCCCGGAAGCAGCCGGCCGTCCAGCTGAACCGACACCTCGCTGGGGATGACATTGACCTTCAGGCCTCCGCTGACGATCGTGGCGTTGACCGTGTTGTGGAGCGCTGCGTCGAGGTTTCGGCCCAACGGACCCAGCTCGGACAGCGTCGCGTCGGCGAGCTTCGGATTGAGCAGCGAGCCAATGCGCTGCTTCCATGGCTCATCAAGCGCGTCGCGCATACCCTCGAGCAAGAGCCTGACCGGTGGCGTGATGTGCACGGGCAGACGCGCGGTATCGAGCGTCGTCAGCAGAGCGCCCAGCTTGGCCATCGCGCCGCCGTGCGCCGGGATCGAGCCGTGGCCGCCCGGGCCTCGCAGGGTGGCGAGGATCTGGCACCCACGCTTTTCCGAAACCATGATCGGGTAGAAGCGCTTGCCACCGAGGTGCTGCACCACACCGCCTGACTCGCCGATACCGTGCTTGATGCCTTGGAAAAGATCGGGGTGCTTCTCGACGAGGAACTTCGCGCCCTGGTTGCCTCCAGCCTCCTCGTCCGCGAGGACGGCGAGGACCAGGTCGCCAGGGGCGCCGTCCCTCGCCTTCGCCTGCAGCATGGCGGTGACCATCATCGCCACGCCTCCTTTCATATCCAGCGCGCCTCGGCCCCACAGATAGCCGTCGACGATCTCTCCGCCAAACGGCTTGTGCTTCCAGTCCTGGTTGATCGTGGTCACCACGTCGACGTGGCCCTGGAGCAGAAATGGAGGAGCCTTTGCCCTCCCCTTCAATCGCGCCACGAGGTTGGAGCGGCCGCGTGCATTTTCATAACGCCGGCTCGAGATTCCGGCCTCGTCGAGAACGCGCTCGATCAGCTCGACCGCGGTTTCCTCCTGGCCGGGCGGGTTGGTCGTGTCCAGCCGGATCAGATCGCGGGCAAGCTCGACGACGAATGACGACTCGGGCACGGAGGCCAATGTAATTCAAGTGCGAGTGCGGCTGGGTTGGCGCGAAGCGCCTGCCGCTAGCTGATAGCGGTTTGGTCGAGGCGGTTGGCGACCGCCGCCTTGAGCGCGGGGTGGTTGGCAAAGCCAGGGTCGGCCGCCAGCACGCGTTCCGCCTCCTCGCGCACGTCGCTCAGCAGCTCAGGCTGCTCCAACGCCTGCATCGCCACGTCCGACATGCCGTGCTGCCGCGGGCCCATGAGCTCGCCCACGCCGCGGATTCGCATGTCCTCTTCCGCCAACCTGAAGCCGTCGCGAATTCGTGTGAGCAAGCTCAGACGTTCGAGGGTTGGCTCCGAGGGGTCGTCCGACAGCAACAGGCAGTGGCTCTGGCCCGCCCCGCGACCCACGCGTCCTCGAAACTGATGGAGCTGCGCGAGGCCGAACCGCTCCGCGCCTTCGATCATCATGACAGTCGCGTTGGGCACATCGACGCCCACCTCGACGACCGCGGTGGCGACGAGGACCTGGATCTCGCCCTTCACGAAGGCGCTCATGACCTCGTCCTTGTTCTTCAAGCGCCCGTGTACGAGGCCGAGTTGTAGATCGGGGAACACATCGGCTTTGAGCCGTTCGAACTCGGTGGTCGCGGACCGCGCCACCAACACCTCGGACTCCTCGATGAGCGGGCAGATGACAAAAGCCTGCCGGCCGAGGCTCACCTGCTCGCGCACCAGCTCGTAAGCGCGACGGCGGCCGTCGGGAGCCACGACCTCCGTCTGGACGGGCGAACGGCCCGGAGGCATCTCGTCGATGACCGAGACGGACATCTCCCCGTACAGGGCGAGGGCGAGCGTGCGTGGAATCGGCGTCGCGGTCATGGCCATGAAGTGCGGACGGCCACGACCCTTCTCACGCAGCAGCTCGCGCTGGCGCGTGCCGAACCGGTGCTGCTCGTCGACGATCGCGAGACCGAGGTTGGCCAGCTCGACGTTCTCCTCGATCAATGCGTGGGTGCCGACCACCAGGGCGCAATGTCCCGACGCCGCCGCGGACCGGACACGCCGGCGCTCCGCCGCGCTCAGGCCGCTGACGAGCAGCTCGACCGTGAGGCCGGGAAAGGTGTCTTCCAAATAGCCTCGAAATTTCTGCAGGTGCTGTCGCGCGAGGATCTCGGTCGGAGCCATGACCACCGTCTGGCAACCCGCCGCGTGCGCCATGGCGGCGCAGGCTGCCGCGACCGCGGTCTTGCCCGAGCCGACGTCGCCATTGAGAAGCCGGTTCATCGGCAACGCCTGACCCATGTCCTGAAACGCCTCCCAGGTGGATCGCCGCTGGGCCTTGGTCAGCTCGAATCCCAGACCCGCCTTGAAGGCGTCGATGACCTCCTGGCGGTAGGGGATCGGTTCAGCGGACTCCGCCGCCATACCCGCGCGCATCAGGGCGAAGGCGGCTTGCAGCTCGAAGAGCTCCGCGAATGCCATGCGATGGCGCGCCATCCTCCAGTCCAGAGCGCTCTCCGGCTGGTGGCCTGATCGCACAGCCTCCGCGATTGGAATCAGGTGATGGCGCTCGATCACCTCAGCCGGCAGGATGTCCTCCATGCCGTCCGCGAAAGGAAGGATCGATTCGATCCACTCCGCGAGCTTTTTCGAGCTGAGTCCTTTGACCAGGTGATACCTCGGCATGAGGTCGCGCAGCCGCTTTGGGCCCGACGCAGTGACTTTCTCGTTCAGCGGGTTCCGCATCTCGAACACGCCGTACCTGCCGCGAACCATTCCGGCGACCGCGACGCGCTCGCCCTGCGGGAGCTGCTTTGCCATGTACGCCTGGTTGAACCAGACCAGCTTCAGGAATCCGCCTGAGTCGTCTCGCAGCGTCGCTTCCGTGAGCTGCATCTTCTTGTACTTCGAGCGCCTGGCTGAGATCGCTGTGATGGTGCCGATCACCGTCGCCTGCCTGCCATCGACAAGGTCGGCCACCGCGCTCGGCTCTCCATATTCGTCCCATCCGAACGGGAGGTGCATGAGCAGGTCGCGAACTGTGAAGATGCCGAGCTTCGCGAGCCGCGCCGCGTCCACCGGCCCGACATTGGAGATGGCGGTGACCGGAGAACCTAGTCCTAGGGGCACCCTTTGCGGTGGTTCCGCTATCAGCCGCGGCCCGATCGCTGGCGCGCCTCGAGCGTCGTCGCGTACACGATCTGAGCCGCGAGCGCGATGGGGACCACGAACGCAATGGCGGCGACGTGGACGCGGCTCAGCACAAACCAGCCGATTCCCAGGATTCCGACGCTGACAGCGGTCTGCGCCCAGTCGCCCACAAAGAGGCCGATGACCTCGCTCGCGGCCGCGCGCAGGAACCTCATGCCATCGCCGGCTTTCGCCGGCGGATCATGATCACCGCCACGCGCGAAGCGCCGAAGTAGATGGCCGCGATCCCGAGGACCGAGACCAGATCCAGCGGCCAAGTGGCGCCCATGCCCTCCGCGGCCCAGAACGTGCCGATGCTCGCAAGGATGATGCCCACCGCGTACTTCAGCGTGTTCTCAGGCACCTGAGCGAGAGGCTTGCGCACGACCACGCCGATGAGGGCGATCACGATCATCGCGAGCAGGCCTCCGGCGACCGCGATCGGCAGCCCGCCGCTCCCGCTGGTCCCGCCCACCGCGACGACGATGAAGACGACCTCCATGCCCTCGAGGAAGACGCCCTTCAACGCGATGGTGAAGGCGACCCAATCCTGGCGCAACGGACTTCCGTGAAGCTCCTTGATGGTGTCCTCGTATGACTTGTTTTCGTCGTGCATGGCGAGAACGCCCGCGGACCGAAGGATTGCCTTGTGCAGCCAGCGCAGGCCGAACAGAACGATCAGGGTTCCGATGATGAGCTTGAGGGTCAACTCGGGGACGCGGGTCACGATGAGCTGGCCGAAGAGCACGACGAGGACCGCGAGCAAAACCAGGGCCACGATCGTGCCGTAGAGGGGCGATCGCCAGCCTCGGGTGAGGCCGACGGCGAGCACGATCGTCAGAGCCTCGACCGATTCGACGGCCGAGCCCAGGAACGCCGCGGCGAAAGTCAGCAGCTGCGCGTACATGTGTCCAAAAAGCTTATAGGGGTTTAATGGGGCCATGAAGCCCGGGCTTTACAGCGAGGATTCGATCACGCGGCGGGTCAACCGCGAGAACGTCCTGTTCCTTGGGGGTGGCAGGGCGCTGCTGATGCAGGTGGCGCATCCGAAGGTGGCGGCGGGGGTGGACGAGCATTCGGACTTCCGCGCCCATCCGCTGCGGCGCTTGCGCCGGACGATCCTGATGACGATGGCGATCATCTTCGGCGACCGCGAGACCGCAATGGCGGCGGCGCGTGGGGTCAACCAGGTCCACGCCCGCGTCAGAGGCGCCGATTATCGGGCGCTCGAACCAGATCTGCTGCTGTGGGTGCACGCGACGTTGATGGACACGGCCCTTGTCACCTACGAGACGTTTGTCAAGCCGCTCCTGCCGCGCGAGCGTGAGGACTTCTATCAGGAGTTCAAGCTGCTGGGCGAGGTGCTGGGCATTCCCCGAGATAGGTTTCCGGCGACCCTGCGGGACTTCGACGGTTACCTGCTCCAGATGGTTGAAGGCGGGGCGCTGCACGTCGACGCCAGGGCGCTTGCGCTGGCGAAGCTGGTGATGCGGCCGCCGACCCGCTGGCTGCCTGGCCCCGCGATGATCCCGATGGAGGTGATCACCGCCGGCTTGCTGCCGCCCAGGCTGCGCGGCCAATATGGGCTCGCGTGGGGCAGCGGTCAGCAGCGCGCTTACAGGATTGCCGTGCGCACCCTGCCGCGGCTGGTGGCGCTGACGCCGCCACTGTTCAGGGTGTGGCCGTTACCGGGGCAGAACGTGAAGCTCGCTATTACTTCTTGATATAGACCAGGCCCAGGGCTCTCGGGCCGGTGTGCGTGCCCAGCACCGAGCCGATCTGGCCGATCGGGATCTCCTGGCCGGGCAGCTCCTTGCGCAGGTCGGCGGCAATCAGCTCCGCCTCGTCGGCCGCCTGCGCGTGGACGACTGCCACATGCTCCACCGGCAGATCGTTCCTGAAGTAGTCGGCCATTCGAGGGATCGCGCGAGCCCTGGTGCGCACGCGTTCAACGGGCTTGATCTGGCGGTCCGCCACCAGGAGGATCGGCTTGACGTTGAGCATGGTTCCGACGACCGCTGCGGCGCGGCTCATGCGACCGCCCATCTCGAGGTACTTGAGCGTGTCCAGCAGTGCAAGCACGCGGCATTTCGGCACGCGCTGCTTCACGGCTTCTGTCGCCTCGTCGAGGGTGGCGCACTGCGCCGCGATCCGGCACAGGAAGGCCATGGGAAAGGTCACCGTCTCGCTGTCGATCACGTTCACCTTGAATCCATCGACCGACTGAGCGCCGACCCGCGCCGCCTCTGCCGTCGCTGACAGCTGCGCACCGATGTGGATCGAGATGCAACCGTCGTGGTCCTTGGCCAATCGCTGGTAGACCTCGGCGAACTCGCCTGGAGAGGGCGCTGACGTCGTCGGCAGCTTGGTCGCCGTGGACAGCCGGCGAAAGAACTCCTCGTTGTCGATGTCCACGCCGTCGCGGAAGGTCTCGGTACCGAAGAGGACCTTCAGCGGGACGACCTCGATGTCGTGGAGCTTGCGCCATTCGTTGGGTAGGTCGGCGGTGGAGTCGGTCACCACCGCGAACCCTCTCAAATTTGTCCTGCGCACGCCTGGCGCTTCAGCGTCGTTACTCGACGGACAGGATGAAGGGGTAGTGCTGCTGGTCGCCCTGCTGGACCTCGACTTCAAGACCGGGGAAGCTCGACTGGATCGAAGACTGCAGGCTCGCGAGGTCGTCGTCGCTGGCACCCTCGCCGCGATAGACGGTCACCAGCTCGTACGAGTCCGGGCCAAGCCTGCCCAGCGCTCTTCTCACGACGTCCGCGTAGTCGGCCCCCGCAAACTCGAGCTTGTCGTTGATGAGCCCGATCACGTCACCCTTTTTGACCCTCAGGCCGTTGGAGCGGGTGTCGCGAACCGCGTGCGTCACCTCGATCGTCTGCACTCGCTCGGCCTCTGCCTTCATCGCCGCCGCGTTCTCGGTACCGGTCTTGTCGGGGCGAAAGGCAACGACGGCGGCCACCCCCTCCGGCACGCTGTGGGTCTCGACGATGTAGACCTTCTTCGGCGTCAGGTCCTTCACCTGCTGGGCAGCGAGAACGACGTTGCGGTTGTTCGGAAGGAGGATGACCTCCTGGTACGGGAGCGACTCGATCGCCACCAGCATGTCTTGCGTGCTGGGATTCATGGACTGTCCGCCCTCCACGATCGCGTCGACACCGAGGCCCCGAAAGATCTCGACCAGGCCCTTGCCCGCGACAACCGCGACCAGGCCCGCGCCATTCGGGCGCGGAGGTTTGGCCGCGACCCCATCGCCTTCGAGGATGCGTTTGTGCTGCGTCGACATGTCGCCGACGTTGAGCTTCAGCAGCTTGCCGTGGCCGCCGGCCAGTGTGATCACGCGACTCGGATCGTCGGTGTGCACATGTACCTTGACAAGCTCGGGCTCGCCGACGACGAGAACCGAGTTCCCCAGCGCCTCGATCTGGTTTCGGATGACCTCCAGGTCGAGGCCGTTGCCCTCGATCAGGAACTCCGTGCAATAGCCCCATCCCCCTTCGGGCAGGTCGAGCGCTACCTGTGACGGCTGCGCCTTTGGCGCTGGATGGCTTATCGCGGCGGCGAATGCCGACTCCTCGACCGTCTTGAGCATCCCTTCGAGGATTATCTGCAGGCCGAAACCACCGGCGTCGACGACTCCAGCCTCGCGAAGGATCTGCAGCTGGCTTGGCGTCTTCAAGACCGCGTCGCGCGCGCCAGAGGCGGCCGCGGCGATGACGCTGGGCACCGTGGCGTCGGGGCTGGCGGCGGCGGCGGTGGCCGCACGTCCCGCTTCTCGGGCGACGGTGAGGATCGTGCCTTCGGTTGGCTTGTTGACGGCGCGGTACGCGGCGTTCGCGGCCTCTTCGAACGCCGCGCCCAGCTCTCGCGGCGTGAGCGAGCTCTTCCCCTCGACGGCGCGCGCAAATCCTCTGAAGATCTGGCTGAGGATGACGCCGGAGTTGCCGCGGGCGCCCATCAGGCTGCCGTGTGACGCAAGTTTCGCGATCTTGCTCACCTCGGCCGCGTTGGAGTCCTTGATGTCCTCGACCGCCGACTGAAGCGTCAAGAGCATGTTGGTGCCCGTATCTCCGTCGGGGACCGGGAACACGTTGAGCCGGTTGGCCTCCTCGTGGTTGGCGGACAGCCAGCTCAGGCTGCCCAGCAGGGCCTGTTTGAAAAGCGGTCCGTCCACCCCGACGGGCCTATTCGAAGCCATGGCTCAGCGCCGCTCTTCCCTGACGCCCTGCACGTTGACATTGATCTCCACGACGGGCACGTTGACCGAGCGTTCCACGGCGAACTTGACGGTCTCTTGCAGGTTGTGGGCGACCTCCGAGATTCGGATGCCGTATTGCACAATCACGTAGATGTCGATCGCAAGGCCGCCTTCAGCCTCGACCACCTCCACCCCACGATCTTCGCTCCCTCGGTGCAGCAGCTCGGCCACGCCGTCGCGCAGGCCGCGGGCGGCCATGCCGGCGATCCCGTAACACCCAAGGGCGGCGTGCCCGGCGATGGCGGCCACCGCCGACGGGAAGACCTCCACGCGGCCCCACTGGCGGGCTTCGCCAAGCGCAGTCGGAGTCTTCGAGGTCATGGAGGCCCCATGGTACAATTCGGTGTCCGGAATCGTCAGATCCGGCCCGTTTACACAGTCAATCCCAATCGGAAGGTGCCTCATGGCCAAGCGTTGCGCGATATGCGGCAAAGAGCCGCAGTACGGACACCACGTCAGTCACGCGAAGAACCGCGTCAATCGCCGCTTCATGCCGAACCTGCAGATGGGCCGGGTGACGGTGGGCGGGCGCCAGGTTCGCGCACGCGTTTGCACGCGCTGCCTACGCTCCTACTCCGCGTAGGGGACCGCTGAGCGACAGCACCTACCTGGCGCTTGGCGCTGTGATTTTCCTGGCTGCCGGCGCTATCCAGTACGGGCTCTATCACCGCTTCCTCCGCGAGCCGCTGCGCAGTCGTGACGTTGAAAAGGCGCGGCCGGCCTTCATGCGCTGGATAACCATCGCGATCGCTTGGCAGGTCCTGGTGCTGGGAGGATCGGCCCTCTATATGGTCGTGGTCGGCTCCCGCCATGAGCCAGGCATCGCGTGGGTCATGCCCGCGGCGGGCGCCACATTCGGGAGCGCGCTGCCGTTGCAGTTGGTCGCGATGGCGGCGCTGCGCTTGGCACGAGGCGCCTAGGAGTCCTCAGCCGAAGTTGATCCCGTGCACCTCGCCCAGGCGGTGTAGGTCCTTGTGGAGCTTGATCCAGACGCGCTCCTGGGCGGCTTCTTCTGGGATCACAGTGGTGACGTCGTTGATGTCCGCGGCCAGGTCCGGGCGTTCGACCATCGCGGCGAAGAACAGCGTCCAGGCGCGCGGCACCACCTCGTAGATCGCGTAGCCCCCACCACCCAGCGCCAGCCAGCGTCCGTCGCACAGCTCGTGCGCGAGCTGGTGGAACCTGGCGCCCACTTTTGGCCAGATGCGCGTCGTGGTGGCGAGGTGAGCCAGAGGGTCGAGGTAGTGCGTGTCGCACCCGTCCTGGGTGACCAGGACTGTGGGCCTGAATCTTTTTAACAGCGGCGGCACCACCTTCTCGAAAGCCTCGAGCCACGGCTCGTCCCAGGTGAACGGCTCGAACGGCAGGTTGGCCGCGGCTCCTTTGCCCGGTCCGACGCCCGAGTCCTCGGGAAAGCCGGTGCCTGGGAAGAGGTGGCGGCCGCTCTCGTGGAGGCTGATGGTCAGCACTTCGGGGTCGTCGTAGAAGATGCCCTCGACTCCGTCACCGTGGTGGACGTCCACGTCCACGTAGGCGACGCGGTGGCCGCGATCCTTGAGCCACTGGATCGCGATCGCCGGGTCGTCATAGGTGCAGAAGCCGCTGGCTCTTGCACGATGCGCGTGGTGAAGGCCGCCGGACGGGCTGAATACATGCAGCGCCGCCCCACTCTCGATCGCCTCGGCGGCGACGAGGCTCGCGCCGGCCACCAGCGCGGCGCCTTCGTGAAGCTCGTCCGAGATCGGGTTGTCGGTCGATCCGAATCCTGCCGCCTCGATCCTCTCGGCGTCGATCTTCTTTCGTTCCGCAGGGTCGCTCAGCTTTCTTACGAGGTCCACATATGCCGGCGAGTGGACGAGCTCTAGCTCCTTGATCGTGGCGCGTCTTGGCGGCAGGAGGTGGCAGTGCTCGATGAGGCCCGTCGACTGGATGAGGTCCATCGTGAGCTTCACGCGAATCGGCTGGAGCGGATGCTGATCGCTGAGGTGATGCTTCATCAGCTCGCCGCCGTAGACGAGCGCAACGGGGCCAGGCACTGACTACTTACGCTAGCAGGGAGTTGCAAGACTTCGGCGAGAGCCTTTTCGAGTCAGTCCCAAACTTCTCAGAGGGGCGGGATCGCTCCGCGATCGATGCCATCGCGGGCGCTTCGAGCCGTGCGCACTTGCTGGACGTGGATTCGGACGTGGATCACAACCGAACTGTCGTTTCGCTTGCCGGCTTCGGCCCTCATTTGGTCGAAGGGTTGATGGCGTCTGTTCGGTTGGCCGTGGAGCGCATCGATGTGCAATCGCACGTTGGCGTCCACCCGCGGGTCGGCGTGGCCGACGTCGTCCCGATCGTACCGCTTGATTCGACGCCCCTGAGCCGGTGCCACGAGGTGGCGGTTGAGCTCGGGGAGCGGATCTGGAATGAGCTGCGGGTGCCTGTGTACTTCTATGGGCGGGGTCAGAGCCTGGCCGACATCCGCGGGGGCCGCGGGCGGCTCGACCTGGGCGGGCCTGACCTCCACCCCACCGCCGGCGCGGTTTGCGTTGGCGCACGGCCGAAGCTGGTCGCGTTCAACTTGCTCCTGCGTGGGGTCGACATGGCCGCCGCGCGCGCTTTGGCTCGGTCCATTCGCGAGTCGGGTGGAGGTCTGCGCGGCGTGCATGCGCTGGTGTTCGAGCTGAGCGGCGGGCGAGTGCAGCTCTCGATGAACCTGTTCCGGCTTGACGAGACGACGCCGGCGATCGTGCTCGCCGAGCTGTCGCGACGGGGCGTGACCTTCGACTCCCAGGAGGTGGTCGGCCTGTGCCCCGCGGCGGTGGCTCATCGTGCGGCAGGCGGGCGGTTGCTCGAGGCACGGCTTGCCGCTGCGGCCGCGCGAGCGGGCGCCGCTCGGTGCTTCGAGCGCGGGGACAACGAGCACGTGTCGCTTGCCCAGAGGTTGCGCCGCGAGGCCGATGGGCTCGCTGCGCTGGGCGTCGAGCAGGCGGATCTCCTTGGTGGAGCGGAGCGGGCGGCGGCATTGATCCCCGTGCTCAAGGTCGCCGGCGCGCTGGATGCGGAGCTCGAGGCGATGCTGGGGATTGCTGCGCTCGGCCTGCGTGCCGCTGTCAGCCCGGATACCCGGTCGACTTACGCCGCGCGTCTCGCCGCGCTCGATCGGCGGCTTGGTTCGCCTGGCGGTTGATGCTGCATCAGGCAGCGGGCGCGTTAGTGTCGACAGTCACGTTGCAGGCGCCGCCGTTGACCTCGATCGTGTAGGCGTCAGTGGCACCGGCAAAGCCGTCCGATTGCAACTTGGTATTGCCGATCGCGACTTCGTGTTGGCCGTCAACGGTCAGGCTGACGGCGCCTCCTGAGACCTGAACCGACACCTCGGTGGAGGTTGGGCGATGAACATGCACAGTCGGCGCGCCGCCGTTGACGCTGATCGGCACCATCCCCTTGGGCGGACCGACGGTGAGGTCGAGCCGGGCCGCGCCGCTGTTCGCGTTGAACGAGGTGAACCTGACGTTGGTCACCTTGAACGTGCCGTTGATAGCGCCGCTGCTGACGCTGAAGCTCCAGCTCACCGACGGGTTGATGTGGAGGTCGATGGAGAGGTGGCGGGTGCCGAGGATCCCGAACTCCCCTGGCTTCGAGATCCGCAGCTCGCCGGTCACCTTGTCCAGCGTGATGTCAGGCTTCGCGCCTGAGTAGGTGATGCCCGCTCGGTAGAGGTCAGCGCCCAGAGCGTTGTCGCCGACAACAGTCAGGTCCGCCGCGCCGACCTGGACATTGAGCGCGGCTGCGGTCAGCGATCCGATCGGATCGGAGGTGGTGAGGGTGTGGGTACCACCTGGGATGGCTGGGCCGGCCGTCACATAGGCGATAGAGCCGGCGCCCGCGATGAGCAGAATGAGGACAGCCGCGATATCGATCGCCACTCCCTGCAACATGCGGCGGGCGATGAGCTCGAGCCCGATGACGATGAGGATGAGCGGCCACAGGTCCGCGAGGCGGTAGAGGCGGTCGGCCGAGATCAAGTTGAGGTCGACCAGCAGCGCGATGGCGCCGATCACGATCAGGACCACCGGCCAGAAGAAGCTCCGATAGTGGCGGCGCATCGGTGGGCTGGGCCTCAGCGCCGCGCCCGCCGGAGTATCAGCCAAACGCCGAGAGCGATCAGGATCACCGGCCAAACGTATTTACCGTCAAGCCAATCGAGAAGGTTGAGGTTGCGCAGCAGGAAGAAGATCCCGATCAGTACGAGAGCCAGCGGCAAGAGGTAGTCCCTGCGCCAGAAGCTCATGGGGGGGATTCTAGGCCTGGCTCGACTTTCAGACCGGGGCCACCACCTTGAACAGGTCGGGGCGCTCTTTGCGCGCGGCCTCGACGAGGTCGGCGCCGGCCACCGTGGCCTGGATCGGGCTCGGCTGGTCGAGGTATGCCTTCGCCACGCGCTCGAGGTCGGCTGCCGTCGTTTTCAGGAGACGCTGCTTGAACTTTTCGCGCTCCGCACGGGTGAATCCGGTCAGGCGGTTGATGGCTTCGCGGCGGCCCTTGATGTCGGGCGATTCGAGGGGATCGACGTCACCGCAGGCGCCAAGGATCGCCTCCTTCAGCGCTTCGGGATCGATGTCGCTGTCGATCACCCATCGCACGGCGCGGTCGTAGGTGTCGTAGGTGCGGACGATGTTCGGGTCGCGGTACGAGCCAAGGTAGAAGTTGCCACCGGCCGTGTTGGCCTGCGCGTACGCGCCGTAGGCGCCGCCTTTCTCGCGGAGCTCCTTGTGAAGGAAGGTGTCGCGGATGTAGTTGGACAGCACCAGCAGGACTGGCGCGTCGGGGTGGTGGTAGCGGACCGTCTTGAAGGTGCGGACGTTGAAAGCGACTGGCAAGGTGGCGGTGCGCGCCTCGGGGACGGGATCGAGGGGCGCGGGCTTGGCTGGTGCGCCGTGATTCGTTCCTGCGGCGTTCTTGTTGGGTAGGGCTTCGACAAAACCCTGCAGGTAATCCTTGAGCGTGTCGATCATCGAGACCTCGCACGTCACGACCAGAGTGATCGAATCGCGCTGGAACAGTTTGGTTCGGATGGCGTCGAGCTTGGTCGCCAGTGCTTGCAATCCGCTGTCGTCCAGCTTGGCGAGCTCGCGCGTGACGTGCAGCATGCCGATGCCCTGGAGGCGATCGTTCATGGCGCCCTCTGAGCTGAGCTTCGCTTGGGCGAGAAGGATTGCGAACTGGAAACCGAGGCCGGAGATCGAACTCTCGAGGCGGGTCGCGGTCTCGGCGATTATCTCCTTCAACCTACCCGTCTCGATCTCGAGCCGTGCGGTGAGGTCGCTGAGCAGGTCGATGAAGTGTTTGGCGTTGCGGTCAAGCGCTTTGCCGGAGACCATGAAGGACTGGAGGTAGTCCTCCGTGCCGGCAAGGGATTGGACCTGGGCTGCGGCGCCGATGCCGCCGGTGTAGTAGGCGATGCGTTTTGCGATCTCGACGTAATCCTGGCCCGCTGCGCCGGCCTGGGTTAGGACGCGGCCCAAGAGCGGGAGAAGGTCTTTCTCGTCTGGGGTGAGACTTGCGAAATCGGTGCGGATGTCGATGTACGTGACGCCGTTGGTCGGGAGTGGGAAGAATTCCACCTGGGCTTTGCCCAGCGTTGTGTCCTTGCTAGGGACGTCTTCGAACTTCATCGGGATGTCGGCGAGCTCGAGCGTGGGCAGCGTGGAGAGGTCTTGCTTCGCGTCCTGCTCCTGCTTGAGACGAATTGCGTCCGCGACGATGCGTGCCTTCTCTTCTTCTGTGAGGCCGGCCTCGATTCTCGCCAGGCGATCGAGTTCTTTCTGGCGCCTCTGCTCCTCGAGCCCTTCGTCCGGGTAAACCGTCAGCAGGCCGCGGTGAGCGTTGTTGATGAGCTCGGCCTTGATGAGGTTCTCGAAGAACCGGCCCTCCTGACGATCTTTTTCAAGGCGTGCCAGGTCTGCGTCGAAGTTGAGCGCATCGTAGGGATCGCCGCCGTAGTAGTAGGGCGCGAGAGCCGTGAAGAGAACCTTCAGGCTGTATGGAAAGCCGGCGTTGGAGCGCTCGCGCTTCTCGAACTCGAGGTGGTGGATGGCGGCGTCTACCTGGGTCTGATCCACGCCTTCCCTGGCTAGCTTTTCGAGTGTTTCCAGGACGACCTTCTCGACCTTCTGCGCGTCCTCTCGGGCGATGTCCTTGAGACCCGCGGCGAACACGGTTTCTCGGTAGTCGTCCTGCAGACCGGTGCCGTCTGCCATGGCTGTGCCCAGCTTCGAGTCGATGAGGGCCTTTCTGAGGGGTGATGCGGCGTTGCCGAGGAGCACTTCGGCGAGGACTTTCATGGCGAGGAGCTGGAAAGAGTCGCCGGTTCGGACAGTCACCCAGGCGACGAGGGCCTGAGACTTCTTCGTGTTGTCCTCGTCCTTGGAGGCGGGGTAGGGCTCTGCTGCCTTGACCGGCTTCTTGAATCTCTTAACGTCCGGGATTGCGGTGTCGACCTCGATTCTGTTGAAGCGTTGTAGTGCGTTTTTCTCGATGTTTGCGAGCGTTTCCTCCAGGTCCTGGTCACCGTACGTGTAGAAGTAAGCGTTGCTCGGGTGGTAGTGGTGGGCGTGGAATCTGCGGAGCTGCTCGTACGTGAGGTCGGGGATTACCTCTGGGTCGCCGCCCGAGACGTAGGAGTAGCAGAGGCCGGGGAACATTGCCTGGCCGACAAGCTTCTGCACCGCTGCCTGAGGCCCTGCCAGGGCGCCCTTCATCTCGTTGTAGACCACCCCTTTGTAGCGGAGGCCGCTATGCGGGTCGGTAGAGTCCTCGAACTCGAGCCGGATGCCTTCCTGCTTGAAAGAGTCCTCGTCCAGTCTCGGGAAGAAGGTGGCGTCGAGGTAGACCTCCAGGAGGTTGTTGAAGTCCCTCTTGTTGCGAGAGCTGAAGGGGTACATTGTCCAGTCCGCGCTCGTGAAGGCATTCATGAAGGTGGCGAGGGAGCGGCGGGTCATGCTGAAGAAGGGATCGCGGACGGGGAACTTCTGTGAGCCCGCCAGCACCACGTGCTCGAGGATGTGGGCAACGCCTGTGCTGTCTTGTGGGACGGTTGGAAAAAAGACGGCGAAGGAGTTGTTGTCGTCGGGGCACTCGATGTGGAGGTGACGCGCGCCGGTGCGGTCGTGCTCGAGCTCGAGGTAGGAGCCCTCTAGGCGGTCGAGGCGCTCTTTGCGCAGGATGGTGTAGCCGCCGATGGTGCCGATGCCGCGCGTGGTGGTCTTCGCCATGTCCTTTTCAGCAGTCTAGTGGGCTCGGAGTTTGGGGCGTCCCGGGCTAGGATGGGTGGGGATGTTGTTCACGCCTGGTGAGCTCGAGTTCTTGCGGTCACAGCGCATTGCAAGGCTGGCCACGGTGGGGCCGTCGGGGTGGCCGCACGTGGTGCCCGTGATGTATTCGGTTGGCGAGGATGGCGCACTCGAGTTTGATGTGGATGGGGTGAAGCTGAGGAACCTGAGGCATGAGCCGCGCGCGGCGTCGGTGATCGATGCGATGGGGCCCAAAAGGGGGGTGGCGGTGCAGGGTCGTGTGGAGCTGATCGGTCCTGAGCGGGCGCGCCTGGTGCCAGTCCAAAAGTTCAGCTGGGGGCTGTAAAGGGCCCACGCCCTCAAGGGCTAGACTCCCCCGCCGGGCCCTCCCTCTCCTCCGCCGTGCCAGCCCTCCCCCGCCGGCACTCCGGGGCCAACTTATTCGGAATTTGGATTGGAGGGAACCCGGGTTGTTAAGGGCTATCCCTGGACTTCGCGCATCAGGTTTGCCATCTCGATGGCCGTCTCCGCCGCTTCCGCGCCCTTGTTGTTCTTCGGGCCTGAGCGCGCCAGCGCCTGTTCTTTGTCCTCGGTCGTAAGCACACCAAACGCTACAGGTACCCCGGTGTCCATCTGGACCTGCATGATCCCGGCGGCGGCCTGACTTGCCACCACCTCGAAGTGATAAGTCTCGCCCCTCATGACGCAACCGAGGCACACGATCGCGTCATGATTGCCGCGCTCCGCCAGCGTGAGAGCGGTGACCGGCAGCTCCAGGGACCCCGGCACCCAGAGCACATCAGGATCTTCAACACCATGCTCCTTGAGAGCGTCTAACGCCCCTCGCAAAAGGCGCCTCGTAACGTCCTCGTTGAAGCGCGCCACGACCACAGCGATACGTAGGTCGCTTCCGCTCAGGTTTGGCGTAGTGCCCTTCTCTCCCATTTCTACAGGAGGTGTCCGAGCTTGTCTTTCTTTGTCTTGAGGTAGCGCTCGTTGTGCGCGTTGGCCGCAATGCGAATCGGCACCCGCTCCGTGACCTCGAGCCCAAAACCCTCAAGCCCGTAAATCTTCTTGGGGTTGTTGGTCAAAAGCCTGATCTTGCGCACTCCCAAGTCGTACAGGATCTGGCTCCCGATTCCGTAGTCGCGCTTGTCTGCAGGATGTCCAAGGGCCTCGTTTGCCTCGACGGTGTCCAGACCCCGGTCCTGCAGGTTGTAGGCATGCAGCTTGTCCAGCAGTCCGATCCCGCGACCTTCCTGGTGACGGATATAGAGGATGACCCCAACGCCATCGGCGGCAATCATGTCCATCGCCGCGTGCAGCTGGGCGCCGCAATCGCAGCGAAGGCTGCCGAAAATGTCGCCGGTCAGGCACTCTGAGTGCGCCCGGAGCAGCACTGGCTTTTCTGGATCGATCTCGCCTAACACCAGGGCAAGATGGTTCTCGTGCCGGAGCACGTCTTCGTACGCGAAAAGCCGCCATTCGCGAGGTTCGGCGCCTCCGATCGGTATGACCGCCTCGACTCGTCGCGCAACCAGCTTCTCGTTCCGGCGCCTGTACGCGATCATCTGCTCGACGGTGATGACCTTGATGCCGTGCTCCCGCGCAAAGCTGTCCAGGTCTGGCATTCGAGACATGGTTCCGTCCGCCTTCATCAGCTCAGTGATCACACCCGCCGGATACAGGCCGGCCAATGCCGCAAGGTCGACTGCCGCTTCCGTCTGCCCTGCCCGCGTAAGCACGCCCCCCTCAGCGGCCCGTAACGGAAACGTGTGCCCCGGCATTGAGAAATCGCTTGTCCTGGCGGAGGGGTCCAGCACTTTGCGAATGGTCGCGGCGCGATCATGGGCCGAGGCGCCAGTCGTAACGCTGTCCTTCGCGTCGATGCTGATGCTGAAAGCGGTTCCCAGCCGACTCGTGTTGTGCTCCACCATCGGGGCGATCCCGAGCTCATCGAGCCGCCGGGCCACTATCGGCATGCAGACGAGGCCCGATCCGTGGCGCGTCATGAAGCTGATGTGCTCGGGCGTTACGAGCTGAGCGGCGACCACGAGGTCTCCCTCGTTCTCACGCTCTTCATCGTCCACGACGATGACAAACTTGCCGGATTTGAAGTCCGCAAGTGCCTCTGGAACTGTCGCCAACGCCATCGCTGGTAGATATTACCGGCGGAGGTTTCGGGCCACGTAGCGGGCAACGATGTCCGCTTCGAGATTCACCACCGTGCCCTTCTTATATCCACCCGCCGTGGTTGCTTCGAGGGTATGAGGAATCAACGCCACACCGAAGGTCCCGGGTGGTTTGTCCACCGTTGCCACGGTCAGGCTGACGCCATCCACGGCGATTGAGCCCTTGGTCGCAACGAACCGAGCCAGAGTGGCTGGAAGGTCGATGGTGACTTCCCGTCCTGAGGCCACCCGCTTTACCGAGCTGACCTTGGCGGTGGCGTCGATGTGCCCCTGAACAAGGTGACCGTCAATGGTTGAGGTCGCGCCAAGCGGCAGCTCCAGGTTGACCTTCGCCCCAGGTTCCAGGGCGCCCAAATTAGTGCGGCGGAGGGTCTCCGGAACCACGTCCATGTAAAAGACCGCACCCCTTTTCTTGATGATGGTCAGGCAGCACCCGTTCACCGCGACGCTGCCACCAATTTTCAAATGGCGCGCTGTCGGGGCATGGTCGATGCCAATCCGTTTGCCATCAGCGTCGACCACCTTGGCCACGGCGCTAACTATCCCGGTGAACATCCACATATCCAGTAATGAGTAGATCGTCGCCCAGCCTGGTCGCATCGAGCTCCCGTAATCGGACAGCTTCGGCAAGGTGCTCCACGCCAAGTCCCCCCAGCGGACTGGGCGCTTCGCGACCCCCGATGAGACTCGGCGCGACGTATGCGTAAACCTTGTCCACCAGGCCTTCCGAGACAAAGGATGCGTGAACTGTGCCTCCCCCCTCGACCAGAAGGCTGAGGATGCCTCTCGTGCCGAGCTCGTCAAGCAAAGGTTGTAGAGCAACCTGGCCGTCCGCGGTCGCTGGAAATTTCACGACCTCCGCCGCTCCCATGCGGCCGGCCCGAGTCGTCGCGATCAGGGTGTTCGGTCCGACGACCCTGGATGACATCCGGAGTCGTAGCTGGGAGTCGAGAACGACGCGCAGCGGTTGACGGTCTCCCCCGCCCTCGAAACGGGTGGTCAGCTCGGGGTCGTCTGCGATCACGGTGTTCACCCCGACCAGGATCGCGTCATGGATATGCCGGAGCCGGTGGCTGTGCAGCCGGGATTCCTCGCCGGAGATCCAGCGCGATTCTCCGGTGCGAGTCGCTATTTTGCCATCCAAGCTCATAGCGAATTTAGCGCTCACAAATGGCCTCCCTGTCAGCCGGTGCTTGACGTAGAACTCGTTCAGCCGGCGCGCCCGATCTTCGTAGACGCCAACAACAGTGCCAATGCCGGCGGCCTGAAGCTTGACGATGCCGGCGCCGCGGACGCGCTCGTCCGGGTCGAGCATCGAGACCACCACTCGGCTCAGGCCTGCTTCGATGATGGCGTCGGCGCATGACGGAGTGCGGTGGGAGGCGCACGGTTCGAGACTCACGTAAAGAGTCCCGCCGAGGGCCCGGTCACCCGCGGCCTTGAGCGCCTCTTGTTCAGCATGGGGATCCCCTGCGCGGCGGTGGAAGCCCTCGCCGGCGAGGGTTCCCGAGCTGTCGAGCACGACGGCGCCAACCATCGGGTTAGGGCTCGTTCCGTAGTCCGCCCGCAGCGCCAGCTCGAGGGCGCGCGCCGACCAATGGAGGTCAAGGCTCGGATCGGTACGTGGGTGTGGCAGTCCTCGCAATATATCGGGCCACAGCGCACAGACGCGCGCGGAACCAGCGAACAACCGAATTAGGTCTATGAGAATCTCCAGCTGTTTTCACTGCGCTGGATCCGTATGACGTGATCCTCCCTCCTCAGCAAATGAAGAGTGAGTTATAGGTGAACAAGCCCTCGGACTATTAGTACCGGTCAGCTCAAAGCATTGCTGCTCTTACACCCCCGGCCTATCAACCTAGTGGTCTACTAGGGTCCTTACCTGGTTAACCCAGTGGG
>DASXNH010000164.1:0-12180 GCA_036495195.1 Candidatus Dormiibacterota bacterium
CGAGAGGCGCAGGGTCGCGTCCGGCAACTTGAGCTCGGGTCCAATGAAGCTGATGAAGAACCACGCCGCAAGCAGGAAGCTCAGAAGCCCCGTGTCGGCCGAGCTTCGCAGCCAGCCGGCCCCCATGTAGCCGATGCCTGCGACCAGCAAACCCAATGGCACCATGCCCAGAGTCGCGGCAGCCAGATTCCCCAGATCGAGCTTCAGCCCCGTGGAAGTGGCGGTGACCGAAGCAGCAAGCAGGGTGATCAGGCCGATGAGGATCGTCGCCGTGGCGAGCGCTGCGAAGCGACCAAGCAGCACCTGGAGCCGCGCCTGCGGCGCCGCCAGCAGCAGCTCGAGGCGGCCGTCTTGCTCGTCGGCCGCCCAGCTGTTGACCTGGGTGACGACAAAGGCCATGAGGAACAGAGGCAGAAAGATGAAAAGGGCGCTGAGGAAGCCGGCGTTGATGTCGGCATTGCCTCCGGCCAGATTCTTCAGGAGGTTGACCGCAACCGGCGAGCTCGATAACAAGCTGGTCAATCTCGCCTCCATCTGCTGAACGACGACGATCACCCAGACGGCCCAGAACGCAATGCCAAGGGTCCACCAGGCGGCAGGCACCGCGATCATGCCCATGCTGCGCGCGTAGATGGAGCGCAGCGACCAGTCTCCAACGGGCAGCGCTCGGCTTGGCGTGCGCTCAGGCAGCCGGAGCCAGCGTGGCAGCGGTACGGTCCCGCCGACGTCGCGCCGGGCGAAGAGCCAGAGTGCGGCCCCGCTGGCGATCAGCGCCAGTGCCAGCAGGAGGAGCATCGCGCCCACGTTGACTCCATAGCTGGGCACAAGGGGCTTGCTCAGGTTGTAGTAGTAGATGGGGGAGAGGCGCGAGATCCACTCCGTGTCGGGGACAACGCGGCGGACCATGTCCATGACGATGAAGACGAGGAGCAAGCCTGCCGTCCACCCCGCGGCAGGGCCCTGCTCCTGCGTGAACTGGGAGATCAGGAGCGCCACGGTACCGATGACGGCGCAGACCAGGGCAAGGTTCAAGCCAAAGAGAAGGGCGTCGCCAACGCCGAAGTCGCCCCCGAACTTTTGGCCGCCTGCGAATGCAAGCAGGCCGATCAACACACCCATCGCGAGGAGCGCGGTCCACATGGCCGCGAGCTTCTCGACGGCCACTTGCAAACGCGCGCGTGGCACCGAGAGCAGAACGTCGAGTGAGCCGCGATCCTCCTCGCCGCGCAGCATCCGGCTGCCGGCCAGGAGCGGCCACACCGCGATCAGGAAGACGAAGATGCCGATCTTCCAGGTTGCATAGCCACCTGCTGTGTCGACCGCTACGACATCGGCATTCCATGCGAAGGAGTAGGCCAGGCTGACCAGCTGCTCGTGCGCCTGCGGCGTGGTGATCAGGGCGGCCACACTCGCCATCGGCGAGACCACGACGAGGCCCATGCCGATGCCCCACCCCAGGATCGCGACGCGGTAGTCATACAGGGTTTTTAGAAAGATGCTCCTAAGCCACCACATGCTCAGCCTCCTTGCCGGCACCGTCCCCTTCGTAGTAGCGCAGGAAGATGTCCTCGAGGCTCGGCTCGTGGCTGGTGAGCGAGACGACCGGATAGCGCGCGGCCGCTTTGATCACGGCATCGGCAGGCCCCTGCATCGCGAGGCGCACTGTGTGCTCCGTGTCCAACGACTCCGCCTCGATCACGCCGGCCAGCGTCTTGAACGCATCGACCGGGACCGCATCGCCGAACGTGATTGTCATCTCGTAGCGCTTGATGGCGGTCACCTCGGCCACCCCGCCTATCCGCACTATGTTTCCGGCGCGGATGATGCCGACCCTCGAGCAGGTCTTCTCCACCTCGCTGAGGATGTGCGACGAGAGGAAAACCGTGCGCCCTTCGTCTCGAACCTCATTGACCATGCGATCGAACTCGTGCTGGTTGAGCGGGTCGAGACCGCTGGTCGGCTCGTCGAGGATCAGCAAGCGCGGGCGGTGCATGAAGGCCTGGATCAAAACGACCTTGCGCTTGTTGCCCGTCGAGTACTGCCGGAACTTGCGGCTCGTGTCGAGGTCCAAGCGCTGAATCAATTCCTTGAGGTATTTCTGATCGACACCTCCGCGCAGGTGTGCGAAGAACGCGAGGATCTGGCCGCCGGTCAGGTTCGGATCGAGAGCCGGCTCGCCCGGCACGTAGCCGACAAGCCTCTTGATGTCGACGGATTGCTGCCAGCAGTCGAGGCCGGCGATCCGTGCGGTGCCCGAGTTGGCGCGAATGAGCGCCATCAGGATCCTGATCGTCGTCGTCTTGCCTGCGCCGTTGGGGCCGAGAAACCCGAACACCTCGCCTTCCTCGACCGAGAAGGTGACTTCGCTGATGCCGCGCTTGCCGCCGTAGGTCTTGGTCAGACCCTGGACATCGATCACCGCTGCCACTGAACGCCTCCCGTTATCCGAACCAGAAATGCAAGGCCGGCTCGTCGATGAGCGTCAATGACCCTTTGGACAACCCCAAGATCCGTTCGAACGCCTCGGTGTTGGCCTTGACCGAGCGCTGCACGGCATTGAATCCGACGGTGCCCGCCTGCCGCGCCATGAACAAATCGTTTGCCTGCTGCTGAAAGCCCTGCATCAACGACGTGAGCACGATCGCCGTCTCGTCGGGGGACTGGGCGGCGAACGTGCCCTCTGAGATGCCCTGTTCGATGACCGCGGAAAGCAGCGGCCCCAGGCGATTCACCGTCAGCCGGCGGAGCTTCTCTCTCACGATCGCGTTGCCGTCCGAGTTCCAGACCTCGATCATCGCGACCACGAACTCCTTCTGCTGCGCCTTGAAGCTGGCGATCCCGGAGAAGATGCGCTCGAGCTTGCGGATGGCGGGCAGGTTGGCGTCGTTGAGAACGGGGGCGACGGTGGCAAGCGCCGCATCGGCGAAGCGGTCCACCACCGCCTCCAGCAGCGACTGCTTGGAGTCGAAGTAGTGGTAGAAGGCGCCCTTGGACGCGTCGAGCTCGTCGAGAACGTCCTGGATGCTCATCGCGTCGAAGCCTTTCGTCTGGACGAAGTGCTGGGCCACGTCGAGAAAGGCTTCGCGGCGAATCGTGTGGAGCGTCGGGTTCACCGTTCGAGCCATGGCTGGGAATATAACAGACCGACGGTCGGTCTGCTTATCCGCGAGTGCCGAGGAAGCTCGAAAATGAGCTGGCTGTGGGAATGGATCGGCGCAAGGTCGCGCTCCTGACTCGGGAGTACCCGCCAGAGGTCTACGGGGGCGCGGGCACGCACGTTGAGTTTCTCGCCCGCGAGCTCCGCCACCTGGCCGAGGTCTCCGTCCACTGCTGGGGCAAGCCACGGGACGAGCCCGGCGTTACGAGCCACGAGCCATGGGCCGCTCTATCGGAGCCAAAGCCCGAATCAGCCGCGCTGCAAGCGATGTCGATCAACCTGTCGATGAGTGCCGCCGTCAAGGGCGCCGACCTTGCGCATAGCCATACGTGGTACGCGAATCTTGGTGGACATCTCGCGAAGCTCATGTGGTCGATTCCGCACGTAATGACGATTCACAGCCTGGAGCCACTGCGGCCGTGGAAGGCGGAGCAGCTGGGCGGCGGCTACGCCCTTTCGACGTTTTGCGAGCGAACCGCAATCGCGGCCGCTGACGCCGTGGTGGCGGTCTCGCATGGGGTGCGAGGCGACATCCTGTCCTGCTACCCGCAGGTCATGCCCGAACGCGTCCACGTAATTCACAACGGCATCGATCCCGAGATTTACCGTCCGCACCGGTCAGAGGAAGCACTCGCCCGTTTCGGGGTGGACCCTAACCGGCCATACGCGTTTTTCAACGGCCGCATGACGCGGCAGAAAGGCTTGCAGCTGCTTTTGGCGGCGGCTCTCAAGATGGATCCTCGCCACCAGCTGGTGATTGTCGCCAGCAGTCCGGATACGCCCGAGATCGCCGCTGAGATCGGCGCCCTTGCCGAGCGTGTCCGCTCCGAGCGAGGCAACCTGGTCTGGATCGATCACTACATCCAGTTGCAAGATCTGATCCACCTGCACTCGGGTGCATCGGTGTTCATCTGCCCGTCGATTTATGAGCCGTTCGGTTTGGTGAACCTCGAGGCGATGGCGTGTGAGACGGCGGTGGTCGCCTCTCGCGTCGGGGGGATACCCGAAATCGTCGTGGAGGGTGAGACGGGCTATCTCGTGGACTACCACCCCGACGACGTGGAGGCATTTACGAGCGCGTTGGCCGCGCGCGCTGATGAGCTGCTGAACGATCCCGCTTTGGCGGCAAAGATGGGCCAGGCCGGCCGCCAGCACGTGTTGCGGCACTTTGGCTGGCCGGCCATCGCCGCCAGGACCGTGGAGCTTTACGAGTCCCTGATGTGATCAAGGGATGAGGAAGGTCTATCGCGGGCACGACATCGAGGTCAGCTTCGACCTCGACCTCTGCATTCACGTCGCGGAGTGCCTGCGCGGGCATCCTAAAGTCTTCGACCTCAACCGGCGGCCCTGGGTCCTGCCTGATGCAGCCACAGCGGACGAGGTGGCCGAGGTGGTGCAGCGCTGTCCGAGCGGGGCCTTGCTGATCCGGCGTCTCGATGGCGGGCCGCAGGAAGAGTACGAAGGCCCGACCACCGTGACTCCAATGCGCAACGGGCCGCTGCTCGTGAAGGGCAAGATCGAGGTCAAGCGCGAGGATGGTACGGTCGAGATCCTGCCGCGTGCGACTCTTTGCCGCTGCGGCGAGTCGCAGCACAAGCCCTTCTGCGACAACCAGCACATCAAGGTGGGCTTTCGCGCGCCGGGGATTGCTTACAAGCTTCATCTCAGCCCCGTCCGCCCTCGACTGGACGGGCCGATCAGCAAAGCAGAAGACCCACGCGGCGCACTCTAGGCACCCGACTCCCCCGAGTCGCTCACCAAAATTTAGAATCGGTCTGATGCCGCCCGACATTGTCCTGTCCGAACAGCTCAAGAAGATTCCGTCGAGTGTGCGGCCCACTGTAAAGGCCGCGCTCAAGACGGTCAGAGAGGCAGCGGCTCGCGCCGATGAGATTACTTATCGAAGCCGGTCACCGCGCTCGAAGAGTGCGATGTGGAAGCTGGTTCGTTACGCGGTCGATGGCGCGAACGTCGTTGGGATCGGGACTTTCACCGAACACTCGACGATCTTCTTCTATCGCGGCCGCGAACTCGACAACTCAAGTGGCTTGCTGCATGGCAGCGGCAGGGATTCCAGATTTATCACCTTGAGCTCTCCATCCGACGCCGAGCGTCCTGCCGTCAAGCGGTTGGTAAGGCAAGCATTCAAAATCGCGCGCACCGGCTCTTAGGAGCGGCGTCAGCCTCCGGCTATCGCCCCCACGATCAGATACGGCTCCTGGCCGGCGGCGACGGACTCGGGCAGGGGGGCGTCGAGCGATTCGTCAGAGAGGTCCTCCTCGCACGCATAGAACCGCAGCATCGCCCGCCGCTTCTTGGTGCGCGAGTCGCGCACCGTCCCGCGCAGCGCCGGGTAGGCGGTCTCCAGCGCGTCGAGAAGTGTGCGCTGGGTGGCCGGTCCGTCGACCTCGAGCTGCACCTCGCGCCCGACGCCGGCGAGCGTGCGCAGGTTCGCCGGCAGCTCAACGCGGATCAAGCCAGCGTCTGCACCTGCACAGATAGCACGGCCGGCAGGTCCCTCGCGATCGCCATCCAGCTGTCACCGCTGTCGGCGGACGCGTACACCTGACCACCCGTCGTTCCGAAGTACACGCCGCACGATTCGGCCGAGTCCACGGCCATTGCGTCGCGAAGCACGTTCACGTAGCAATCCTTCTGAGGCAAGCCCTTCGTCAGGGGCTCCCACTCGTTGCCGCCGGTGCGGCTGCGATAAACGCGCAGCTTGCCCTCGGGGACGAAATGGTCTGAGTCGCTTGTGATCGGGACCACGTAGATGGTTTCGGGCTCGTGCGCGTGCACGTCGATCGCGAACCCGAAGTCCGTGGGCAGGTTGCCGCTGACCTCGTGCCAGGTGTCGCCGCCGTCGTCGGTGCGCATCACGTCCCAGTGCTTCTGCATGAACAACGTGTTGGGGCGGCTCGGGTGCATCGCGAGGTGGTGGACGCAGTGACCGATCTCGGCGTCGGGGTCCGGAATGTACGACGACCGCAGCCCATGATTGATCGGCTTCCAGCTCTTGCCCTGGTCGTCGCTCCGAAACGAGCCTGCCGATGAGATGGCGGTGAAGATCCGGTTGGGGTTGCTCGGATCCTGGATGATCGTGTGCAGGCAGAGGCCGCCCGCGCCGGGCGCCCACGAAGGTGCGGTTGGGTGAGTACGCAGGCCTGACAGCTCCTCCCATGAGGTGCCGCCGTTGGTCGACTTGAACAGCGCCGCATCCTCGACTCCGGCGTACACGGTTTCAGGGTCCGTGAGCGATGGTTCGAGGTGCCAGACGCGCAAGAACTCATAGGGGTGGTCGGAGTTGTCGTACCACTTGTGAGTGGTCGTCGCTCCTTCGTAGTGGAACTCGTTGCCAATCGGCTGCCAGGTGGCGCCACCGTCATCGCTCCGCTGGATCACCTGTCCGAACCAGCCGCGGGACGTCGAGGCGTACAGGCGGTTGGGTTCGGCCGGAGAGCCGTTGACGTGATAGACGTCCCATCCCGCGAAGTGCGGTCCCTCGATCTTCCAGTCTTTTCGCCGTTCGTCAGAAGTCATGACGAAGGCCCCTTTGTGAGTACCCACCAGTAGACGTAGCGTCGTCATTACCCCTCCATGGTGTGAGGCGTCGCGGCCGGTGTCCATGCTACGGCCGCATCGGCTTCCTATTCTGAACGATGGCTGAAGGCGACGATTCGAGCTTTTTCATCGGTGGTGTTGCTGCATCGCCCGATGCAGAGGACTGAGTCAGAAGAGCATGGCTCGCTGTCCGACAGAGAGCGGTCGCGTTGATCCTGTGGATCAGAGGTGGGCGCGCGAGGCAGCCGAGGTGGTCCGAGCCGAGGCGCGCAGCTCGCCGGCGGCCGGCAGCTGGCTCGATTTCCGATTGGCGCCGGCAGCCGGTTGGTCACCGCTGAGTGCACCGATGCCGAGGATGACGAGCCAGCCAAAATCCCACAGGAGCTGAGGCAGCGTGTTGCCAAGGCTGATCGTTTGCATCGGTACGATGCCTAACAAGAGCCAGAGGCGGTGCCACAGTGGTGGGCCTGTGCGCAAGACCAGCCATGCAGCGAGGAGCAGGGCTGCGTAGTCGTACTGATGCAGGTGGAAGGCGAACACGAGGGAGCCCAGGATGCCTAGCCCAAAGACAATGTTCAGGTTGGCTCGCCGGCGCCACGCGATCACGAGCACGGCGGCGCCCTGGAGGCCTTCGACGGCATACGAAACCAGACCCGCGCCGAATACGTAGGCGAGGGTGTAGTGGGCTTGCCCGGTGTCGGTCTGTCCGTACGCCAGTGTTTGCAGCCAGTTGTTGACGCCCGAGGGTCCCAGCGCGAGCAAGCAGGCGATGCCGAGCAGGGTGCACACCGCAGCCCAGCTCAGGAAGGGCCGGAAGCGACCGCTGACCGCCAGCGCGAGCGGGACCAGGATCACTGTATGCGGCTTCAGCGCCGTGGCGAATGCGAGAGCCGCTCCGGCGGCGAGGGGCCGGTCCTTTGAGCACAGCCACCACGTGGTTGCGAGCAAACCGATGATGACGAGCGTGGGCTGGCCGAAGTAGAAAGCGTCCAGCACCGGCCACAGCGCGAGCGCCGCCAGGAGCAGGGCGAGCTTTTTGATGCCTGAGTACGGGGCGGCGATGTGCCATGCCCAGACCAGCGACGCCAGCGACACAGCGCACCAGATGGCATAGGCCACGGGCAGCGGGAGGGCGGTGAGGGGTGCGATCAGCCAGGCGAAGACCGGCGGGTTGATGAACGGCAGCGCGGGGTTGATATAGCTCTGTTCGGCTGGAAACGAAGCCGACAGCGCGCGCAAGGTCTCCAGGTCGTAGATGCGTGCCCACCCATGACGGAGGCCTGCCTCGGCGGCGACGTAAAAGATCCTGAAGTCGGGGTGGATGGGTTGCCGGACGAAAAGAATCACCCACGTGACCAGGTCATAGGCGGCAGCCCATCCGGCGATCAGGGCGGCCGAGGCAAGCCACAGGGGCGGCCGCTTCACCGCTCGAACGTCAGCGGTTCGAGACAAGCTGCTCCAGCGAGTCGACGAGCCGCGGTCCCGGCCGGTTGAAGTAAGCAGATCCATCCAATACGACAACGCGAGCAGCGCCAACTTGATCGATGGCCTTTTGCGCGAGGGCCATTTCCTCCAGCGCACGATCCCGACCGAATCCGCAGGGTGCCAGGATCAGCAGCTCTGGTCGAGCCCCGACCACGTCGGCCCACGTGAGCGCGACGGAAGGCACGCCCGGGCGAGCGAGGGGATCGGCGATACCCGCCAATGTGAGCAAATCGGGGGTCCAGTGCCCAGCGCGGTAGGGCGGGTCGATCCATTCCAGAAAGACACCACGAACGGGACCCAGTCGCTGGGCCAAGCGTGATGCCGCTGCCAGTCGGGACTTCAGCTCGGTCATGAGGGGAGCGGCATCGGTGCCGCAAGCAGCCGCCAGCTCCTCGATGTCGGCGAGAACGTCGGCGAGCGAGTGAGGATGCTGGCGGATCATCCGTATCCCTTCCAGGTCGTCAGTGACCTGGTCTGCGGTGACGGCACAAACCCGGCAGATGTCTTGAGCGACGACCAGGTCGGGACGCAGGTCGCGGATCGCCTCGGTGTCCACCTGGTAGAGCGACCGGCCCTCCGCCGCCGCCAGCGAAACGGTGGCCTCGATGCCTGCGCTGTCCTTCTCTTCAAGACTCAGGGTCGATCGCGTGACGATTGGAAGCGAGGCCGCTTCGGGCGGATAGTCGCATTCGTGGGTGACCGCCACCAGCTGATCGCCGACCCCGAGCGCGAAAAGAGTCTCGGTGGCGCTTGGCAGCAGCGAGACAATTCTCACGTCGCCGGCGGGAGCTGTCGGGTGGTGGCGGCGCGGGTTCGCAGCATGCGACGTGCCCTGATCACCTCGGCCACCGACCATGCCTGCATTGGGCATCCCGTGGCGCGGTGGGGTGCGTCGCCATCGGCCGTCTCGGAAACCGAGCCGAGCCCCCACTCCCAGAGGTGCTGCTCGAGCCCGTCGAGCGCGCCTGCGACGGCGACGCCGGTCCGGAGCGCCGCCTCGACGTAAGGTCCGATCAGCCAGGGCCAGACGGTGCCCTGGTGGTAGGCCGCGTCACGCTCACTGACGCCACCCCGGTGCAGCCCTCGGTATGCAGGGTCGGCGGGGCTGAGCGAGCGCAGGCCGAGTGAGGTAAGCAGCGTGGCGCCGGCGCCACGCACCAGGCCGGCCTCCAGCAGCGGGGCGTGGGGTAGAGAGATCGCAAGCAGGCAGTTGGGCCGCACCTGTTCGTTGGCGGGATCGATAACGTCGGCGCACCCTGACGGGCCGACGAAGTGGTGCTTGAACGATTCGCGCGCCAGCTGCGCGAGTCGTCGGAGATCGGTGGTGTCGTGCTTGAGCCTCTCCTCCAGCGTGGCAACGGTCGCCAGCGCATTGATCCACAGCGCGTTGATCTCGACCGCTTTGCCCGCCCTTTGGGTCACCGGCGTGCCGTCGACACGCGCGTCCATCCACGTCAGGGCAAGGCCGTCGGCGCCCTGCCGCAGCAGTGAATCGGCCGGGTCGACCTTGATCCCGAAACGGGTTCCCGTGAGGTGATGTTCGATCACATCGCGCATGGCTGTCGACAGCTCCGCCGCGAGCTCGTGGTCGCCCGTCATCTGAACGTGGCGGCCGACCGCGTGCAGGAACCACAGTGTGGCGTCGGCGGTGTTGTACTCCCCCTCGCCCATGTCGCTGGTGTTGGCCAACATTCCGTCCGATAGGGTTTGCGCGGCCCGGAGCAAGAGCTTGCGGCCCTCCTCGTGGCGGCCGGTGTTGATGAACAGGCCTTCGTAAGACGTCATCGTGTCCCGTGACCAGTCGCCAAACCATGGATAGCCGGCCACGACATTCGGCCCTTCGACGATGAATTGATCAGCCGCCACCGCGAGCAGGCGATCGACCTCTTCAACCGCATGTGCGGTGGCGATGACGGCTCCCGCCCGGTGCCGTGCCTTCACGAAGATCGCTGCTGGGCGCCGCGGCGGCACTCCTGGCGCGCCGGCCCAGGCGACCAGCTCGTGGGCCTCACCAGGCTCGAGCCGCACGGCGAAATGCCCGGCGTGCCAGAGGTCTTCTGTGCTGCCGAGCCCGCGCTCGGCTTCGACACGGTAATGGAAACCTCGGTACCACTCGCCCCCGCCCACGTAACCGGCGCCCGCCACGCGGTAGGCGTTTTCGAACACGAAGCCGTCGGCGGCGACGTCGACGGCCGGTGGACCGTTGGCGAAACGTTCGCCGTGCGCGTCTCGCCAGGTGCAAAGGGGGTGGAGCTCCAGCGATACAGGGCCGGGCGCCCTCACGACGCGGTGGATGACGGCCACCGATGCGCGCCCGTGGTCCATGGCGATCTCGCGTTCGATGGCGACGTCGCCGATGGTCCAGCGCCAGCGCGGCAGGCCCTCATCGAGCTCGAAGCTCTCGAGGTGGACATGGCCGTTGGGGTCGATGGCCCCCGAAGACCATTCGTGTACCGCCAGGGGAATTCGGCGTTCGCCGATGATCAGGAACGGGTCGATGGCGGCAAGGGCGAGCATGCGGCCGGCGGGGGGCCGGGTCGCGACGACGAGCAGGCCGTGATAACGGCGCGTGCGGAGGCCTCCGACGGTCCCCATGGCATATCCTCCGAGCCCGTCAGGCACCAGCCATTCGCGCTCAGAAGCAGCGTCGAGATCACCACAAAGCTCGCGCCCGAATCTCACCGGGGTAAGCGTAGGGACGAATCAGGGTGCGCGCAGGTAAACGCCTTGAGCAAACCCTCCTCCCAGCACCGTGGGAGGGATGGGGTTGGGGCGTGATCGCGTCGTTTCTGAACGCGGCCGGCTCCGGTCACTGGCCGGAGCCAAACTCAGGGGAGAACCGTGGCGTGTCCGCGGCATAACCTAGGTTCATGCCGGCTGAGAAAGCCCGTCTGGACGAAGCCACCGGCCGGGCGCCATGGAAGCACTGGGGCCCCTACTTGAGCGAGCGGGCTTGGGGCACGGTACGCGAGGACTACAGCCCCGACGGCAGCGCCTGGGAATTCTTTCCCCACGACCACGCCCGCTCCCGCGCCTACCGCTGGAACGAGGACGGCCTCGCCGGCTTCTGCAACCGGTTCCAGAACCTCTGCCTGGCCGTTGCCCTCTGGAACGGCCGCGACCCCATCCTCAAGGAGCGGATCTTCGGCCTGACCGGCACGCAGGGGAACCATGGCGAGGACGCCAAGGAGTACTGGTTCTACCTCGACTCGACTCCCACGCACTCGTGGATGCGCTGGCGCTACATGTACCCCCAGGCAGAGTTCCCCTACGCGCAGCTCGTCTCCGAGAACGCACGGCGCACCCGAGAGGAGCCCGAGTACGAGCTCCTCGACACCGGCGTCTTCGAGCGTGCCCGCTACTGGGAGATTACAGCTGACTATGCCAAGGCCGACGCGGAGGACATCCTGATCAAGATCTCCGTCCACAACGCCGGTCCCGAAGCCGCTGAGCTCGACCTGCTGCCGACGCTGTGGTTCCGCAACACCTGGTCATGGGGTCTCGATGACCGTATGCCGTCGATCCGCGCGGTGAACGGCGGCCTCGTCGCCGAGCATCACCTCCTCGGCAGCAGAACCCTTTTCTCCGATCGCGAGCCCGAGCTCCTTTTCTGCGACAACGAAACCAACGCCCAACGTTTCTGGGGGATTGCCGGTCGGAGCCGATACCCCAAGGACGGCATCAACGACCACGTCACCCGAGGCCTGCCGACGGTGAATCCAGCCCAACACGGCACCAAGGCCGCCTTCCGCCACCACCTGTCGGTCCAGCCTGGCCAGACGGTCACGATCCGGATGAGGCTGAGCACTGACGGAAAGTCCGGCCAGGATTTCGACCAGATCATGGCCACGCGCGAACAGGAGGCCAACGAGTTCTACTCCGAGCTCACACCAACGGGAGCGTCGCCTGATGAGGCGATGGTGCTGCGCGAGGCGCTCGGCGGGATGCTGTGGTCGAAGCAGTTCTATCACTACGAC
>DASXNH010000165.1:0-16340 GCA_036495195.1 Candidatus Dormiibacterota bacterium
GGAATGTATGACTCGATGCTGAACGGGTTGTTCGTGAAATGCATGCCCGGCGTCGTCGACGTGGGCGCCGCGCAGTCGGCGGGCAGGGGCGGTGATGCGAGGTTTAAATCGTTCTGGAGCAGGCACGCGTATGCGGTTCCCCCCTGACTGATCTGCGCGGCGTTGGTGGCATTGGTCCGTCCGTTGACGCCCTCCCAACCCCCGTACAGATTGTCGAAGCTGTGGTTTTCCTCGTAGATGACGACTATGTGTTTGATCGCCCCGAGCTGGCCTTTGTCCTCACTCGCCGACGCGACGCTTGGCCACACCGAGATGCTGACCAGAGCAAGCAGAGTCGTGATGCGCCAGAACATGAAATTCCTCCCCGCAGGACTACCGCGGCCGGCTGCACACAACATCCTGCCAGCTGTTTGTTAAGAGTGGGTAGAGCCTCGGATAAGGATTGGCAGGCAACTGTCTGTAGGCGCTCGCACCCTCAGTGGATGCGTGAATCTAGCGCCATGGCGCCCGCCTTACAGCTCGGCACGCTGTCACACTCGACAAGAGCGATCACCGTTTTGTTCTGCCAGGCGATCAGGTAACTGCTGTCGGACGACCAGCTCGCTGAGGTGGCGCCGAATCCGGTCTGGCTGCCGCTGACCAGCGGTGCAAACGTGCCCGCACCAACTGCCGGGAACGCTGCGACGGCAGAAGCCGCGTCTGGAAAAACGAAGGTGTACGAGTTGACCCCAATGTCTGCGGAGCCGTCGAGCGCAAAACCCAGCGCTCCCTTACACGTGTCGACCTTTCCTGTGAGCGATTCGGACCAGCCATCCGCCTTCGCGGCGGCCAGGTTGGCGGCGAGAATCAGCCCATGCCTCTTGTTGGTGGGGCTAAATGCTGCCGCGAACGCCTGAAAGGTTCCGGTGGCCGGGGCCGGGCATGCGTGAAGCGAGACACCGGCAAAGTCCGCAGGGCGCACCGCCAGCGCCTGCGCGCTGAGAGGAGTTCCAGCGGGCGCAGTTGGCGCAGCTGGCGCCGACGCGTTGCAACCGCAGGCGCAAACAGCAAGCCAAGCGACGATCGCGGCATGCTTGGGACCACGCCAGCCTGTGCTCCTCATTTGGTCGACTCTGGCCTGCACGGCTAGAGCTGTCAAGGGCACTCGCCCTACCATGGGGCCCGTGAAAGCCTGGGTGGTTCGGGAGCTCGGGGGGCCTGAGGTCCTGCGCTTCGAGGACGTCGAACCCGGCGAGCCTGCCGACGGCGTGGTCCGAATTGCCGTTCGCGCCGCCGCCGTCAACTTTCCGGACGCACTGATGGTCGCCGGAACCTACCAGTCGAAGCCCGCCCTTCCGTTCGTGCCCGGCGTCGAGGTGAGCGGCGAGGTGATCGCCGCGCCCGTATCGAGCGGTCTCAAGGCCCGGGACCGCGTGATGGCGTTGCTCGATAGCGGCGGCCTTACCCGGGGAGGTTATTCGCAGATCGCCGACGCGATGCCTTCCTCGGTCTCCACCATGCCCGCCGGCATGTCCTTCCAGGAGGCCGCGGGTTTCACGCTCACCTACCAGACGGGCTGGTTTGGCCTTCACCGACGCGCCCACCTGCAGCCCGGCGAAACCCTGCTGGTCCACGCCGGCGCAGGTGGCGTCGGTACGGCGGCGATCCAGCTGGGCAAGGCGGCCGGCGCCGTGGTCATCGCGACCGCCGGCTCGGACGAGAAGCTAGATGTTTGCCGTCGGATGGGCGCCGACCACGCGATCAACTACAAGACGCAGGACTTTGCCGAAGAGGTCAAGAAGCTGACTGGTGGTCGCGGCGCGGACGTTGTGATCGATCCGGTCGGCGGCGACGTGTACGACCGCTCGACGAAATGCATCGCGTTCGAGGGGCGCATCGTCATCGTCGGCTTCACATCGGGACGCATCGCACAGGCAGCCACCAACCACGTGCTGGTCAAGAACTACTCGGTGGTCGGCCTGCATTGGGGTCTTTACAAGACACGTGCGCCGGAGCTGATCGCGCCTGCCGCTCGCGCCCTGCTCGACCTATACGAAGGCGGAAAGATCAAGCCGTACATCTCGGTCCAGCTTCCACTTGCCGAAGCGCCGGCAGCGCTCGCCTCGGTCGCCGGCGGAACGAGCACCGGCAAGGTCGTACTCACAGCATGAGGGGCCTGCGCATCGCGCTTGCGGCGGCGCTGGCCGTGTTGGTGGTGATCACCGTGGTGGTCGCGCTCGTGATTCTGGCGCCATTCGGCGGCGGCCCGCCGCCCGAGGTGCTTGCAAGCGACCAGACCTTGAGCTTTCCGATTGCTCAGGACGTCGCCGACTTCGATCCCGCACAGATCTCGGCACCGGCAGACGTCGACGTCCTTCGCAACGTCTTCTCCGGCCTGTACAAATTCGACCAAAAGCTTCAGGAGGTTCCAGACCTGGCGATCGGAGCTCCACTCGTTTCGTTGAACGCCCTCACGTACACGTTCCAGCTGCGGCATGACGCGAAGTTCTCGAATGGCGACCCGATCACCGCCGACGACTTCATCTACAGCTGGAACCGCGCTGCTGCCAAACAAGGCGACTACGCGAGCCTTTTCCAACCCATCGTCGGCTACCAGGCCGTTGCGGACGGACGCACGACCAGGATGAGCGGCCTCGTCAAGCTCGACGCCTATTCGTTCACGACCACGCTGACCAAGCCGGCCGGCTACTGGACGACGACGGTCGGGCTATGGCCGTTCTGGGTGGTCGACGCCAAGGTCATCGCATCGGCCGGCGACAACGTGTGGTTCACGAATCCGCAGACGCTCATCGGCAGCGGCCCCTTCCGGATGACCGCTCGCTCGGCCGGGCAGGGGCTCGACTTCGAACCGGTGCCGCAGTGGTACGGGGGATCAACCGGTCGCATCACGCACGTGCACATCGACGTCCTCGCCGACCAGGCCGCGCAGGTCACTCGATATGAATCCAGTCTCTACAGCCTCATCGGGTACGCGAGCCAGGGCCTGCAACCGGCGGCGGCGGTTCGGTATACGACCGATGCAAAGTTGAGGAGCCAGCTCCAGCTCATACCCTCGGGTCTCACCTTCTGGGCGGGCTTCAACTTCACGACCGGGCCCTTTGCGGGGGTGGGTAACGGGCAGGCGGGGCGCCACGCTTTTTCGACGGCGATCGATCGCAACGCGCTCGCGGCCGCGGTGTGCAACCAGGGCACGGCGTGTGTGCCCGCCACCGGTGGGCTGATCAGCAGGGGATTGGTGGGGTTCCTCGGGGATGGTTCTGACGTGAACACGAAGTTCGATGCGGCCGCCGCGAAGGCCGAGTACCAGAAGTGGGATCCGAAGGGGACCAAGGTGAAAGGGCTCACCTACACGTATGACACCGATCCCTTCAACAAAGCGGTGTGCGCAAACCTGGTGTCGCAGTGGCAGAGGAACCTGGGCGTGACCGTCAAATGTGTCGAGGTCGATCGTAAGACTTACTTCGACAAGCGCAACGGCAAGTGCGCGTACTCGCTGTTCAGGCAGAGCTGGAGGGCGGACTACGACCAACCGCAGAACTGGTTCGACTATCTCTTCGTCATCGGGGCCAGCTCAGGCGGATCGTGCTACGCCAACCCCGCGTTCGACAAGGTGGTCAAAGGCGCGGACGCGAAGCCGATCGCGAGCGCGCTTGCGGATTACAAGGCCGCGGGTCAAACGTTGATCGGTCACGTCGCGTACGGCGCGCTGGTGTACGGGGTGCAGCAGTACCTGGCGCATCCGTGGGTCAAGGGGGTTGGCGGCAACGCGCTGTACGACTTCGCATGGACGGACGCGAGGATCCTCAAGCACTAAGTCCGTACGATGGGACTATGAGTGTTATTGGGATTGGTCATCGCCGGCTCGAGGGAGCCGAGAAAGTTTCGGGTGCCACTAAATTCACCGCGGACGTCGAGTTGCCGGGCCTGCTGCACGTCCAGCTCGTGCTCAGCCACCAGGGCAGCGCGAGCATCCGCAGCATCGACATAAAGGCTGCGCGATCAGCGCCCGGAGTCATCGACATAGTTACCGGCGCCGATCTCCCGAGCGTCAACGCACCCAGTCCTGAGAAGCCACTGGCGCTGGGCCGTGTCTTCTACGTAGGCCAGCCAGTCGTCGCGGTCATCGCCGAAACCGAAACCGCGGCGGCCGATGCCGCGACGCTTGTAGACGTCGACTACGAGCCACTAGCGGTGACGGTCGACCCCCAGATCGCGATGAACGATGGCGCGGGCAGAGTGCTCGACACGGAAGAAGTGGCCGACGCTGCGGACGCATCGATGCACGGCGCAGGCACCGAAGCCGAGGCCAACGGCTCAGGTCCCAAAAAGCCCTCCAACGTCAGCAGCGTCCTCAGCCTGAAGCGGGGCGACACCGACACGGCCCTGAAGGCCGCGGATGCTGTGATCAGGGCGACCTACAGCCTCGCGGGCGTGCATCACTCACCGCTGGAGCCGCACGTCGCGATGGTGCGCCCCGAGCCAGAGGGCGGCATGACTGTGTGGGCGCCGACACAGGGTCCGTTCGCGCTGCGCGACGAGGTCGCAAAGGTGCTCGGGATTCCGACCTACAAGGTCCGCGTCGTTCCGATGGCGGTGGGTGGCGGCTTCGGCGGCAAGGTCACTCTCCTGGAGACGCTCCTGGCGCTCCTCGCCCGCCGGACCGGCCGGGCGCTTCGCCTCAACCTTACCCGACAGCAGGTGTTCGCGGTCGCCCGCTCAGCTCCGGCGGCCAGATTCGACATCGAGCTGGGCGCAAAGCGAGACGGCACGCTGGTCGCGCTGCGGGCGAACTTTCACTACGACAACGGCGCGACAGCGGGCTGGCACGGTGGGATCACCGGCATGTTCCTGACCGGCACCTATGCCTGCCCCAACTTCGAGATCACCGGTTATGAGGTCTCAACCAACAAGACGCCGGTTGAGGCCTACCGTGCTCCCGGCGCGCCCCAGGCGTACTTTGCCCTGGAGTCGGCGCTGGACGAGCTCGCGCTCCAGCTCAACATGGATCCGATCGCGCTCCGCCTTAAAAATGCCCGGCGCGAGGGCGACCCCGGACCGGATGGCAAGCCCCTGCCGGCGATCGCCATGATCGAGTGCCTCCAGGAGGCGCAGAAGCATCCCCTTTATACGAAACCGACCGAGAAGGGCGAAGGCGTCGGCATCGCTCTTGGAATGTGGGGTGGGGCGCGAACACCCTCGTCGGCGGGCTGTCGCGTGGAGCCTGACGGCACCCTGACCGTGCACGTGGGCACCGTTGACGTGAGCGGATCCTCCACCGGCCTGGCGATGATCGCCGCGGAATCATTCGGCCTCCCCGTGGACAGCGTCCGCATCGAAACCAGCGACACCGCGACGGCGCCCTTTGGGCCAGTCGCCGCGGGGAGCCAGGTCACCTACAGCATGGGCGGCGCGGTGCAGGAGGCCGCGCTCGAGGCGAGACGCCAGCTGCTGGAGATCGCCACCAACGAGCTGGAGGCGGCGCCCGAGGACCTCGAGATCGTGAAAGACCGCGTGGCGGTGCGGGGCGTGCCCGAGCGGTACGTCGAAATCACCAAGCTCGTGGCCATGAGCACCGAGTTCATGGGTAAGTACCGACCGATCCAGGCGACCGGGCGTTCGGCCGTCCTGGCAGCGTCCCCGATGTTCACAGTCCACATCGCACGCGTGCGCACCGATGCGGAGACCGGCGCTTTCCAGCTCACGGGATATGCCGCGATCCAGGATGTCGGGCGCGCCATCAACCCACCCGAGGCCATCGGCCAGATCCAGGGTGGCGTGGTGCAGGGCCTGGGCCGCGCGCTGGGCGAGCAGATGGCGTACAGCGTCGACGGCCAGCTGCGTACCTCGAGCTTTCTCGACTACGAGCTCCCCACTTCCGACCAGCTTCCCGACATCGATGTGACGCTGATCGAGATGGCCTCCGCGGTCGGACCGCTCGGCGCCAAGGGCGTCGGTGAGCCACCCGCGGTGCCCGGGCCCGCAGCAATCTCGAACGCACTGGCTCGGGCGACCGGTATCAGGGTCCGCGACCTGCCGCTGGATCGCGCGGCCTTCGTTCGCTAGCGGGACCCCGCATCATGGCGATGTGAGCATCGCCGAAGAGGTACCCGTGGCGGCCGAGAGGGGAAGCCCCGGCTCCGCTATGCGCGCGTACGTAACTCGCACGCTGCCGGACGTCTCCCCCATCCTCGTCTGCAACCGCGCCCCCTCGGAGCCGACGCCTGACGGAGGCTTCAGGCGTGGGGCGGGCGGCGTCATCACGGCCCTGTTGACGCTGGCTGAGGCGACCGAGGCTGATTGGGTGGCCTGCGCCCGCACCGATGAGGAGCGGCAGTTCGCCGCCACCCTCGGCGCGCCGGTGACCGTACCGCTCCTCAACTCCACCGGCCTCCTCCATTACGCGACTCCTACCAAGGAGCAGTACGAGATGTATTACGGGGTCTTCGCCAACCCCGTGCTGTGGTTCATCCAGCACTACCTGTGGGACCTCGGCAACGAGCCCGTCATCGACGACCGCATCCACCAGGCCTGGGAGGAGGGCTACGTCGAGGTGAACCGATTGATGGCCGAGAAGGTCATCGAGGTTGCGCGGGCGGCGCCGAAGCGTCCTCTCGTGATGGTCCACGACTACCAGCTCTACCTGGTCCCGCGACTGGTGCGCACCGCGCTGCCCGCGGCGATGATCCAGCACTTCGTGCATGTGCCCTGGCCGACGCCCCAGTACTGGAAGGTGCTGCCGAAGCAGATGCGCGATGCGATTCTCGAGGGCCTGCTCGGATGCGACGTCGTCGGCTTCCAGTCCAGCCTTGACGTCCGCAACTTCCTGCTGACGTGTGAGGAGAATGCCGGCCTGCAGGTGGATGAGCGTGAGCGCGCGGTGTTCTATGGCGGCCGCGTCGTCTATGCACGGCACTATCCGATATCGATCGACGTTTCGACCACCGCGCGCCTCGCCGGCTCGCGTGGGGTCAAGCGACAGGAGCGCGACTTGGCGTCATGGCGTCCGCCAAAGTTGATTTCGCGCATCGATCGGACGGATCCTTCGAAGAACATAGTTCGCGGCTTCATCGCATACGACAAGCTGCTGCGATATCACCCCGAGTTGCGCGGCCAGGTGCAGTTCTGGGCTTTTCTACAGCCATCGCGCCAAGACGTTGCCGTCTACAGCCGATATCTCCGGCAGATCCGGCAAGCGGTCGGCCGGATCAACAGCGAGTTTGGAACCGAGACCTGGCAACCGGTGCGATTGGAGATCGGAGAGAGCGAGCGAAAGGCAGTCGCCTCGCTCAAGAACTACGACGTGCTGCTCGTCAACCCTGTGTATGACGGGCTGAACCTCGTCGTCAAAGAGGGTGCGCTCGTCAACGCGACGAACGGCGTGATCGTGCTCTCAGAGAATGCCGGCGCTCATGAAGAGCTGCATCCCCACGTCCTCTCCATCAACCCTTTCGATGTGGAGGCCACTGCGGCCGCGCTATATGTCGGGCTGATGATGGGCGCGCCCGAGAAGAAGCGCTTGAACGAGGGAGCGCGAGAGGTGGTGCGCGCCAACGACATCACGAGATGGATCAGCCGTCAGGTCCAGGATCTGCGCGACCTGGTTATGAGCCCAGGGCGGACCTAGTTCCGAGCTCCGGCTGTCGCCCACTCAGCCAGGCTCCGGAGAAAGGCTGACGCTTCCGTGGGACCGTCGAGGACAAGGTCACAGTGGTCGAACAGATCGGGCGGCACCTCGGCGGAGCCGACGCCGACGCACAGATGAGGAACCGTCGCCCGGCTCGCCACCCTGAACATCGACCTGTCGTTTTCGTCATCGCCCATGACCACGAGGCCACCAGGGTTGAGCTGCTTCATCAGGGCCTCGAGGGCGTTGCCCTTGCCGGCATGAGGAGAGTGCACCTCGATGACCTTTCTACCGAGACCCCCGTAGAGGCCGGTCTGGTGGAGCAGGGGCCGCAGAAGGTCGAGGACTTTCTGGCCGCTGATCGTGGCGTTGCGGAAGTGAACGGCGCTGCTCGCGGGCTTGATCTCGATCCACGCTCCCGGGATGTTCCCAAGCAGCTTCGCCGCCTGGACATTGAACTGCTGCAACGCCTGCATCTCCTCGGACGTCGGGGGCGGCAGGCCGCTGTCGCCGATGAGCAGCGCGCCGGGAAGAGGCACGAGCTCAGCGAGCTCCCTTGGAGTGCGGCTGCTGAGGATGACCACCTTCTTGACTACCGGGACCAGGCGCCGGAGAGCATGCAGCGAATCTGGCAGTGGGGTGGCCATGGTTGGCTCCGGAACGATGTTTGCGAGCGTGCCGTCGAAGTCGGAGACGATAAGCAGCTCCTGGGGCGCGATCGACGAAACAGGCGAATCTCGCCACGCCGCGGCGATATCGCTGGATTGGACGCTCACATCCCCAATCTACGCAGGCGGGCGGTGGCGCTGCACGATCGAAGCTGGGTCGAGCCCCTCTGGCAAGGTGCCGAACGCGTGACCCCAATCGCCGCCCAGGCGCGAGACACAGAAGGCATCGGCCACGGCCGGGTCACCGTATCGAACCAGTAGTGAGCCCTCGAGCGTGATTGCGAGGCCCTCCACCAGGCGCCGTGCGCCCGCTTCGGCGGCGCCCCCGTTCGAGAGCTGCTTCTTCAGTTCGACCACAGATCGATCCAGGCGCGGGTCGGCACCCCTGGCCGCCTCGACCTCCGCGATGAAAGCGGTAACCGATTCCGGTTCGCGCTCCATTGCCCGCAGCACGTCGAGGGCGTTCACGTTGCCCGAGCCTTCCCAGATGGAGTTCAGCGGCGCCTCGCGATAGAGGCGCGGCATGATCGATTCCTCGACGTAGCCATTTCCGCCGAGGCATTCGAGCGCTTCGGCGACGAGGGGTATCGCGCGCTTGCACGCCCAGTATTTGCTGACCGCTAGCGCAAGCCGTCGGAATTTGGCTTCGGCGCTGTCCGCGGCCCGGTCCAGGGCACCCGCCAATCGCATCATGAGGATCGTCGTTGCCTCGGACTCGATGGCGAGGTCCGCCAGGACGTTGAGCATCAAAGGCTGGTCGATCAGCAGGCGGCCGAAGGCGCTTCGATGCGCCGCGTGGTGAGTCGCCTGCGCGACGGCCTGCCGCATCAGCGAGGCGGATCCGATGATGCAGTCCAGGCGCGTGTGGTTGACCATCTCGATGATCGTTCGCACGCCGTTCCCTGCTTCCCCCACCAGCCATGCGATGGCGCCGTCCAGCTCAACCTCGCTCGAGGCGTTGGAGCGATTGCCGAGCTTGTCTTTCAGGCGCTGGATGTGGAATGCGTTGCGGGTGCCGTCGGGGAGAACGCGCGGGAGCATGAAGCACGACAGGCCGCCCGCCGCTTGGGCCAGGACCAGGAAGGCGTCGCACATCGGGGCGGAGCAGAACCACTTGTGCCCGGTGAGCCGGTACTCACCGCCGCCGGTGGGTGTCGCAAGGGTTGTGTTGGCGCGAACGTCGGAGCCTCCCTGCTTCTCCGTCATCGCCCTGCCGAACAGCACGCCGCGCTTGGTGGCATGCGGCCGCAGGCCGGGGTCGTAGTCGAGGGCGGTCATCAGCGGTTCCCACTCGGCAGCGAGGTCTGGCTGCTTGAGAAGGGCCGGGAGTGCCGCGTAGGTCATCGACACCGGGCAGCCATGGCCTCCCTCCACCTGAGACCAGACGTAGAAGCCGGCGGCGCGTGCGGCGTGCGCTCCCGGGCGGGGCTCGCGCCAGGGCAGGGCGTGCAGGCCGTGGGCGATCGCGACCTCCATCAGGCGATGCCATGCGGGGTGGAACTCGACTTCGTCTATGCGGTTGCCGAAGCGATCGTGGGTGCGCAGAACTGGGGGGTTCGCGTTCGCCTGGAAGCCCCAGGCGATGGCCGCCTCGCTGCCCGCGAGCCGGCCGAGCTCGCTGACCCAGTCGTGGGCCCAACCCGCGCCCTCGCGCTCGAGCGCCTCGCGCAGCGGGGCATCGGCCTGGAACACGTTGTAGTCGACGAGTGGGGGTGGTTGATTGAGGGCTTCGGAATCACGGCTCATGGTTTACCGCGGGCCCCCCTCCGGCGCCTGCGGCGCCACCTCCCCGGCGAGCGGGGAGGGCAATGAGGCTCATCCAACTTCTTCCGCAAGCTCTGCGACCAAGCGGAGTTGTTGCTTTCTTGTTTCGTTGTCCAGGGCGGTTGGGGCGACGATCAGAGTGTCGACTCCTGCCTCCTTGAACGCACGGATGCTTTCTCGCGCCCGGTCTCGTGGTCCAACAATGCTCACCGCGTCGATCAGCGCGTCCGGCAGCGCCATCGCCGCCTCGCTCCTTCGGCCCTCCAGGTACAGATCCTGGACCTCCTTCGCCGCGTCTTCGAATCCGTACGCCGAGACCAGCCGGTTGTAGAAGTTCTGCTCTCGCGATCCCATCCCTCCCACGTAAAGGGACAGCATCGGTCTCATCGCATCCCGTGCCGAGCCGAGGTCGTCGCTGATCATCACGTTCACGGATGGGCAGATGCGAAAGTCGTCGAGCGATCGGCGGGCGCGCGCGGCCCCCTCCTCGAGCGGAACCCTCAGCGCCGCCGTGTGCTGTGGCGAGAAAAAGACTGGAAGCCATCCATCGGCGATCTCGCCCGCCAGGGCAACATTCTTCGGGCCAAGCACCGCAAGGTAGATCGGGAGCTTGGCCTGGGCCGGCTTGATCGTGAGCTTGAGCACCTTGCCCGGTCCGTCCGGCAGCGGCAGCTCGATGGTCTCGCCGTGAAATTCGACCTTCTGATGCGCCAGCGCCATGCGCACCACGGCCACGTACTCGCGAGTGCGCTGCAGCTGCCTGGCGAACCTGACCCCGTGCCAGCCCTCGGACACCTGTGGCCCTGACGAGCCCAGGCCCAGGATGAACCTGCCACCTGACAGCTGATCGATGGTCGCCGCGGTCATGGCCGTCATCGCCGCGCTGCGAGCGGGGATCTGAAGGATTCCGGATCCCAGCTTGATGCGGGTGGTCCCCGCCGCCAGCCACGCCAGGACTGTCGCCGCATCGGAGCCATAAGCCTCGGCCGTCCACACCGAGTCGTAACCGAGGTCCTCGGCCGTCCGCGCGATGTCCAGCTGGTCGGCGGCGGTCAGGCCGAAGCCCCAATAGCCAACGCTGACACCAAGCTTCACCGATCTATTCTTGTCCTTTGACGGGTGAATCGATCCATTGGAGGTCCCCAGGCTGCCATGCACCTGATCTCAATCTTCGGCGTGATCTTCGTGCTCATCGTCCTCGGCTGCATCGCGCTGGTGGCCTTCGTTGCCATGCGAAACCAATCGCCCACGCCGGTGAGCTTTCCAGGAATGCGCGAGACGCCGCTCCAGATCCTCGACCGCCGCTTTGCTGCAGGCGAGATCGACGCGGAGGAGTACAAGCGGGCTCGCGACCTCCTAACCGGAGCGGGCTCGAAAGCTTAGGCGCCTACCTTCCGGTCACCAGCAGTGTGATCAGGAAGATGTTCAAGCTCACGATCACGCCGACCACGCCTGTCGCGATGATCGTCGTCACGCGGTGGTTGACCAGCGAGCCCATGAGCCCACGATCGCGGCAGAACAGGAGCAGCGGGATCAAGGCGAACGGGATACCGAACGACAGCACGACCTGGCTCAGGACGAGAGCGCGCGAAGGGTTGAGGCCGATTGCGATCACGACCAGGGCCGGCGCCATGGTTATGGCGCGGCGCAGGAACAAGGGGATGGCGCGGCGGATGAATCCCTGCATCACCACCTGGCCGGCAAGCGTGCCCACCGACGATGAGGACAACCCCGAGGCAAGCAGTCCAAGTCCGAAAAAGATGTCGGCGCCGTTGCCAAGCTGCACACCGAGGCCGGTGTAGGCCTGGTCGAGAGTTTGAATCGGGCCGAGTCCATGTCCGTAAAACACCGCGGCCGCGATCGTGAGCATTGCGATGTTGATCAGGCCCGCGACGCCCATCGCAATGATCACGTCCCATCGCTCAAAGCTGAAGATCTTGCGCTGCTCGGCGTCGGTGGCACCCACAACGCGCCTCTGGGTGAGCGCCGAGTGGAGATAGATCACGTGCGGCATCACTGTCGCACCGAGGATGCCCGCGCCCAACAAAACGCTCTCGGTGCCATCGAACCGAGGCGTGATCAGTCCGCTCACCACCCCTGACACCGAAGGCCTGGCAAGGATCACCTCGAAAGCGAACGCGGCAACGATGACCCCGACCAGACCGGTGATCACGGCTTCGAAGCCGCGAAAGCCGCGCGACTGGATCGCAAGGATGCCGAACGCCGCGAAGGCGGTGATGATGCCGGCCACGAACAAGGGCACTTGCGGAAACAAAAGGTGGATGCCGATCGCGGCGCCGATGAACTCGGCAAGGTCGGTGGCCATGGCGATGACCTCGGCCTGGATCCACAAGCCCACCACCGCCGGAAAGGGAAACTTCTGGCGGCAGACCTCCGCGAGGTTCATTCCCGTCGCGATGCCCAGCTTGGCGCTCATGGATTGCACGAGCATTGCCATCAAGTTGGCCGCGAGGACGACCCAGAGAAGCATGTAGCCGTACTGCGCTCCGCCGGCGATGTTGGTCGCGAAATTGCCGGGGTCGACGTACGCGACGGCGGCCACAAAGGCAGGACCGAGGAATGGGACCAGCGCCCGAATGCCTCGCGTCTGGCCGCTTAGCGCCTTTTCCGCCGCACGCAGGACACGCTCCTCACCGGGGAGCGCGACGGCTACGGGATCGGGTGTGGAGACCGGCGGCTTGGTGATCCGAGCCGGGTCGACGGACCTTGGCGGCGGCGTCTCAACGGCCACTCTGGCGCCCTCCCTCGACATAGATGGCCCGAGCGAGCCCGAGAGGGACGCTCGCTCGCCGGCCCTTGATCCGCACCACGATCGGGCTCTCGTACTCGCTCACCGACACGACCTCGAGATGGGTTCCGGGCATCAAGCCGCGGCGCTCGAGCTCGCGCAGCCGGGCAGCGTCGTCATCCGAGACTCCTTGCACCACGACCTTTTCGCCGGCGCGGCACTCGCTCAGCGCACGCTCGCTCAGGGATCGCACCTTGCCGCTGGCACTGGGGATCGCGTGGCCGTGGGGATCCAGCTCGGGGCGACCGAGCAGCTCGAAGATGCGCTGCTCCATGCGCTCGGAGATGACGTGCTCCAGCCGCTCGGCCTCATCGTGCACCTCGTCCCAGCTGTAGCCGAGCACCTGCACGAGGAACATCTCCAGGAGGCGGTGATGCCGCACCAGCTCGAGGGCGACCTTCCGCCCTTCGCGAGTCAGCTGCTGGCCCTTGTAGCGGTCGTGCTCCACGAGGCCTTGCGCGGTGAGGCGCGTGACCATCTCACTTACAGACGGCGAAGAGATGCCCAGCCGCTGAGCCAGGTCGCGTGTCGGTACCGGACGCTGGCCGCCATGCAGCTGATAGAGAGCTTTGAGGTAGTCCTCCTGCGCCCGGGTGAACGCAGGTCGGCGGATGAGCTCGACCAACCTAGGAGGTCCTAATCTTGGTTACGGGTCTGCCTATCACGCGAGATAGGATAGCCTAACTTAGGCCGAATCGCTCTCTTAGATCTGCCCTGGTCGTGGCCACGTGGCGTAGACATTGGCGATCGTCGACGCCGTCTCCGACTGTTTGCTCATGTCGAAGATGAAGGTGTTGCCATCCGGCTGGGTCGCCGGCCCCGGACCGCAGTTGACCCCACAGGGCTTCTCCTCGAGGTAGAAGATCTGGGTCGCCGTCAGGAACTCCGGCGAGGACCTCACATTCGGCAGCTGGCTTCCCGCTCGGCCGCCGTGGCCGTACAGCCAGGCGTGCGGTATGCCTGCGGCGTCGCGTACGGTGAACGCGAGGTAGTCTTCACCCGCGTCAGCGCGCGGCCTGATCCAGGCCAATGGCTGGCCGATCGGTTGCGTCAGGCCCGCGACGTGGTCCCAGGCATAGATCGTCGCGGCCTGAAGGTGCCTGAAGTAAAGCTTGCTGCCGATGCTCCCCCAGACGGCCATGGTCGCCGACGCCTGGGTGTAAGCCAGGCTGCCGTCGGTCGCTCTTCTCACTTGAAGATGCGCGCCGGTGGCCGTGTAGGTTTGCTCCAGCGCGAAGTAAGCGCCGTCCGGCGAGAACTGGAGGAAGGAGTCGTCCTCGCTGGGATTGATGCCACGCCCGGGGACCGGGCCGAGAGATGTGACCACCCTGTCCCCTCCCCCGCTCAGCAGGTGAAGGTCGACGCGGGACGTGTCTGAGACAAGGTAGGCGAGGAGGTCGCGATGAGGGCTCCATGCATGCAGGCCGTCGAGGTAACCGCCGCCCTGCCAGGTCACCACCACTGAGGCGATCCCTGCGAATACGTCCATCGTGACGATCACGCTTGCGCCCGGCGTCCCAGGACGGTGCTCGCTGGCGGACCAGGAGATCTCGGTGGCTGTCACCAGGAAAGGAGACCAGCCGCCGGTCAGCTTGCAGATCGTCTTCGGGTGCAGGGGGTCGGTGACATCGGCGATGACCTTGGTGGCGAGGGCCGCTTTCATCGTCACGATCGCCTCACGGGCGCTGGGCTGGCCGGTGCACGTGGCCTTCATGACCGCCCACGAGGGAACCGGCGCCGGGCTTGGAGGAGGCAGGGGTGACGGAGTCACGCTCGGCACGGGGCTGGGAGAGGGACTTGGACTCGGGGTGGCGATTTCGGACGGGGTCGGGGTCACGACGGCCGTGGGGGCGGAGCCGCAACCGGCAGCCGCCAGAAGGACCACCAGAGCTCCTACCCCGACCCTCATTCGGGATTGAAACGAGGGGTTGGCGGCAGACGTTACGAACACCACGACGGCGGGGGGGAACGGCATGGCCGGGGCACACGATACCGCGAGGGCCCCGATCCGATCTACAAGGGTTGCGAGTACCTCACCATGCCGCCGTCCACGCAATACGTCGAGCCCGTGACATTGGAGGAGGCGTCCGAGGCAAGAAACAGCGCCACCTCGGCCACCTCCTCGGGCTGATCCACCTCACACTCCCTGGTGTCGCCGGATGATCAGATCCGCGACGAGGCCCGTCCAGCCCGTCTGGTGAGACGCGCCGAGCCCCGCCCCCGTGTCGCCGTTGAAGTACTCATGGAACGGGATCAGGTCGTGCCATGCGTGGTCTTCCTGAAACCTCGCCTCCGGGCCAAACACAGGACGGCGGCCGTCGTGGTCGAGAAAGATGCCGACCAGGCGGGCCGCGAGATCGTCGGCGACCTGCGACAGGTCGCGCAGCTGCCCGGAACCGCTTGGAGATTCCACCTTGAAGTCCGGCCCCAGGTAGCGGTGGTAGACGCGAAGCACCTCGACGAGCAGGTAATTCACGGGCATCCAGACCGGGCCACGCCAGTTCGAGTTGCCCCCGAACACGGCGTTCGTCGACTCGGCCGGCTCATATGTCAAGGAGGCGATCACGCCGCCCAGATCCATGTTCAGCGGATGTTTGAGGTGGTAGCGCGACAGGGCTCGAATTCCGTGGTCCGACAGGAACTCCGCCGGATCGAGCATGCGCGACAGAATGCGACCAAGCCGCTCGGGCGAGACTACCGACAGCAATCTCCAACCGGCATGCCCGGGATCGTCCATGTGCTGGATCACCGCATGCATGTCAGGACGGTTGTCGACAAACCAATTGCATCTCGCTGCAAATTCCGGCAGCCGCGACATGGTTTCGGGCCCGATGGTCGAGACGGCGAAAAGCGGTACCAGCCCGACCAGCGAGTGTGCGCGGAACGGCTCCATGCGTCCGTCCGCGTAATGAAATACGTCGTAGTAGAAACCGTCCTCCTCGTTCCATAAGCCTTTGGCGTTCATCGCCGACGCGATGAGGGCGAAGTGTTCGAAGAACTTGGTCGCCATGTCCTCGTACGTCTTGTCGTGCTCCGCCAGGGCCAGCGCGACCTCGAGCAGGTTCTGGCAGTACATCGCCATCCACGCTGTCCCGTCGGATTGTTCAATGTGGCCCGCGGTCGGGAGGTGTGAGCGATCGAATGGGCCGATGTTGTCGAGGCCGAGAAATCCTCCCTCGAAGATGTTGTTGCCCTCGCTGTCCTTGCGGTTGACCCACCACGTGAAGTTGAGCAGCAGCTTGTGGAAGATTCGCTCCAGGAACGCGTGATCCCTGCTGCCATCGATTTCAAACACTCGCAGCGCCGCCCATGCGTGCACAGGCGGGTTCACATCGCCAAAGGACCACTCGTACGCGGGAAGCTGGCCGTTGGGGTGCATGAACCACTCGCGACATAGAAGGACGAGTTGTGCCTTTGCGAACTCGGGGTCGACACGTGCGAGCGTCACGCAATGAAACGCCAGGTCCCACGCCGC
>DASXNH010000166.1:0-2012 GCA_036495195.1 Candidatus Dormiibacterota bacterium
TGACAGGGAAGGGAGTGGCTCCCGTGCTCGTGATCGGCGCGACCGGCCGGATTGGGAGCGCCGTGGTCGACCAACTGATGGACGCTGGCGTGCCGGTCCGCGCCCTCACGCATCGCTCTGAGGCGGCGGCGACGCTGCCGGGGAACGTCGAAGTCGTCACCGGCGACCTGACCGTCCCCGAATCGCTGGACGCGGGACTCCGGGGTGTCGGTACTGTCTTCCTCATCTGGACTGCCCCGCCGACGACTGCACCCGCCGTCGTCGAGCGGCTCGCGAAGCACGCGCGGCGTGTCGTCTTTCTCTCTGCACCGCACCAAACCCCGCACCCTTTCTTCCAGCAACCAAATCCAATGGCGGTGCTCTACTCCGAAATTGAGCGGCTCATCGCGGCCGCCGGGCTTGAGTCAACGATCATCCGGCCAGGGATGCTTGCGTCGAACGCGTTGTTTTGGTGGGCGGCCGCGATTCGTGCCGGCGATGCTGTCCGCTGGCCTTACGGCGCTGCCGAGACAGCCCCGGTCGATGACCGTGATGTGGCGGCCGTCGCGGCCCGGACGCTGCATGAGGACGGACATGCCGGAGGCGACTACGTCCTCACCGGTCCGGAGTCGCTGAGCCAGGCAGAGCAGGTCAGAATCATCGGTGAGGTCGTGCAACGTCGCCTCACCTTCGAGCAGCTCTCGCCAGACGAGTTCCGAAACGAGACCGAGGGAAGCTGGCCGCGCCCCGCTGTTGACATGCTGCTCGCCGCATGGGCCGCCACGATGGGAAGGCCGGCCTACATGACCTCTACGGTGTTCGACATCCTGGGATCTCGGCCGCGATCGTTTCGCGAGTGGGTTGTCGATCACTCCGCCGCGTTTACGGAAGTTCCCTCTCCATCGAGTGACCTTCGTTAGGGCTAGGCACCATTCGATCGGTCCAATCGTCCAGCGCCTCGCGCAGCCTGGCGGGATTCGGGACTCCGAAGGCAAGGTCGATGTCGGACCACCGGTCAACCACGCCACCCGCCGCCGACCCGGTGATGGCGACGCCGCTTATCCGTTCGTCAGCTTGCGCAGCCACGACCAGCTCCTGCCGGAGCCGCTCTCGCTCCTTCGGCGTGAACACCTCAGCTCCGAAAGGCCGGCAGCACGTCGTCGGCGATCCGCTCCATCTGTTTGCGCGATGCCATCGAGTGCGCGCGCAGCGAGTTCTCATATGCCGGCACGGCAGAGTTCGCCAGCGGCAGGACGAAGTCGGTTGCCGATGCTTCGATGAGGCGTGCGATGAAATCGGCGGTGACCTCAGGGGAAGCGAACAACGGCTCGTCGGCGAAGCCTCCGAAATAGCACCGCCTCAAGCTTGCTGGATCCCGCCCGATCTCTCCGCATATTTGGTCGACGCGAGCCATTCGAGCGCGGAAGGACTCGACGCAGGCGTCGAGGCCATCGCCTTCGCCCATACAGATCACCGTGTCACCAAAGAGGGCGGCGGTTTTAAGCGATGTCGGTCCCTGCGCGGCCACCCAGAGCGGTGGACGCGGTTGTTGTGTCGGCGCGGGTTGGATGGGAGCATCGTCAAGGTGGTAGTGCTCTCCCGTAAAGCTGACGCGCCCTCCCCGGAGCGCCTTGTCGAGTATCTCGACAGACTCACGCAATCGCTGCGCCCTTCCCTTGGCGTCGAGGAATGGGATGCCTAGGAATTCGTGCTCGCGCTGGAAGAAGCCGCCACCGACACCCATGTCCAACCGTCCACCCGATATCTGGTCGACTGTCAACGCCTGCTTCGCGAGCATGGCTGGGTTACGTGTGGCGACGTTGGTGATCATGGTTCCGACCCGGATGCGCTCGGTTCCTGCCGCAAGCGCCGCAAGCGCAGTCCACCCCTCCAGCAGCGCGAGGTCCTGTTGCGGGACCCAGGAGAAGTGATCAGCCACCCAAGCGTTGTCGAATCCCGCTCGTTCAACGAATGTGAAATCGTCCAGGACGAGTGGGAACGGCAGGATCTGGAAGACGAGGACGCCAAAGCGG
>DASXNH010000167.1:0-3079 GCA_036495195.1 Candidatus Dormiibacterota bacterium
ACCCTGACCCTGCATCCTGTCGACCTCAGCGGCAACACCTCGAGCGTCACTTTTGTGATCACGATCGCCTATCCGGCCGGCGTCACCGGGTCAAGGGCAACCGCCCGAGTGACCTATTCGATCGCGGCCAACCCCACCGTCCAGTCCACGCCCACCCCTTCGCCATAGGCCGCCTCTGTAACCTGATTCCGGCCAGGCCCGTTCAAGGAATGCGTCTAAGTAACCCCGGGTAGGAGTTCTGTAGGTATGTGCGGAATCATCGGCTACCTCGGCGATCAGGAGGCGACTCCGATCCTCATGGAGAGCCTGAAGCGTCTGGAGTACCGCGGCTACGACTCGGCCGGTGTCGCTGTGCTGGAGATGCCTACGGCAGGCAGGGCGCAGAACACCAGCGTCACCAAGTCAGAGGCCAAGGTGGACATGCTGATCGCGAAGCTCAAGGCCAACATGCCGACCGGCAAGCTCGGGATCGGCCACACCCGGTGGGCCACCCACGGCAAACCGACCTACGTCAACGCCCACCCGCACACCGACTGCCACAACCGCATCTTCGTGGTCCACAACGGCATCATCGAGAACTTCGCCGAGCTGAAGGCCGAGCTGCAGGCGGCCGGTCACGAGTTCACCTCCGATACCGACACCGAGGTCGTTCCTCACCTGATCGAAGCCAACTACAAGGGCGACTTTCTGGCCGCCGTTCGCGCGGCCCTGAAGCGAATCCGCGGCGCTTATGCCCTGGCGATGTTCTCGACTGACGATCCGGAGCTCCTGATCGGCGCCCGGCTCAACGCCCCTCTGGTGGTGGGGCTTGGAGACAAGGAGTTCTACATCGCATCCGACATCACAGCCATCATCCCGTACACCAAGCGAGTCCTGGTGCTCGGCGAAGGCGAGGTCGCGGCGGTCACCCCGCTTGGCGCCGAGGTCTCAACTCTTGACGGCGTCAGCGTCGAGCCCAAGCTCATCCACGTCGATTGGGATCTGAGCCAGGCCCAGAAGGGCGGCTACCCGCACTTCATGCTCAAGGAGATCCACGAATCCTCAGAGGCCGTCGCCAACGCGATGCGAGGCAGGCTCACCGACGATGGCATCGTCTCGTTCCGAGAGTTCGACCTTCCGGACGAGGAGATGCGCCGATACCGCGAGGTCCTGCTGCTCGGCATGGGCAGCTCGCTGCACGCGGCGATGGCGGGCGAGTACGTGATCGAAGATTGGGCCGGCATCCCCGCCAGAGCGATGGATGCCTCGGAGTTCCGCTACCGCCGGCCGACGTTTGGCAAGGACTCGCTGGCGGTGGTGATCACCCAGTCGGGAGAGACCGCCGACACGCTGGTCGGTCTGCACCAGGCGAAGGAGCGCGGCGCGCTGACGGTGGCGGTCACCAACGTTGTCGCCAGCTCCGCGGCGCGCGATGCCGATGGCGCCATCTACCTGCACTCCGGTCCGGAGATTGGAGTCGCGTCAACGAAGACCTTGCTCGCGCATCTCGTCAGCCTGTATCTGCTCGGCGTGCGCATCGCGACCGTGCACGGGCGCGTGTCGCTGGAGCGGCGTCACGAGCTGGTCGAGTCTTTCCGCGCGCTTCCGGGCCACGTGGAAGGAATCGTCGCCCGCGAAAAAGAAATTGCGCAGCTGGCGAAGAAGTACAGCCGCTACAAGAACTTCATGTACACAGGACGTGGACTTGGCTACGCCATCGCGCTCGAGGGCGCCATCAAGCTGAAGGAGATCTCATACATCCACGCGGAAGGCGTCACGGGTGGCGAGCTCAAGCACGGACCCATCGCGATGCTCGACGAGAAATTTCCCGTGATCGCCATGTGCACGGCGAGCCCGACCAAAGACAAGATGGTCAGCAACGTGCACGAGATCGTGGCGCGCAACGCCCCGGTCCTCGCCCTCGTGACCGAGGGCGACCATTCACTGGATGGCGTCGCGACCGATGTGTTCGTGCTGCCGGCGGTCGAAGAAGCAGCTGGAGCGATCCTGAACACGGTGATGCTGCAATTGTTCGCCTACCACGTGGCGGTCGAGCTCGGCCAAGACGTCGACCAACCGAGAAACCTGGCCAAGAGCGTCACCGTCGAGTAAAGCAGCCTGGACGCAATTCCCCGAGCTGGCCCAACCGAGGAACCTGGCCAAGGAACGCATTTCCTCCCCGCTCGCCGGGGAGGTGGCCCGAAGGGCCGGAGGGGGCACCGGGTAAAGCATCGACCACGCAAAGCAGACAATTAGCAAGTGCAGCGAATCGGAGTCGACGCGGTCTCAGTTGACAGGATCGCGCTGGCGGTAAGCCGCTCGGGCCCAGGCTTCCTGAAAAAGGTCTACACCCCCGCCGAGGTCGCCTACTGTGGCGGCAACTCCGAGCGCCTCGCCGGCCGCTGGGCCGCCAAGGAGGCGGTGATCAAATGCTTCGACGGGACGGGCATCTGCTTCCCGCGTCGCCGCATCGAGGTCCTCCCGGGGGCCAGCGGCGCACCCCGCGTCCGCCTCCTGGGCAACGACCGTGGGGCGCGGGTCGAAGTCAGCATCACGCACCACAGTGCCCTGGCGGTGGCGACGGCCCACCTCGAGATGCCCGACGTCGTGGACGGCCTCCTTCCCGCACCTGAAGCAACGCGCCTGCCCGACCGGCCTCGCGACGCCCACAAGGGCACGTTCGGCACCGTCGTGGTCCTGGCCGGCAGCCTCGGCTTCACCGGGGCCGCCTACCTGTCCGCGACCGCCGCGGCCAGGACCGGCGCCGGGCTGGTCAAGCTGTTGGTGGCCGAGACGATCTATCCGATCCTGGCGGCAAAATGCACGGAGGTCATGGCCACGCCCACGCCCGAGGTGGCGCCGGGCGCCGTCGGCCACGCCGCATTCGACTCAGTCCTGCGCCAGGTGGCCGCCGCCGAGGCCGGCGTCATCGGCCCGGGGCTCGGTCGCGACCGCTCCACCTGGCGCCTGGTGCTCGACCTGGTGCAGCACGTCCCCTGCCCGCTGGTCGTCGACGCCGACGCCCTCAACGCGCTGGCGGACGCTCCGCGCTCCAAGTCCAGGCTGGGCAAGCATCGGGTTTTGACCCCTCACCCCGGAG
>DASXNH010000168.1:0-22458 GCA_036495195.1 Candidatus Dormiibacterota bacterium
GGCTGGGTACCCGCAGAACGAACCTGTCGTTTGCAGCGGCGGCGATCGCACGTTCGAGATACAGCTGAACCCAAGCGTCTCTGCCGGGTTCCACCGAGTCACCGGCGAGAACGATGACGCGGCACCCGACCTCGGCGGCGCCTGTGTGAAGCAGTACCTCGGCGCCATGGCGCAACGCCCTCGGCGCTGAGCCCAGAACGCGGACTTGTGCATCGATCCGCCTGGTCGATTGCAGGGTCTCTGGCCGTGCGAGAACATCGCCTCGCTCCACATCGCTCTTGTCGACGCCGGTCAGGTTCACGGCCACCCTTGTCCCAGGCGATGCACTCTCAACAGTCTGGTTGTGCCGCTGCAGCCCACGAACGCGCGCGAGCCGTCCACGTGGAACGACCTGCAGCTCGTCGCCGACGCTCAGGATCCCGTCGACCAGGGTGCCGGTCACCACGGTGCCGAATCCGCTAATCGTGAAAACGCGGTCCACCGGCAGCCTCGGCCGCCCGAGGTCCAATCGCGGCTCGGCGCCATCGAGCAGCCCGTCCAGAGCGTTGATCAGTCTGGGCAGCCCGTCGCCACTCAACGCTGAAACCGGGATCACCTCGGCGCCGGCAAGAGCGGTGGCGCCAACCGTTTCGCGCACCTCCGCCGTCAGCAGCTCGAGCCACTCCTCGTCGACAAGATCTGCTTTCGAAAGCACGACGATGCCGCGACGCACCTCCAGAAGATCGACGATCTCGAGGTGCTCGCGCGTCTGGGGCATGACTCCCTCATCCGCCGCGACCACCAGCAACACCGCGTCGAGGCCGTGGGCGCCCGCCAGCATGTTGCGCATGAAGCGGGCGTGGCCAGGCACGTCCACGACTCCGATCTCACGTCCGCTCGGCAGCACCATGTGGGCGAACCCCAGGTCGATCGTCATGCCGCGACGCTTCTCCTCAGCCAGGCGATCCGGGTCGATGCCCGTGAGCGCGGTTATGAGAGTCGATTTCCCATGGTCGATGTGCCCGGCGGTGCCCACCACAAAGTCCCCATGGCCGCGCGCGCGCGGCTCTCCAGCATGACCCGCGGAACCGGCAGTCACCGCCGGAGGCTCCGCGCTGCGACCTCCACCGCGTCGATCAGCGTTTCATCCTCGCCGCGCAACACCGTCCTGGGATCCAGGCAGCAAGCGTCATTCTCGATGCGCGCAATCACTGGCGGATCGCCACGCCGAAGGGCGGCGGCGAGGCGCGAGGCCGGACCCTCGAGCGAAACCAGGAATGTGGGGAGGCCGTGGCCAGGCGCCGAACCGCCGCCGACCGCCGACTCGGCCGCGAGCAGGCGCGACCCCACGCCGCGATCCTCGAGCTTCACCGACCAGAGCGCCGCTCGCCTGCGCACCTCCTCGACCGGAACGCGCAGCATCCTCTGGACTGGGACCTCTTCGTCGCGACCGGAGAGCCACTGCTTGAGCGTCATCTCCAGCGCCGCGAGCGTGAGCTTGTCAACGCGCACGGCTCGCGCCATCGGATGTCGCGCCATCTTGCTCACGCCGGCCATGCCCGCCGCGGTCGCCGCCAGCACGATGCCGGCCTGCGGGCCGCCCAGAAGCTTGTCACCCGAGAACGTAACGATGTCGCAATGTTTCAGCGACTCGGCGATGGTGGGCTCGTCGGCCACGGGCTCCACGGCACCGCTTCCGAGGTCATCGATCAAGAGCAGCCCGCGCGCATGAGCAACGCCGGCCATGTCGCCGAGCTCCGCCGACTCGGTGAAGCCCTGGACGCGGAAATTCGACGTGTGGACCCTCAGGAGAGCCGCCGTGCGAGCCGTCACCGCCTCATCGAAGTCGGCGATACGCGTGCGGTTCGTGGTCCCCACCTCGACCATTCGCGCTCCTGAGATGCGCATGACGTCTGGCATCCGGAACGAGCCGCCGATCTCGACGAGCTGGCCTCGCGACACGATGACCTCGCGGCCTTTGCACAGAGCGCTCAAGGTGAGCAGGACGGCGGCGGCGTTGTTGTTGACCACCAGCGCCGCTTCGCAATGGAACAACGCGGTGAGCAAGCCGGCCACCAGCGCAGACCGTTCGCCGCGGCGTCCGGTGTCAAGATCGAGCTCGAGGTTGGTGTAGCCGGCGGCTGTCGCAGCCACCGCGTCGACGGCCGCCCGCGAGAGCGGAGCGCGGCCAAGGTTGGTGTGGAGGATAACCCCACTCGCATTGATGACCCTGCGCAGCGCCGGCGCCATCGCCTTGCGCAGGATGGCTTCGACCTGGTTGAGACGCTCCGCGGCCGACACCTCCGTCCCGCCTCGCTCGGCCGCGACCTGGTCCCGCAACGCGGCGACCACGCTCGCGCGCCCGAAATCGGCCACGAGGGCCATGTATCCCGGTTGGTTGATCAGCGTCCCGACGGCAGGCAGGGTGTTAGCCCCGCCAGCCCCGGAATTGCGTAACCGCTGCATTGACCCAATGAGATTAGGCTCGCCGGGGTATAGAACGGCGACATTACAAGCGCAAGCAGGTTCGCGCCCTGGAAGAGCTGGAACAGAAAAAAGATGACGAAGAGGCCGATCCAGATGTCGCGCCTGCGCGCATGGGCGTTGTAGAAAAACTTCGGGTTACGGCTGCGGAACAGAGTCTCGACGATCTCCCAGCCATCGAGCCCCGGGATCGGCAGCAGCTGGAACGCAAAGATCGAGAGGTTCAGAAAGACGATCGCGTAGAGGATCGCTCCGATCAAACCCGCCGACAGCGTGAATGTCGCGTGCAGGCCGGTGGCGCTGAGAAACCGCAACAGCACGCCGAGCACGATCGCCACCAGGAGGTTCGCCGCCGGGCCGCCGAGCTCAAACACCAACCGTTGGCGCATCGAGCTGATCCGGTTCGGCTGCACCGGCACCTTCCTGCCCCAACCGACCAGCGCGATGAACACCGCGATGACGCCGAGTGGATCAAGGAAGCGGCGCGGGTCGAGCGTGAAGTAGCCGAAATACCTGACAGAACGGTCACCCTGGAAGTAGGCGGCGCCGGCATGACCCATCTCATGAACGGGGATGGCGACAAGCAGGGCGGGCACGAGCACCAACGCCGCCAGGACGAAGGCGACGAATCCAGTCACTCTATGGGGATCTTGCCGACGCGCCTGGGTGAGCGACGCCGAGCGGCCGGTCGCGCTGAGGACTTCGACCGCGCTCCACCGGCCGGAGGCGCCGTCATGCGGTTTTCGTAGATCAGCATGAGCGCGGTTATCAGCTCACGCTGAGCGTTGAGCAGATGGACCTGTGCGGACGGCGGCACCATGTCCGATACGACATGTGTCACGCGAGAGCCCAGCTCATTGATCAGCTCGATCAGACGCTCGCCATCCCGCGTCATCGCCTTTCTCCTTTGCCTTTGCGGACGGCAACTGTCTCCCCGGTCGCGGTGGGCTCAGCTCGGCGTGTGAACCGCACGCGCAGCTCACCATCCTTGATGGTCGCTCCGGCGGTATCGCGCTTGGCGAGCACGGTCGGGAGCGCGATCTCGCGCCTGTAGTTGCCCATCGTCACGTAAAGCTCGCCATTGTGTCGACTCAGATCGACGTTGGAGCGATCGGCGAACGGGACCTTCAAGGTGAGGATGTAGTCCGAGCCATCCTTGTCAATCCTCTGGGGGCTTGTCGTGGCAAAGAACTCTGCAGGGTCACGGGTTCCATAAGTTGCTTCGGCCATACGCAGCAGCATCGTCTCTCCGACGACCTCCTGGTCGAATAACGGCACATTCAATACTGGAATCCCCTCGAAGGACTGCTCGACCTCCGCCTCGTACCGCTTGTGAATCTGCTGCCATTTCTTGAAGAGCTCATCGTGCACCTCGCGAGGTAGCAAACGGTTAACGATGACTGCGTCGGTGACATAGCCGAAGAGGCTCAGGTAGCTGTACGCGCGCTTGGCCTCTTTGACCACCATCTTCTCGAGATTCAGCACTATCCTCACCGTCGTCACTGCCGGGTCCGTGAGCACCTTGCGCATGCCGCCAAGGTCCAACAGCAGATCCTTCAACGATGCGTAGACCTCATCCGACGGCAGCGGGATGCCCATCATCGGCTGCAGCACGGGGCGGGCCAGGCGCATCGCCCGCCGCTCCCATGGATAGATCTTGTCGAGCCACCACTTGGCGGCGTCAGGAAAGGTGAGGAGCTGCAGCGTCTCGCCGGTCGGAGCGCAGTCGACGATAAGGACATCGTGCTCATTGCGCTGCGAGTAGTGCTTGATCCACATCAGCGATGCGATCTCGTCCATCCCCGGCGGATTCGCGACCTCCTCGGCCACCACCTCATCGAGTCCTTGCGTCGAGAAAACCTCGACGGCGTACTCGTGCAGCCTTGCCCAGTGACGCTGCATCTCATGGAGGGAGGAGACCTCGTGCGCCCACAGGTTCTTGGAGATCGGTGTGAGGTCCGACCCCAGCTCGATATCGAACGAGTCGCCCAATGAATGGGCGGGGTCTGTGCTCATGACCACCGTGCGGTAGCCGGCCCGCGCGCACTGGACGGCCGAGGCGGCGGCGACCGAGGTCTTACCGACTCCGCCCTTGCCCGTAAACAGGATCACCCGCATGAGGTGAGTGTATCGATGATCGGAAAAGGCCCGGCGTTAGAGGCGCGGGCCGCTACTTGATGACCAGTGGCACCGCGAAAGAGCCGACCGCGAGGAGGACGATCATCGCCGCGCCAACCACGAGCAGGCGGACGAGATCCTTGGTGAAGTAAGGAACGCGGTCCAGGGGTATCGCCGGGTCGCCGGATTCGATGACACGCTGGCCGCCTCGCTGCTTGACCACCTGGTTGCGCGCGCCCAGCGACATCTCCACCGCCCGCACGACCGCCTGGTCCCCGCCGACGCGGGCTTGAGGGACGCTCTGGCGAGGTAGGGGGACGCCCGGTGCGCCGGGGCTGCCCGCGGCTCTCACTGGCGGGCGGAACTTGCCGCGCGCTTTCTTCTTGCTCTTACGCGCCATCAGAACAGGAGTTTAGGAGGTTGACGTTTCCGGCAGGTGGGAGTCCTTGGTTCGACCTCCCCTCCGTCGCGCTGCGCGCGCCACCTCCCCGGCGAGCGGGGAGGACAACCGGTCGGCTGCGGTCTCCCCTCCGTCGCGCTGCGCGCGCCACCTCCCCGGCGAGCGGGGAGGACCGAGAGCAGGCAGGCGGGTAGTGGAGCGTTTGGTGCGTCGTGGGGTGCGATTCTTAGGGGGGATCCGCCTGCCTGTCGTTGGGCCGTGGGACTCAACCGAGTGAGACGTGGGCTACGACATATTGTGTCCCGCGCGCAGTTATACCGCTGAATGTGGGTACTGTCAAGCCTTAACGGATCTTTTTCATCAAATCGAGCGGCGCATTGCTGGGCGACCGTTTGAGAGACGATATACGCCGATGTCCGGGCTCCCGAATCGACCGCCGCCCGGCGCGGGTAGTCAATCGTTTGAGCCCACGCCGCCGAAGCCGCCCACCCCGGCACAGCCCGGAGGGTTGCGGTGGCTGCCTTTTCTGTTCGGCGCGGGTGCGGTCTTCTGGCTGGTGCAGCTCGCGCAGTTCGCGGCTATCGTCGCGGCCCCCGCTGGACGCGACCAGCTCCACCAAGCGCTCGTCCAGGCCGGTGTGAAAGGCGACCTGTCGACATTGATCGTCATCGAGGCGATCCTTGTCTTCTTCTTTGTGATCGTCGCCGCCTTTCTTCACGCCGTCGCTTATTTCGGCCTGAGGGGGCGCAAGCCGTGGGGCTGGATCGCCGCCGTGATCGTGGCCGCGGCGTGGTCGGTGATTCTCATCGGGATCCCTGTGCTCCTCATGCTCCTGCGGTCCAGCACGCGCCACGCGTACCGCATTCCATAGGGAGGATCTGGGGCGGGCATCGCCTGCGCCGCGGACCCGAGCTCGCTAGACGGCCTGGGGCTGCACACGCAGGCGGATCGGTCCGAGAAGGATCCAGAACCCGGCCAGCAGCGAGACGGCGATGCCGACCCAGAGAGCAGGCACGATGCCGTAGGTGCTCCCGATGATGCCGCCGACGAAAGCGCCAATTGGGTTGGTGCCCCAGATGATCGTGCGCACGGTTGCGTTCATGCGGCCCTGAAGACGATCGGGGACTATGGCTTGCCGAAGGCTCACCTGGTTGATGTTGTAGACGGGGATGACAAAGCTTGTGACGAACATCGATGCAAACAGGAGCGGGATCGCAAAGCCGTACTGCGCGAAGGGAATCAGGATCATTGAAAGGCCGCCCAGCAGCATCGTCACGAACAGCGTGGGCCCAAGCCCGATGCGGCGCGGGATCCAGGCCGCGCTCAACGCGCCCAGGAGGCCGCCGACTGCGCCGGCGGCGAAGATGACGCCGACGGTGCCCGGGCTGAGGTGCAGGATTCGATACAGGAAGATCAAGAAGACGGCAAAGAATAGATTCGAGCCGAAGTTCGAGGTCGACGTGCTTCCGGCGATCTTCCAGATCGTCGAGTTCCCGAAAACGACCTGGATGCCCTCCCACATCTCGGCGAAGAATCCGCGACGGCCTGACTCGCTCGACGGCGAAGGGGACGGCTCAGGTCGGCGTATCCAGAGCAGAGACGCCACCGATATAAGAAAGGAAGCGGCGTCCGCGGCGACCGCCCGTGCCGGCCCCAATAGCTGGATGAGGAAGCCACCGAGCGCAGGCCCAGCCATCTGTGCCACCGAGCCCGTCACCTGAAGCTTGGTGTTGCCCTCGATGAGGTCAGCGCGCGGGATCAGCGCGGGCAGGTACGACTGATATGCGACGTCGAAGAACACAGTGCCGACGCCGGTAATCAGGGCCACCGCGTACATCTGCGGCATCGATAGCACGCTGAGGACGAATGCGACGGGCACGCTGGCAAGGGCCAGCAGCCTCCCCACGTCGCAAGCGATCAATATCGGACGCCGGCGCAACCTGTCCACCCAGACGCCGGCCACCAAGCCCAGCACCGGGAAAGCCAGGGTCTCGCACGCCGCAAGCAGTCCGACCTGGAAAGGGGTCGCCCCGAGCACGAGGATGGCGACAGTGGGAAGAGCGAGGACGCTGACCTGGCTCCCCAGCTCGCTGATGCCCTGGCCGAACCAGAGCTTCAGAAACTCGCCGTCGCGCCAAAGCCTGCCACCAAGCACGGGGCGTTATTTTGAAGGCTGCGCCCTCGATCAGACCTCTGTGGTCAGCTCCGCGTACTCCTCTTCGCTGATCAGCTCGTCGAGCTCACCAGGGTCTTCGATCCGGACACGCAGGAGCCAGCCGGTCTCGTACGGCTCCGAGTTCACCAGGTCGGGGTTCTGCAGCGCTTCAGCGTTGACCTCGATCACCTCGCCGCTGATCGGCGCCTCGATGGGCGACGAGGCATCCTCGGACTCGAGGTGGCCCATTCTGTGCTTGGCGCGCAAGATGTCCCCGAGGTCCGGAAGGTCCAGGGCGGTGATCTCGCCCATCTGATCCCGCAGGTAGTCGCTGAGGCCGAGGACAGCCTCCGCCCCCTCGACTCTCACCCACACATGAGCCTCGCTGTAGCGAAGCTGGGCCATGCCTAAATAATGGATCAGCCGGTGGCGTCTGAGAGGCCTTTTTCGAGGCGCCGACCACCCCAAATCGCAAGTCCGAAGCCAGCCCGCCCGTTAGGCAGGGCATGCGCTATGTGCTGCTCGTGATCCTGATCGGCCTACTGGTCTTCCTGTCGAACCAGCTGTGGATCCTATTCATGGGAGCGCCCCTCTTCTGAAGGGCGAGAGCGGCGTCTAGTTCGTCTTGCCGATACGGAAGAAAATGACGTCGCCGTCCTTCACGCGGTACTCGCGGCCTTCGACCCGCAGGTTTCCCGCGGCACGTAGGGCATCCATCGAGCCCGCGGCGACGAGCTCGTCCACCGATGTCACCTCGGCGCGAATGAAATGCTTTTCGAAGTCGGTATGGATCTTGCTGGCGGCGACAGGCGCCGGCGCATCCTTTTCGCAAGGCCACGCCCGGACCTCGGGCTCGCCCGCCGTGAAGTACGTGATGAGGCCACCCGCTTCCCACACGGCCCGCGCGACCCTGCCCAGGCCGGACTCATCAATGCCGTAACCCGCCCGCATCTCGGCCTGCTCGGCGACGTCCAGCTCGGCGAGCTCGGCTTCCAACCGCGCCGACAAGACGGTGGCCGGAGCTCCCTCCGCCTGAGCTAGCCTCATCACCTTGGCCGCGGGCTCTCCTCCACCAGGCAGCAACTCTTCAGCGGCGTTGGCGACGTAAATCGCGGGTTTCATAGTCACCGGGAAAACGCCCATCAGCAGCGCGCGCTGATCTGGGTCGAGTTTGAGGGTCCGCAGCTCCTTGCCTCCGTCCAGGTGCTCTTTCGCGATGGTCAGGACGTCGTGCTCGCTCTGCGCGTCCTTCTTTCCCGCCCGCGCCTCTTTGGCGACGATCTCGAGCCGGCGCTCGACCGAGGCAAGGTCGGCGAGGACGAGGTCGAGCGCGAACTCTTCCAGCTCCGCCGCCGGATCAGGATCTGGGCCGAAGCCGCGGGCGACCTTGACGAGGACGTCAGCCTGGCGCGCAAAGGCCACGCGCTGAGCGCGGCTTCCAGGCGGCGTGTCCTCGACGCGAACCTGCGCCGGCGTGACCTTGAGCGGCTTGACCGCCGCGGCCAGCCGATCCAGTCGTTCGTCGGGTACATCGACCATGCCGACGCCATCCGCTCCACGGCCTGACGTCAGCGCGTTGAACAGCGTGGTCTTGCCCGACCCGGTCGGGCCGACTATCGCTACGTTGACTGGCAAGGACGCCTCAGAGTTTTTCCAGCTCGAATGTCTTGTGAAGGACACGAACGCCCTTCTCGACCTGGTCCCTTGCGACCAGGCACGTGATGCGAATCTCGGATGTGCTGATCATCTCGATGTTGATGCCTGCGTCCGCGAGGGCGCGGAACATCCGGCCGGCAATGCCGGGCGTTCCGAGCATGCCGGTACCGACGATAGAGAGCTTCGCGATACCACCAGCGGACGAGATGCTCTTCGCGCCTATTTGCTTGAGTGCCGCCTTGACCAGCTTGACCGCGGCCCTGAGGTCCGACTCCGCCACCGAGAACGTGAGGTCGGTGTGTCCAGATCGGCCGATGTTTTGAACGATGACATCCACCGAGATGCCCGCCTTGCCTAGGGGCTCGAAGATCGCCGCCGCCACTCCTGGCCGGTCGGCAACCCCAAGGACTGTGATCTTGGCGACATTGGTTTCTTGTGCGATTCCGCGCACGCGTTGTCTTTCTTCCACTGGTACCTGAGCGACGATCATGGTACCGACGCTGTCGTTGAAGCTCGAACGCACGTGGATGCGAACCCCGTAAAGCTCGCCAATCTCCACCGCGCGCGGGTGCATTACACGGGCGCCCACCGCCGCCAGCTCGAGCATCTCGTCGTAGCGGATATAGGCGAGCTTCTGCGCGTTACGCACGACCCTGGGATCAGCGGTAAAGATCCCATCGACGTCCGTGTAGATCTCGCATGAATCGGCTTTCAATGCCGCAGCGAGCGCGACCGCCGTTGTGTCGGAGCCTCCCCTGCCGAGCGTGGTGATCTCGAGGCTCTCGGTCACACCTTGAAAACCCGCAACGACCGGCACCTTGCCCTCCCGAAGCGCCTGGAGGATGCGGCCCGGGTTGATGTCCTGGATGCGCGCGCGCGAATGTTGGGCGCTGGTCCGCACCCCGGCCTGCAATCCCGAAAGTGAGATGGCGGCCACCCCCATACCCTCCAGGCACATCGCGACCAGCGGCGCCGTGATCGTCTCGCCGTTCGCCACGAGCATGTCCAGCTCGCGGGCAGGTGGCTCGGGGTTGACGCTCTGCGCGAGAGCGATCATGCGATCCGTGGTGTTGCCCATCGCGGACACGACCACGACGACCTGCTCGCCCCTCTTCACGGTGGCGGCGATGCGGCGGCATACCCGCCTGATGCGTGCGGCGGTCCCAACGGAGGTACCGCCGTACTTCTGGACGATCACAGAGTCCTGAACATCCCCTTGTCGGTGACGCGGCTGACCAGGCCGCGGCCATGCTGGGGAGCCGCCGAGGCCATCGCCTTCGCAATTTTCGAGGCCATCGCCGGCGGGCAGAAAGCAAACACGCTAGGACCCGCGCCGCAGATGGCCGCGCCGTACGCGCCGGCATTGTCCGCTGCGTAGAGCACTTCCTGTGTCCACGGATAAAGATGGAGCCGGTGAGGCTGGTGCAGTCGGTCTCTCATCGCGTTTGCCAACAGCGACGGACGCTTGGCCGAGATCGCGCGAACGAGCAGCGCCGCGCGCGCGACATTGAAGACCGCGGCCTCACGCGAGACCTCGTCGGGCAGGACAGCGCGAGCCTTCTCGGTCGCCACCGGCGCATGCGCGATGAACAGCGCGAGCCCCCAACCAGGGTTGGGGAGCTTCTCATCGAAGTTTTCCGACACGATCCGGATACCGCCCGCCGCAGCCGCCGCCACGTTGTCGCGATGGCCCTCGTCGGCGCCCGCGTCGATCACGTGGCTTTTCACGTCCCAGGGGCTGGCCAGCGCCGACGCCGCCAGGCGCGCCGCCGCACTGCTGCCGAGCCCCACGCCCATCGGGATCTCGCTGCGGACGCGGCCCTTCATTGCCAGGTGGGAGAAGGGGTTGACGTGCGACATCAGGTATTCGGCGCCCTCTCCTTCGTAGTCCCAGGAGGGAAAGTCGGCGGGACTTGCCTCGACCTCGAGCCACAGGTCGATGGCCCTGGCCATGCAATCAAAGGCCGGACCCATGTTGGCGATTGACGCAGGGGCGCGGACTCTCATAGCTTCAAGACCTTAGCGAGTGTGCGGGCATCTCCGTCGAGCTCGATTGGCGGTTCGACGTTCTTGAGCGCGGCGTCGGGATCTTTCAGCCCCGACCCGGTGAGCACGACGACGGTAACTGCATCCTTGACGATCTTGCCCTCGCGAGCCAGCCGGAAAAGGAGCGCCAACGGAGCTGCCGACGCCGGCTCGGCAAACAGTCCTTCGCTGCTGGCCAGCTGGACCTGGGCGGAAAGGATCTCGGTGTCGGTGACGGCGGCGATCATGCCCCCCGACTCGTCCCGCGCACTGGTTGCCCCCTCCCAGGACGCTGGATTGCCAATCCGGATCGCCGACGCGACGGTCTTCGGCTGCGCCACCGGATGGCCGTTCACGATCGGGGCCGCGCCTTCGGCCTGAGCCCCCACCATCCTGGGCAGGCGCGTTGACCGCCCAGCCGCGTGGTACTCGCGGAAGCCCTTCCAGTAGGCGGTGATGTTGCCCGCGTTGCCGACCGGCAGGATGAGGTAGTCCGGCGCGTCGCCCAGCACATCGACGATCTCAAAGGCTGCTGTCTTCTGGCCCTCCAGCCGGTTGGGATTTACCGAGTTCATCAGCGCCACGTTGTAGCGGCTGGTGAGGTCGCGGACGGCTTCGAGGGCCGTGTCGAAGGTGCCTTTCAGGGCGATCACCTTGGCCCCGTACATGAGGGCTTGCGACAGCTTGTTCATCGCTATCTCGCCCGACGGCACCACCACGATGGCGCGGACCCCTGCCCTCGCGGCGTAGGCGGCCATCGACGCCGATGTGTTTCCCGTCGAGGCGCACATCAGCACCCGGCTCCCCGACTCGAGTGCCTTCGCCACGGCCACGACCATGCCGCGGTCCTTGAACGATCCGGTCGGATTCAACCCCTCGTACTTGAAGTAAAGGTTCTTCAAGCCGAGCGCCTTGCCGATGTTCCGGCTTGGTACCAGCGGGGTCGAGCCTTCCTGAAGGTCGATCTCCGGAGTCGCTGGGCCGACCGGCAGGTGCTCGCGGTAGCGAGCGATCACTCCCATCGGGTTCAGAAAACTCGGAGGAAAGACGACACCGCGTGCACGGGTTCCAGCTTTGCGATCGCCGCCCGCGCCTTCTGCAGGCTCGCGTCGCTCGAAGGATGCGTGGTCACCACGATCTCTGCTGTCCGCTCCTCCACCCACGCGCCCTTCTGTATGAAGCTCGAGATGCTGACGCCCTCCTCGGCGTACACCTCGCCGATGGCAGCCAGGACGCCGGCGCGATCGTCAACCCGAATCCTGTAGTAGGCGCGTGTCATCACCTCGCCCATCGGGATCACCGCCACCCGGTCATCGAAGCTGAAGGACGGACGGCTCTGGACCCCGCGGCGAATCGAGCGAGCGAGGTCGATGAGGTCCCCGACGACGGCGGAAGCCGTTGGCCGCCCACCGGCGCCCTGCCCAACCAGCAGCACCTGGCCGACCAGGTCGCCTTCCACGAAGACAGCATTGGTGGCGCCTTCGACCTGAGCCAGCGGATGTTCCAAGGGGACCATCGCGGGATGGACGCGGGCCTCGATGCGGCCTGGGTGACGCTGGGTATGCGCGATGAGCTTGATGGCGTACCCGAGCTCGCGGGCGTAGCGGAAGTCAACGGGCTCGATGCCCTCGATGCCCTCGCGAAAGATGTCTTCAGGGCGAACCTTTATCTCGTACGCGATGGATCCGAGGATGGCCAGCTTGTAGGTGGCGTCGTAGCCGCCCACGTCGTCGCTGGGATCGGCCTCCGCGAACCCCGCTGCCTGGGCCTCACGCACCGCCTCGTCGAGGGAAAGATTCGCCGCGGCCATCCGGCCAAGAACGTAGTTGGTGGTCCCGTTGATGACTGCCGACAGCCGTTCGATGCGGTTCGCCTGCAGGTCGGTGCGGAAGGTGCTGATCAGCGGGATGCCGCCCCCGACCGCGGCTTCGAAGTACAGGTCCACGTTCTTCTGGGCCGCGAGGTCGAGCAGGTCGGGGCCATGCTTGGCCATCACGACCTTGTTGGCGGTGACCACGTGCTTCCCCGCCCGAATGGCGCTTTCCAGATAGCCCCTCATGGGCTCCTCTCCGCCCGCGACCTCGACGATGACGTTGATCTCTGGGTCGTCGAGCAGGTCGGCGGGATTGGTGGTGAGAAGATCCCTGTCAATCTCGACCGTCCGCCGCTTCGCGAGGTCACGAACGAGCACGCGCCGCAGGCACAGCTCCACTCCCGCCCGCCGTGCGAGCTGCGATTGCCAGGTGAGCATTCGCTCGGCGACCTGCGTGCCCACGGTCCCGAGACCGATGAGCCCCACGTTGAGAGGGCTGGATGCCATGAGCGCTATTCTCCCTGCCGTGACCCTGGTGCTGCGCGAAGCCGATGTCGAACGAGTCATCCAGATGGACCCCGTGATCGCCGTCGTGGAGTCAGCGATGCGCGAGCTCGGAGGCGGCATCGCGCAGAACGAGCCCCGCCGGAGGGCGTTCGCCCCGGGCGGGATGCTGAACGTGATGTTCGCCGCCTATCCAGGCGGCGGATGCACCGGACTCAAGGCTTATACCGTGGCCGCCGGCCGCGCTCGGTTCCTGGTCCTCCAGTTCGCGCTTGACGGCTCCCTGCAGGCCCTGATCGAGGCGGACCTCATGGGTGCGTACCGCACAGGTGCCGCCTCCGCGGTCGCGGTGCGGGCGCTTGGGCCTAAAACGGCGGCGACGGTGGCGCTGATCGGCACGGGCCGGCAGGCGGTCACGCAGGCCCTGGCGATCTCACGTGTCCTCGAGATAAAGGAGCTGCGAGTCTTCAGCCGCGACCCGGCGCATCGAGCTGCCTTCGCGGCCGAACAGGGGAAGCGCCTTGGCATCAGGGTCACCGCGGCCGCAAGCGCTGAGGCAGCGGTCCGAGGAGCTGACGTAGTGGTCACGATGACCACGAGCTCGGTGCCCGTGATCGACGCCTCGTGGGTCGCGAACCACGCCCTGGTGGTTGCCGCCGGCTCCAACTTTCCAAATCGGACCGAGGTGCCCGCCGAGCTCGTGACCGTGGCGCAGTCAGTGGTCGTCGATCAGCGGGAGGCGGCTCAGCTGGAGAGCGGCGACTTGATCCAGGCGGTGGCCGCGGGCAAGTTCGACTGGGAGCGAGCGACCGACCTGGGGTCAGTGCTCACGGGAACCTGGAAGCGGCCGGAGCCCCCCGGCATCACCCTGTTCGAGTCGCACGGCCTTGCGCTGTGGGACCTCGCTGCCGCGACTGTCGTGGTCGGCGCGGCCCGCGAGCGCCGCCTCGGCGAGGAGTTGGAGCTCTTCTCGCCCGCCTAGGGCTGGATGTGGCCCGGGACGGATTGCGGCGCCAGCGCGCCGAGCTGGAGGGCGGAGCCGATCAGGTACGCCGCTATCAGGATGACCACCAGGGCCGCGCTCGCCGTTGTGTAGAGGAGCCAGGCTGGAGGCCCGGTCCCGGCGATCCGGACCATGAGGTCTGACCAATCTGGCCCCCGGCGCGGGCTCCAGTTGTCTACCGTGGTCCGGATCATCCGGCCAAGGTCTGCTTCTTCGGAGGGCATACCGAACCCTCCCGGTGTGGGTTTATCTTCCACGTAGGGCACCTTCATTACTCGAACGCTTCTGTTCCCAGTCTTGGTCGCTTCCAGTCGCTTTTCTCATGATCGCCACGGCCTTGGCGATCCTGGAGGCCACGGTTCCGGCGGGCACGCCCAGCACGGAGGCGATCTCCTCTCGCGTCAGGCCGTCGTAGTAATGAAGGATCACGACCGCCCTCAGCTTGGGGCTGAGGACAGTCAACGCCTTCGTCACGACGTCTTTGGCCTCAGCTCGGTCATAGTCCCGCCGGTCGGGGGTGACGTAGAGGCGGGCGGGCAGGAAGCGGGCCAGCTTCTGCCGGCGGAGGTGAGAGATGGCGAGGTTGATGCCGATCCGGCGCAGCCATGCCCCCGGAGGGGCGGTTGGGGTGTACCTGTCGCGAGCGCGGTAGGCGCGGACGAAGGTCTCCTGGGTCAGGTCCTCAGCGGCGGCGGCGTCAAGCACCACTGCGCGGATCGAGCGGTAGACGGAGCGGTACTCCTGGTCATAGAGCTCGCGGAACTGCGTGGAGGGATTGAGCTCTTGCCTGGGCTCATCGTTGCTCTCTGACACAGGGTAAGTGTGATGGCAAGGGTCGCCCAGAGTGATAAGTTCTGCTGCCGCCGCGCGGGACCATGCGTGCCCAACTCGGGGAGGCAATCCACCAATGCGACCAGATGCGCCCGAGCAGCGGCATCCCAGTGTCGTGGTGGGCCGTAGTTTCCGTAACGCGGACCAGGTGACGGTCGCCGGCAAGCGGATCAATCTCTCGCACTGGGACCACTCTGGATGGGCGGATACGTCGAGGAAGGCGCCGGAAGACTCTTACCTGGTTAGCCCGGCGGAGGCGCCCCCGGGTTAACCCAGATCACGATGACCTCCGAGAAGTTGTCGCCGTCGGCGTTAATCGCAAAGCACCCGGGTCCGCTGGTGCTCAGCAGTCCAAACCACTCTCGCGATGCCGATGGTGACCCGTCAGCCGCCAGTGTCAGTCCGCCTCCCGGTAGACGTGTCGCTGAAACCACCTGAAAGCCGTGTTGTCGTTCCTTGTCGACCGCCGCCTCCGGAAAGTTCTGGTCCGCAAGCGCGATGGTCGAGGCGCCGTCCCCGCCGAACTGCGAGGCTCGGATCGTGACGGCGCCCCGGTAGCTCGAGTCGACACGGATGAAGGCCGCCTGACCGCCGGCATACCAGTCACTCTGCCCTGAGAGGTAGACGGGCCCAGAGCCAAAACCGTAACTCTGCATAGGTGAGACTCGGCAGCCCGGAGGGGGTGGAGTCACATGTGTGGGATAGCCGATACCCCCACCGCATGCAACCAGCGCCAGGCCCGCCATCCCAATGACAAGCTGCCGGCTTGCCGAGCGCATGACGAAAATCTACGCCAGTTCGAGCGGTTAATCGGCCGGATTCATTCGCAACCAGGTGGTGGGCGACCCGGGACTCGAACCCGGATGAGTTACCTCACACGCCCCTCAAACGTGCGCGTCTACCAGTTCCGCCAGCCGCCCAGCTGAGCCGATTGATTCTAGCGAAGGGCAAGTGCGCTGGTACCCGCGGCAAGACTCGAACTCGCAACCTCCTGATCCGAAGTCAGGCGCTCTATCCATTGAGCTACGCGGGCGGGCATCCAATGGTATGGAACCCAGAGCTTGCCGGTGCGCGGGTCAGGCTGGAGCTGCGACCACCGGGGTATACCGCTGGTGGTTCAACCCCCACGCCGCATACCGCACCAGACCAACGGCCCGATAGCGCCGGCGGCCCGCGCGCGTCACGCCGTTCTCGATGGCCTCCCGCAAGGCCTCGGAGGTGGTGCCGGGAAACTCGGTGAACGCACGGCCGACGGCATCGACGATGTGGGCGTCCGAGCACCCCAGCTCGGCCGCCCCCAGGCCGAGGTTCAAACGATGCGCCAGCTGGTTGAACACGTAGAAGCCCGGCGTGGCGTTCTCCACCTCGACCCCGTCGAAGTCGAGCTCGGCCGCCAGCCAGCCCACCCCATGGACAGGGCCGCTTCGCACCTGACGGTTGGTGCGCCAAAACGGATGTGCCGCGACAGCCAGGCCACCCTGCTCGTGTATCGCATGGACTGTCGCAGCCGCGGACATGCCCGGCTTCACCCGGCGGTCGAGAAACAATCCGATGATGTGGCCGTCGCGACTCGAAACCTCTTCGCCCACGATGACGTGAAGCCGCCTGCGCTTGGCCGCGTGCTCCGCAGCTCGCAGCGCGCCGTCGATCGTGTCGTGATCCGTGACCGCGATCACATTCAACCCAGCGCGGCGTGTGGCGTGCTCGACCAGCTGAGCCGGCGTCGGCCAGCCGTCGCTGGCGGTGGTGTGCATGTGGAGGTCGGCTCGGCCCCAAGGAATCATGGGATGTGCATCCTACGCCCGGCGGGCTTACCATCGGGTTTTCTGCTGATCCTTTTTACCTATAAAGCAAAGATGGGAGGTACCTGCGATGGAAGGCTTGATGCAGGATTACGAGCTCTCTATCCAACACGTGCTGTGGCGCATGGAGCGACTCCACCCACATAAAGAGGTGGTCACCAAACAGGAGCAGGGAGTCCATCGCACCACCAACGGGCAGATGGTCCCGCGCATCAACCGCCTCGCCGGCGCGCTGAAGCGCCTTGGCATCAAGCCCGGGGATCGAGTGGCGACCTTGGCCTGGAACAACTACCGGCACCTCGAGCTCTACTACGCGGTGCCGTGCATGGGCGCCGTGCTGCACACGCTCAACCTGCGGCTGTTTCCGCAGCACCTCGAATTTGTCATCAACGATGCCGACGACAAGGTGCTCTTTGTCGATCAAACCCTCCTGCCCCTGCTCAAGCCACTCATCGGAAGGATCCCGAGCGTCGAGCACTTCGTCGTCATGAGTAACGGCACCCCGCTGCCAGATCACGGCCTTGGCGAGACCCTCGACTACGAAACGCTCCTCGAGGCTGAGGCCGAGAGCTACCCTTGGCCAAAGCTTTCGGAGCGGATGGGTGCGGCCATGTGCTACACCTCGGGCACCACCGGAAATCCCAAGGGCGTCGTCTACTCGCACCGATCCCAGTTCATTCACACGATGGGCGTGCTCCAGGCCGACAACCTCGGTTTGACCGAGAAGGACACCGTGTTCCCGATCGTGCCGATGTTCCATGCCAACAGCTGGGGTCTGCCATATGCATGCGGCATGGCCGGCAGCAAAGTTCTGCTTCCCGACCGATTCATGGGCGATGCGAAATCCGTGTTCGATCTCGCGGACCAGGAAGGCGCAACCATCCTTGCCGGCGTGCCGACCATCTGGATCAACACGGCCGCGCTGTTGAAGCAGACAGGCCAGCGACTGCCCAAAGTGCACACGGTGATCTGCGGCGGCTCTGCGGTGCCGCGCTCCCTGATGGAATCGATGGACGCCCTGGGCCTTCGCATGCTGCATGCGTGGGGGATGACCGAGACGTCACCTCTCGGCAGCGTGGCGCGCCCGCGGCAGGGCACGCCGCCCGAGGACGAGCTCAACAAGCGACTGACGCAGGGGATCGTGGTGCCGGGGGTGGAGATTCGCATCGTCGATCCCGCATCCGACGAGGTGCTGCCCTGGGATGGCATCGCGTTTGGCGAGATCCAGGTCCGCGGACCGTGGATCGCGCGAGGCTACTACAACGGCTACGACCCCGGCAAGCTGACAGAGGATGGCTGGTTCCGAACAGGCGACGTGGCCAAGATCACCCCTGAGGGCTATATCCAGATCGTCGACCGCACCAAGGACGTCATCAAGTCCGGTGGCGAGTGGATCTCATCGGTCGACCTGGAGAACGCGATCATGTCCCACCCTAAGATCCTCGAGGCCGCCGTCATCGGGCTCGCGCACTCGAAGTGGGACGAGCGCCCTGTCGCGTATGCAGTGGCCAGGCCCGAGTTCAAGGGCCAGGTCACGCAGGAAGAGGTCATCGAATTCCTGCAGGACAAGGTCGCCAAGGGGTGGTTGCCTGACGAGGTGAGGTTCATCGACGAGGTGCCGAAAACATCGGTCGGAAAGTTTGACAAGAAAGTGCTGCGAGCGAGCGCCGTGCCCATCAAGGAAAGCGCGGCGCCGGCTGGGAAAAAGTGATGACGCACCACACCAAGGCCCAGGAGCACACAATTCCGCGTGAGACCTTCCATTACAAGTGGGACAACTCTCTGTCGCCGGCGGTCGAGATCGCATCCGGGGACGTCGTCCATTTCGACACGGAGGAGGTGACGTCAGGCCAGCTCAAGCAGGGCGACCCGGCTTCGAAGCTTGCAAACCTCGACTTCGACAAGCTGTACCCGCTCGGCGGTCCGGTCTTCATCAAAGGCGCCGAGCCCGGCGACGTGATCGAGGTCGAGATTCTGGCCCTGCAGCCAGGGTCGTGGGGCTGGACCGCCTTGCTCCCGGGACTCGGCCTGCTGGCCGCGGATTTCCCGGACCCGTACGTCCGTTACTTCGAGCTGGGCGACCGAACGTCGGCTGAGCTGCGCCAGGACATCCACATCCCCATCGAGCCGTTCTGCGGAACGATGGGCGTGGCGACGGATGAACCAGGACCCCACGCAGTGCTGCCTCCGACGAAGGGGGCCGGCAACATTGACACGAGGCACCTCACCGTGGGCACAAAGCTGTATCTGCCGGTGTTCGTCAAAGGCGGCATGTTCTCAGCCGGCGATTGCCACGGCGCGCAGGGAGACGGCGAGGTCTGCGTTACCGGGATCGAATGTCCGATGACCTTCTCGCTGCGGTTCAACGTGGTCAAGGGCAGGTCCTTGCGGCCCTGGAGCTATCACTTTTTGACGCCGGCGAAGCCGCTCCAGCCGCGAAGCGATGCGGCCGGCTATCACGCCGTGTGCGCACTGGGCCCGGACCTGATGGAAAACGCGCGGAACGCCGTCCGCGACAGCATCGCCTGGCTGGAAGCGGATCACGGCCTGAGCCGCGAGGACGCCTACATCCTCTGCAGCCTCGCCGGCGACCTTCGCGTCAGCCAGATCGTGGACCAGCCGAACTTCGGGGTTTCCTTCTACATGCCACTGAGCGTCTTCAAGTAAATACGCACCGGCATCGGGGCCCTGGTCGGAGCTTACATTCAAGCTGTCTCGGTAACGTGCGGCATACTGACTTCTCACTAGGCCAAGGGTGAGTACCACACAACTCGGCAAGTATCCAATCGAGGCAGAGCTCGGGCGCGGTGCCATGGGCGTGGTGTATCGCTCGACGCACCCTCGCCTGGAGATTCCCGTCGCCATCAAAGTGCTCGCCGAGCAGTACTCGAGCGACGCCAGCTTTCGCCAGCGATTCCACCGCGAAGCGGCCACCGTGGCCGCCCTCAACCATCCGGGAATCGTCCGCGTTTACGACTTCGATGAGGACGGCCCGGTTCTTTTCATCGTCATGGAATGGGTCGAGGGGCGCTCCATGCGCTCGTGGCTCGACGAGTACGGGCGGTTCAGCGTGGACGTGTCGGTCGACCTTGTACAGCAGCTGCTCTCAGCCGTCGGTGTCGCTCACGACTACGGCATCGTGCACCGCGATCTGAAGCCGGACAACATCCTCATCTCCAACCGCGGCAAGACCAAGATTCTCGACTTCGGCATCTCCAAGCTGATCGACGACAAGCACCGACTCACGGCCACCGGCAGCATGGTCGGGACGCCCGCGTACATGGCGCCCGAGCAGGTCAAGGGCGAGCAGGTGGACGCGAGCTCCGACATCTACTCCTTGGGGATGATCCTGTACGAGCTGCTGCACGGCGAGCCGCCATTCACTGGACAGCTGCCGGCGGTGCTGCACTCACAGGTGTTTGACCGTCCCCGAGCTTCGACTGCGATTCCCTCGCCGATCATGGAGATCATCTGGAAGGCGACGGCGAAGGATCGCAGCCAGCGGTTCCAGACGTGCGAAGAATTTTCGGGCGCGTTCCACTACATGCCGAAGCCCGCCGCGGCGCAGCCGCCCGCGGAAGCGATCTCCGACCAGCTGCCGGTGCAGGTGCACGAGGTCGACATGCCGAAGTCGCAACCTCCTCTCAAGCCCGACAGCTCCAAGCCGCCGGGCGTATGCACGTTCAGCGACTGCGCCGAGCGTCGCGGCTGGGCATGCGCGTACAAGGACCTGACCGGTCGGGAGTGCAAGAGCTGGTGGTGCCGCAAGCACATCCAGTTCATAGAGCGGACCCCTTTCTGTCCTCGGCACGCCAGCGTCATCCGCGCCCTCGCGCCGACCGCGAACACAATCTTCGAGATCAAGAACCGGCCGGCCGTCGATGACCGCGCTCTGCCGCTCGCGGCCCTGGTCGCGGAGGACGTCGACAAGGACGTCACCGAGCTCGTGCGACGCCGCTATCAGAATCGGAAGGACGTCACGCTGGCGCGCGACCGGACTGTGCGACAGACGTGGTCGGGCCGCAACGAGGTCGCGTGGGAACGCAGCTGGTCCGCGCTGAAGAGCCAGGGCTATCTCGTCCGCATCGCGGTCCGAGTGACGACCGCCGAGCCTGATCTCGTCCAGCTCCTCATCGGCAACACGGTTGTATTCAAGGAGCTGCCGGACTGGATCAGCCGCCGGCGCGAGGGCGAGCAGCCCGACCACGCCGACAGGGCGCGCTTTGGCAAGAAGCTGTTCGCGGCCATCCTCGAGCACGTCGATCAGCCGCAGCCGATCCCGGCGGCGGCGATTCCCGCCAATGGACAGGACATCGAGCCCCCGCCGCCGCCGGAAATCAACCGCACGCTCATCGAGGGTATGGTCCTACGGCTCGCTTCGACCGCGACGCGGTTCACCGGCTTCGAGGTCGCGGAGCAGCTGGCCCTTCCTTTCGCCGCGGTGGAACCGATCCTGAAGGCGCTGACGAGCTCGAACTTCCTCGATGCCCTGGGATTGGCGCCGGAGCAGGGACCGTGGTTGGGCCGACCGCTGCCCGAGCGCATGGCCTATGCGCTCACCAAGCAGGGACGGGTTCGTAGCGACGAGATCGCCGCCTCCAGCACGCGTTACTCGGGGCCGGCTCCCGTGTCGATGCATGAGTACAAGCTCGTCCTGGCCGAGGCCGCGAAGCCCGGCACCCTCGACCTGACCAAGGTCACCATGGCCTTGCACGGGATCGAGCTGGCTCCAGGCGTGGTCGAAGCGGTGCGCGCCGCAGTCAACTCACGCTCCTCGATCTTCATCTACGGGGCGCCCGGAAACGGCAAGACGACGCTCGCCCGGCGTATCCCGGCGCTGCTCGGCGGGCCGATCGTCATCCCTGTCGCGCTCGACATCGGCGGTGGCGAGGTGATGACGATCTTCGACGGCTCGATGCATCATTTGGAGCAGCACCAGCCTGCAGACAAGCGCTGGCGCAGGATCGCCCGGCCTCTCGTGCAGGTGGGCGGCGAGTTTCAGCTCGACATGTTCGATCCCACTTTCGAGGAGGGAAGCCGAACTTATGGGGCTCCGCTGCAGGTCAAGGCCAATGGCGGCGTGCTGCTCGTCGACGACCTCGGCCGCCAGCGTGTGTCGCCCAAGCAGATCCTCGACCGACTCCTCGTCCCGCTGGAGCAGGAGATCGACTACATGAACCTGACGTCGAGTGGCCGCAAGGTCGAGGTCCCGTTCTGGGCCCAGCTCGCGCTGTCCACCAACCTCAAGCCTGGCGAGCTGCTGGACGAGGCCTACCTTCGGCGCCTCTCGTACAAGGTGATGATGCCGGACCCGACATGGGAGATGTGGTGCCGGATCTTCGAGCGCGAGCGCGATCGTTTGACGATCCCGCCCGACCCGACCGCGCTGGAGCTGATCCGCAGCCTGTACAGCGGCCGGCCGCTGCGCGGCAACCATCCGCGCGACCTGCTCGAGCGGCTCGTGGACGTCTCGGCGGCGCGCGGCGTGCGCCCGCAGCTCACGCTGGAGCTGGTCGAGGCGGCCTGGCACACGCTGTTCATCACCAGCTAGGAGGCCGCCGGACGGGCCGCCGGTATACTTTGGCGTCGCCCCCAAAAGCGGCGGTGGCGGAATGGCAGACGCGCTAGTTTCAGGAGCTAGTGTCCGCAAGGACGTGGAGGTTCAACTCCTCTCCGCCGCACCAGCCT